>DASTIS010000045.1:0-15079 GCA_035717365.1 Rhodanobacteraceae bacterium
CCATTCGACGAGGTCGATGCCGTGGGTCATTTCGGTGACGGGGTGTTCGACCTGCAGGCGGGTATTCATTTCCATGAAGTGGAAGTCGCCTTCCGCCCCGACGATGAATTCCACCGTGCCGGCGCCGACGTACTCGACGGCTTTCGCCGCCGCGACCGACGCTGCGCCCATCGCCGCGCGCCGCTCCGGAGTCAGGAAAGGCGAGGGCGTTTCCTCCAGTACCTTCTGGTAGCGCCGTTGCGCCGAACACTCGCGCTCGTCGATGTGGATCACGTGGCCATGACGGTCGCCGAAGATCTGGAACTCGATATGCCGCGGGTGTTCGATGTAGCGTTCCAACAACATCGTGACGTCGCCGAACGCGGCTTGCGCCACGCGCTGCGCGGTGGCCAGCGCGTCCGCAAATTCCGCATCGTCGCGGACGATCTGCATGCCCTTGCCGCCGCCGCCTGCCGCGGGTTTCAGGATCAACGGATAGCCGATCTTGTGCGCCTGTTTGGCCAGGAACGCATTGTCCTGGTTGTCGCCGTGATAGCCGGGTACCAGCGGAACTTCATGCTTTGCCATCAACACCTTGGCGGCTGATTTTGATCCCATTGCTTCGATGCTCTCAGCGTCCGGGCCGATGAAAACGATCCCCGCTTCAAGGCATGCCCGTGCGAAACCGGCGCTTTCGGAAAGGAATCCGTAACCGGGGTGGATCGCCTGCGCCCCGGTCTTTTTTGCAACCTCGATGATCGCCTCGCCACGCAGGTACGACTCGGCTGGTGGCGACCCCCCGATCGGCCAGGCTTCGTCGGCCTGGCGAACGTGCTGCGCGTCCTTGTCGGCTTCGGAATACACCGCGATGGTATGGATGCCGAGCCTGCGACAGGTGCGGATCACGCGGCAGGCGATCTCGCCGCGATTGGCGATCAGGACGCGGTCGAACACTATTCGTCCTCCCAGTAGTCGCGTGCGTCTTCGTGTCGCGCAAGGTGGCGAAAACGCGTTCGGGTCGGGTCGACGTCTTCGGGCAGATCTTCGAACACGCCGAACTTGCCGGAATCGGGGTACTCGCAGATTTCGATGGGTGCCATGGTGCTGAGCGAGAGATAACGCATCTCGACATCGCCGGTATTGATGATCTGGTGCGCGGTTTCGGGACCGCCGGCAGGGCAGGCGACGATGTCGCCCTGGCGCAAGGGATGGCGCGTTTCGCCATAGCGCAGTTCGCCCCGGCCCTCGAGGATGAAGAACATTTCCTCTTCGGCGCGGTGGCTGTGGAACGGACAATTGCGTTTGCCCGGGGCGACCACGGTCAGGTGGTAACCCAGCATCCGTGCGCCGATGCGGCTGGCAATTTCTCCCCGGCGGATGTCGTAGTGTTCCGCGGATTCGCCGTGCGGCGAGCGTTCCGGCGCTGCTGATTGAAGTTCCACATCGGCGAGATTGAGGACGCGCGGGTGCATGGTCAGGATTCCAGTGGGCGAGGTACAAAACCGGGATTGCCGAACACGCGGCCGGGCTTGCAGCGGTGAATCGCAGGCGAGTCCTCGCAACCGGTCATGTCGTCAACCCTTGATCCATGGCGGCGAACGCTTGTCGAGAAACGCCGAGAGGCCTTGCTGGCCTTCCGGCGAAACCCGCAAACGCGCGATCAGTTCGGCGTTTTCGGCGTCGATGCGTTCGGCGGAGTCCAGGTCGGCACCGGCGGTACGCAACGCCAGCCGCTTGGCTTCGTGTTGTGCATGGGGGCCACCTTTGGCGAGGAAGTGCAGTTGACGGTCGATGGCTTCGTCGAGGTCGCCGGATGCGACGCATCGGTGCAGCAGTCCGATGCGCGCGGCTTCCGTGGCGTCGAAGATTTCCGCGCTGACGAACAGCCGCCGCGCCTGACGCGCGCCGATGGCCTGGACCACGTAGGGTGCGATCGTGGCGGGAACGAGGCCCAGCCTCACTTCGCTCAGTGCGAATTTCGCGCCGTCCACGCCGATCGCGATGTCACAGCAGGCCACGAGTCCCACGCCGCCGCCGTAGGCCGCCCCGTTGACCCGCGCGAGGGTCGGCCTGGGGAAGAATTGCAGGGTACGCAGCAGTTTCGCCAGGCGTAGCGCGTCCTCGTGGTTTTCGCCCGCGCCGGCCTGCGCCATCCGCCGCATCCAGTTGAGGTCGGCGCCCGCCGAAAAGGTCGCGCCCGCACCGGTGACAACCAGAGCCCGCAAGTTGGCGTCGGCTGCCAACCCTTCGAGGGCGGCCGTCGTCTCTGCGATCAGCTTGTCGTCGAACGCGTTGTGGACCTGCGGGCGGTTCAGCGTGAGGGTCGCCTGCGGACCATGGCGTTCCAGCAGGATGGTGTCAGCCATCGTCCTGTCCGGGTGAAAACATCAAGAATAGCGGTTTCGCGCGTGATTCTGGTTCCGGCCCGTGGCTGTCGATGCGGCTGGCATGTCGGACCCGCCGACATGCGCACCACGACAACGTTCGGCACGGTGGGGCTGCAACCTGCCAAGGGTTGCGTCCATAAATGAGAACGATTAGCATTTTCTATCAGCACCGTCGTGGTGCGCACGTAGGCACGGATCCGGTTCGATGCGCAGGTTGACACTGACCATGGCAGCAGTGGTTTTCGCGGGCGTGGCCGCCTTTGCAACCATGGCCGGCGCCGAAGCGATGCCCGAATTCCATCTGGTGCTGCAAAACCACAAGTTCGAGCCGGTGGCGCTGAAGGTCCCCGCCAACACCAAGTTCAAGGTGTTGGTGACCAACCGCGGCAGCATGCCGTCGGAATTCGAGAGCGCCGATTTCAACCGCGAGAAGATCGTGCTGCCCAATTCGACGGTGACATTGTTCATCGGGCCGCTCGCCAAGGGCACCTACAGGTTCTTCGACGATTTCCACCAGGCCACTACCGGCGAACTGGTCGTGGAGTGACCGGACATGCTCGGTATCGCATTGCTGGTCTTCCGTGAAGTCCTCGAGGCTGCGTTGATCGTGACCGTAGTCGCGGCGGCGACGCGCGGGGTGCCCGGTCGCAGGGTTTTCATCGGCGGCGGCATTGCGCTGGGCGTGCTCGGCGCGAGCGTGGTCGCTCTGGGGATGGGGTTCATCCAGGGTTCGCTCGGCGGCATCGGGCAGGAAATCTTCGAAGCCGCCGTGCTGCTGACCGCGGTGGTGATGATCGGCTGGCACGTGACCTGGATGTCCAGCCACGGCAAGCAGATGGTCCAGGAAATGCGCAAGGTCACCGATTCGATCAAGGCCGGGTCGAGTTCCGTGGCGATCCTGCTGGTGGTGGTCGCGCTGGCCGTGATGCGCGAGGGCTCCGAGATCGTGTTGTTCCTGTTCGGCATGGCCGCCGGCGGCGCCGACCAGGTTGGCTTCCTCGCGGGGTTGCCGATCGGACTTGCCGGCGGGGTGGCGGTGGGCTTCGCGCTGTATTTCGGGTTGCTGCGCATCCCGCTGCGTTATTTCTTCACGGCTACCAACTGGATGCTGGTCGTCCTTGCATCGGGTCTGGCCTCGTCCGCGGCCGGGTACCTCATCCAGGCCAACCTGTTGCCCGCGTGGGGCAGCCAGTTGTGGAATACGTCGTGGTTGCTGACGAACGGCTCGATCGTGGGGCAGGCCGTGCACGTGCTCACCGGCTACGAGGCGCGTCCGGCCGGCATGCAACTGGTGTTCTGGATCGCGACATTCGTGACGCTGGTGGCCGGGATGCGGGTGATGGCATGGCGGATGGCCGCGCAGCGCCGGCGCAAGGTTCCGGCAGCCACGTCCAAGGTGTCGCTGCAGGCGTCGCCCGAGGCGCGCGGCACCTGAACTGTCCGCGCCGTCGACCGGCGTGACGGTCGGCATGGCGGTCGTGCGGCTTCGCGGCGTTCCATTCTCGCTTGATCCGAGCACCCCATGTTTCACCGTGGCGATGTATAAAACGAATGCGATACATTCGCATTTCCAGTAGGATGGCGCACTTCCCGAGCTTTTCCGCATGCCACCCATGTCCAGAACTTTCCGTCAGATCGCATTGATCCTGTTGGTATTCGTCGCCATTCCCGCCACGGCGCAGGCCGACGACGACGCCCGGACGGCATGGCGATTGCTCGACTACGTGGCGGTGGATTACGCCGCGGCGGTGCAGGACGGCAAGGTCGTCAACCCGGCCGAGTACGCGGAGATGGTCGAGTTCAGCCAATCGGTCCATGACCGCCTGGTGGCGTTGCCGCAAACCGCGGCGCGGCCGGGCTTGGTCCGCCAGGCCGGAGCGCTGAAGGCTGCGGTCGGCCGCATGGCAGGGCCGGACGAAGTTGCGAGCCTGGCGAGGGGCCTCGCCGATGATCTGCTGGCCAGCTACCCAATGCCGGTGGCGCCCGCCAGCGCCCCCGACATGACCCGCGCCGCGGGCCTGTATCAGCAGCATTGCGCATCCTGTCATGGTGTCGCCGGCGGCGGTGACGGTCCGGCTGCAGCGGGCATGGACCCACCACCGATCGCTTTCTCGGATCCTGACCGCGCCCGCGAGCGCAGCGTCCTCGCGCTCTATCAGGTGATCGAGCAAGGACTGGAAGGCACCGCGATGCAGAGCTACGCGGCATTGCCCGAATCCGACCGCTGGGCGCTGGCGTTCCATGTCGGGCAGTTCGCCTATCCCGAGCCGCTGGCCGCCGAAGGCGAGCGCCTGTGGAAGCAGGACGAGACGCTGCATGTTCAGATTCCGAACCTCGAGACGTTGACCCAGCTGACGCCGGCCGCGTTGGCGGCCGAGGACGGCGATGCGCAGGCGCGTGCGATCACCGCCTACCTGCGCCGTCATCCGGACGCGGTGCAGTCTGCGCCCGCGGGCTCGCTGGCGCTGACCCGCGCGCGTCTGGCCAAGAGCCTGGAAGCCTATCGCGCCGGCGACGACAAGGCGGCCCGGGATGCCGCGTTGTCGGCGTACCTGGACGGTTTCGAGCCGGTGGAACCGGTGCTGGCGGCGCGCGACTCGAAGCTGATGACGCAGATCGAAGGCGCGATGGGCAAGCTGCGTTCGCTGATTGCCGACGGCGCGCCGGCGGATACCGTCGCCGCGCAGGTCGGCGAGCTGGACGGCTTGTTCGGCGAGGCCGAAGCGGCGCTCGATCCCGCACGTTCCACCCGCGCCGCAGCGTTCGTCGGTGCGTTCACGATCCTGGTGCGTGAAGGCGTCGAGGCGCTGCTGGTGCTCATCGCCATCGTCGCTTTCCTGCGCAAGGCCGGACGCACCGAAGTGATGCCGTACGTGCATGCCGGGTGGGCCGGTGCGTTGCTGGCGGGCATCCTGACCTGGGGCGCGGCGACCTGGCTGATCAGCATCAGCGGCGCCAGCCGCGAACTGACCGAAGGCTTCGCTGCGCTGTTCGCGGCGGCAGTGCTCTTGTTCGTCGGCATCTGGATGCACGGCAAGAGCAAGGCCGGCGCGTGGCAGCGATACATCAAGGAAAAGCTGTCGCATGCGTTGTCGAAACGCTCGATGTGGTTCCTGTTCCTGCTGAGCTTCGTCGTGGTCTACCGCGAAGTTTTTGAAACCGTGTTGTTCTTCGCGGCGCTCTGGAGCCAAGGCCAGGCCGCCGCGGTGGTGGCGGGCGCCGGGGTCGGTGCGTTGACGCTGGCGGCCATCACGTGGGCCATGCTGCGTTACAGCCGGCGGTTGCCGATCGGGAAGTTCTTTGCCCTGAGCACGGCGTTGATCGCGGTGCTGGCCGTGGTCCTCGCCGGCAAGGGCATCGCGGCATTGCAGGAAGCCGGCTGGCTGGACATCTCGCTGATCAGCTTCCCGCGGGTCGCGTTGCTCGGGATCTATCCGACTGCGCAGACTGTGCTGGCGCAGCTGCTGGTCATCGCGGTGCTGGTCGTCGGATTCTGGTACAACGCGCGCGCGGCGCGGGCGCCGACGCGATCGTCGTGACGCGGTCGCGGCGGCCGGACCGGCACGCCGTCGCAGGGGCAGGCTACATCCGGAACACGCCGTAGCGCTGCGGCTCGATCGGCGCGTTCATCGATGCCGAGATCGCGAGCCCCAGCACGCGGCGGGTGTCGGCCGGGTCGATGATGCCGTCGTCCCACAGCCGCGCGCTGGAATAGTAAGGATGGCCCTGGCGTTCGTATTGATCGCGCAGCGGCGCCTTGAAGGCTTCCTCGTCCCCGGCTGACCATTTCCCGCCGCGCGCTTCGATGCCGTCGCGCTTGACCGTGGCCAGTACCGACGCGGCCTGCTCGCCGCCCATCACACTGATGCGCGCGTTCGGCCACATCCACAGGAAGCGCCCGCCGTAGGCGCGACCGCACATCGCGTAGTTGCCGGCGCCGAAGCTGCCGCCGATGACCACGGTGAACTTGGGTACGTGCGAGCAGGCGACGGCGGTCACCATCTTGGCGCCGTCTTTCGCGATCCCGGCCTGCTCGTATTTCTTGCCGACCATGAATCCGGTGATGTTCTGCAGGAACACCAGCGGCACGTTGCGCTGGTTGCACAGTTCAATGAAGTGCGTGCCCTTGAGCGCGCTTTCGGAAAACAGGATGCCGTTGTTGGCGACGATGCCGACCGGATAGCCGTGGAGATGCGCGAAGCCGGTGACCAGGGTCTTGCCGTAGCGGGCCTTGAATTCGTGGAACTCCGATCCATCGACGATGCGGGCGATCACCTCGCGGATGTCGAATGGCCGGCGCGTGTCCTGCGGAATCAACCCGTAGATTTCTTCCGCCCCGTATTTCGGTTCGTGCGGCTCCTGCAATGCGAGCGGCATGGTCTTCCTGCGATTCAACGTCGCGACGATGTCACGCGCGATCGACAGCGCGTGCGAGTCGTTCTCGGCAAAGTGGTCGGCAACACCCGAGATCGACGTGTGCAGGTCGGCGCCACCCAGCGACTCGGCATCCACCACCTCGCCGGTGGCGGCTTTCACCAAGGGCGGGCCGCCCAGAAAAATCGTGCCCTCGTTCTTGACGATGATGGTCTCGTCGCTCATCGCCGGCACGTAGGCGCCGCCGGCGGTGCAACTGCCCATCACCACCGCGATCTGTGGAATGTCCAGTGCGCTCATGCGCGCCTGGTTGTAGAAGATGCGGCCGAAATGTTCCTTGTCGGGGAACACCTCGTCCTGCAGCGGCAGGAAGGCGCCGCCGGAGTCGACCAGGTAAATGCAAGGCAGGTGGTTTTCCAGCGCGACTTCCTGCGCGCGCAGGTGCTTTTTCACGGTCATCGGAAAATAGGTGCCACCCTTGACGGTGGCGTCGTTCGCGACCACGACCACTTCGGCACCGCAAACGCGGCCGATTCCGGTGATCAGTCCCGCACCGGGCGCGGCGTCGTCGTACATGCCGTGCGCGGCCAGCGCGGAGAGTTCGAGGAAAGGCGAGCCGGTGTCGAGCAGGGCGCGCACACGCTCGCGGGGCAACAGCTTGCCGCGCGCGACGTGTTTGGCGCGGGCTTTCTCTCCGCCGCCTTCGGCAATGCGCGCGAGTTCGACCTTGAGTTCGTCGGTGAGCTTGCGCAATTGCCCGGCATTGCCACGGAAGTCTTCGCTTCGGGTATCGATGCGCGAATGGATGACTGGCATGTCGGAGTCCGTGGCTTGCAAACCACCATGAAAGCACAAATCGCTACGGCAGTCGAAAAAAAACCGGCCGCGCGGGGCGGCCGGTCGAGGTGCATCGGGCTGCAATGAAGGGATCAGTGCCCGTCCATCGCATCCTTGGTTTTGCTGGCGGCATCCTTCATGGAATCGGCTGCCTGGCCGGCCTTGTCGGCGGCGTTCTTCATTGCGTCCATCGCGCCCATCCCGCCCGTGGTCGACGGCGGTGCGGCGGTGCCGCTGGATTCCGGCATGGCGGCGGTCGAAGCCGGCGGCATGCCAGCGCTCATGGCCGGCTCAGTTCCCATCATCGCAGCCGATGCCGCACTCGCGGCCTGGCTTGCGTTGTCGGCTGCGGCCGAGGCGGCCTCAGCCGCATTCTGCGCGGCCTGCTGCGCGTCGGCGGCGGACTGGCCCTGGCCGGAGTTGTTGCAAGCCGACAAGGACAGTGCCATCGCGGAAGCGAGTGCAGCCACGAGTATGGTACGAGTGAACTTCATTGGGGGTCTCCTGGATTGTGCCGTGGAAAGCCACGGAAGTGGCCGCGCTATTAAACCGCGTCTGGCTGAATAACGCCAGCATTGCGCATTTTACGGACAAATAACGTTCAGTCGGCGCTTACCGCGCAGACGGTACAAACGCTGCCCGCCATGATCGTCAAATCCGTTCGATCGCGATCGCGGTCGCCTCGCCGCCGCCGATGCACAACGAGGCCACGCCGCGCTTCGCGCCCGCGTGGATCATGGCGTGCAGCAGGGTCACCACGATGCGCGCGCCGGTGCAGCCGATCGGGTGGCCCAGCGCACAGGCGCCACCGTGCACGTTGAGCTTTTCGTGCGGGATCGCGATGTCCTTCATCGCGGCCATCGCGACCACCGCGAACGCCTCATTGACTTCGAACAGGTCCACGTCGCCGACCTTCCATCCGGCTTTCTTGAGCACCTGTTCGATCGCGCCGACGGGCGCCGTCGTGAACCATTCGGGCTCCTGCGAATGCGTGGCGTGTGCGACGATGCGTGCCAGCGGTTTGACGCCGCGTGCCTTCGCGTCCTCCGCGGAAAGCAGCACCACTGCGGCGGCACCGTCGGAAATGCTCGACGAGCTCGCCGCCGTGACGGTGCCGTTCTCCTTGCGGAACGCGGGCTTCAGGGTGGGGATCTTGGCCGGGTCGACCTTGCCCGGGGTTTCGTCTGCCGAGACCTGCACGTCGCCCTTGCGTGTCGGGACCGTGACGGTGGTGATCTCGTCGGCGAAGGACCCGTCCTTCACCGCGGCCTGGGCGCGGCGTACCGATTCGGTCGCGAAGGCATCCTGTTCCTCGCGGGTAAAGTGGTACTTGTCGGCGCAGTTCTCGGCAAAAACACCCATCGACTTGCTGTCGTAGGGGTTGGTCAGGCCGTCCCACATCATGTGGTCGATCATCTTGCCGTCGCCGAGGCGGATGCCGGTCCGTACCTGCGCCATGTGCGGGGCGTTGGTCATCGACTCCATGCCGCCGGCAACCACCACCGTGGCCGAGCCGGCCTTGATCAGGTCATGCCCCAGCATGATCGCCTTCATCCCCGAGCCACAGACCTTGTTGAGCGTGGTGCAGCCCGCGGACATCGGCAGGCCGGCCGCCAGCGACGCCTGGCGCGCGGGCGCCTGCCCGAGGTTGGCCGGCAACACGCAGCCCATCAACACCTCGCTGACGTCACCGGGTTCGGTGCCTGATTGTTGCAACGCCGCGGCGATCGCGGCGGCCCCGAGCTTCGGGCTCGGAAAGCCCGTGAACTGGCCGAGAAACGCACCGATGGGCGTGCGTTTGGCGGCGGCGATGACGATATCTGACATGATCGTGTTCCGGCAGGGATGTGGCCACCGATTATGCGGCGGATGCTGCGCCGCCGCAAACGCGTGGGTGCCGGCGCAGCGGCTTGGGTGCACAATATCGAATCGTGCGTGAATATGGAGTCGGGTGTCATGGGGAAAGCAGTTTCGATGGCTTGGCTGAGGCGAGCGGGGCAGTTGGCGGCAGCGGGATTGCTGGCCGGTGCGCTTGCTGCCTGCGGGGGCGGGGGCAACGGCAGTGTTCGCGCGGTCCCCGTCGCGCCGCCGCCACCGCCGCCACCTCCACCGCCGCCGCCACCACCCGAACAGCCGCCAATCGACGCGCAACTCGCGCTCACCAATACCTACGCCGCGCACGCGGCGGGGTACTCCGGTGCGGGCGTCACGATCGGCATCGTCGACAGCGGCATCATGCGCAGCAACCCGACAGTCGCGGGGCGGGTGAAGGCCGAGTTGATCTACATCGATTCGTCCGTGAACAACACCAGCATCGACGATGTGGTCGGCCACGGAACCTGGGTGTCCAGCATTGCGGCCGGCGCACCGTTCGATCAATTCCCCGGCGGCATCGCCCCGGGCGCCGAACTGGTTTCCGCGCGCATCATTTCCGACGACGCGCCATCGGACAGTGGCCAGCCGCCGAGCAATGTCACGGCCACGGCAGCGCAATTCTTCGGACAGGTCAACGGCGACCTCATCCGGAACGGCGTGCAGGTCATGAACAATTCCTGGGGCGGCATCACCTGGGACACCACCGATGCCGCCTTGAACCAGGCGTTCGACAACGCCTACAGTCCGTTCGTCAACCAGGTGGGCGGGCTGGTGGTGTTCGCGGCCGGCAACGGTTCCGACCCCGACCCCAGCACCATCGCGGCCTTGCCCAGCGTTGCCCCCGACCTCGAAAAAGGTTGGCTCACCGTGGTGGCCGTCGACAGCAACAACCCGACCCAACTCGACAGTTATTCGAACCAGTGCGGCATCGCCATGGACTACTGCCTGGCGGCGCCGGGTGACGTGATCGTGCTCGACAAGGACACCACCGCCAGCACCACCGATCCGATCTACTACGTGGTGTCCGGCACTTCGCTGGCGGCGCCGCAGGTCTCGGGCGCGGCGGCGCTGGTGTGGCAGGCCTTTCCGTACTTCACGAACGACCTGGTCCGCCAGACCCTGCTCGGCACCGCCGACCCGCTCGGTGGCTCGCAACCCAACCCCACGTTCGGCTACGGCGAACTGGACGTCGGCAGGGCCGTTCAGGGACCGGCGCAATTCAACTGGGGCGACGTGTCGGTGGCGTTCGACAACCTGACGTCGACCTGGAGCAATGACATCAGCGGCGCCGGCGGCTTGACCAAGAACGGCACCGGCACGCTGATCCTTTCGGGGAACGACACATATTCCGGGGGAACAAGCGTACTCGGCGGTTCGTTGCAGGCCGCCAATCCTTTGCCGGGCAACGTCACGGTCGGACCCGGCGGGACGCTGGATGCGGCACCGGGCGTGGCGGGCCTGCTCAGCAATGGCGGAACGGTCGTCGTCCAGGGCGGCGATACCGAAGTCGGCGGCAATTACACGCAAACCGATGCTGGTACGCTGTCGGTCAGCCTCGGTTCGATGCTCGATATCGCCGGCAGTGCCCAGCTTGCGGGAACCTTGAACGTGTTCGGCTCCGATTCCGGCTATGTCAGCAACGACCATCAGGACGTGCTGGATGCCGATGGCGGCGTCAACGGCACTTTCGCGCAATTGACGACGTCGCCCGGCGTGTTCCTGAGTACCTCGATCCAGTACACCCCGACCACCGTGTGGCTGGACACGACCACCCTCAGCATCACGCAGACGGCGATGACCATGGGTATCGTCGCGCCGGCGTCGGTCGGGGCGGCGATGCGTGTGCAGAGCGGTCTCGATGCGATCGATTCGAAGATCGCGACGGGCGCAGCGATCGCGCCGCATGTCTTGCAGGGTGCCGGCGCGATCCAGCGCACGCCGACGATCGCGTCGGCACGGGCAACCCTGCGAAGCCTGTCCGGGCAATTGCACGCCGCGAGTGCGGCGATGCTGTTGGACAGCATCGATGCCGGCGGTGATGCGCTGGCGGCACACTTCGAGAATTTGTCGAACGGGCAGGCCACGGCCGGCCCGTGGTACGGCAGCCTCGGTTGGCAGGGCAACCTGCAGCGTGGCGGCTATGCCGGCGCGACGTTCCGCAGCGAAGGCGGCATCGTGGGCACCGATTTTCGTGTCGGCACGCACGGGCTGCTGGGCTACGCGGTCGGCCAGAGCCGCGGCTACGGCCAACTCGACGCGTCATTCGACCACAACCGCACCTGGACCGACCACGCCATGGTGTACGGCGGCGTGCTGCGTGGACCGTGGTATGCCGCGGCGCGCGTCGGCGGCGGCTGGTTCCACCAGGACATGCAGCGTCTGCTGCTGCTCGGGGATCTCCCCACGCCGGTGGGCAGCCGCACTTCGGGAAGTTACCTCGCCGGTTCGCTGGAGGGCGGCTATCAGTTCCACGCGGGTGCGACGCACATCACGCCGTTCGTGGACGTGCGCTACCAGCGCCTCGACCAGGGCGCGTTCACCGAACGGGGCGGTTACGGCTTCGGCCTGATGGCGCATGCGCACGCGTTGGCGCGCCTGCAGGCCGGGCTGGGTGTCCGCGCGCAACGCGGGTGGCAACTCGTCGGCGGAGCGTGGATGCAGTTCGACGGCAGCGTCGCCTGGCGGCATGCGCTGCACCAGTACGGGAATGCCTTCGACGCCAGCTTTACCGGTTTCAACGACTGGTTGCCGATCGACGGCATCGGTCTTTCGCGCGACGAAGCGGTGCTGCGCGCCGGGTTGTCGTTGTGGCCGTCTCGCACATTCGGACTGCGCCTCGGATACGCACGCGAGCAGGGTCAACGCCAGCGATCCGACAGCGTGATGCTGCAGGGCGCTGTGAGTTTTTAGGCACTCTTTCCGACAAGAACGGAATCGGCGCCGATTGGCGCCGAGACCATTACGTTGCGCGTTTTGTGTAAAAAAAGCAAGGGGTTTCCAAAGGCGATCATGCGCTAAGATTGATGCATGCAATCGGTACTCCTCCGTCATGAATCCGCACCGCACGCACGCTCGCTCGCGGCAACGTTCCTTCCCAACCGTTTCGACTGGTTGATGGGGTTGTACGCCGAGAATCATCGCCGGCTCGCGCGGCTGTTCGCGCCGGAACGGCTGCGCATCGGCGAATACGTGTCCTCGGTGGACGATGGCCTGGATGTGTGCCTCAGCGTGCAGGAGCGCCATCCGTACACGCTCGAGCTCGGGTTGAGTTACGCCGTGCTGGACGCGACGACCGGCAACCCGGCGCCGTCGGCGCAATTGCGCACGTACCTCGACGCGCGCATGACCGAAGCCCTGCATTGCGAACCGGGTCGCGACCTGTGGCAAGTGTTGGGGCCGCTGGCGCCCGCGCGCAACATCATGCTGCATCGCCTGCGCATGAACGGATTCCTCAATCGCTGGCTGGAATATCTTGCCGAGCAGGGCCATTCGCTGGCGACATTGGAACGCGTCGCGCAGCACGAAGCGATCGCCTGAACGAAAAAGGCGTCCGTCCGTCAACGGCATGCGGACAAGATCATTGTCCGTGACCATGCAACCGCACATCCGGCGTGTCGTTGCCCGTTCGATGGTGCCCTCGGGGCAGGCCATGAGCATTGGACATCCTCTTCGCGTGATCGGGTAGTGGTGCAGGTTGAATTTATTCCGTCCGCGTTGAGCCCTTCGACAAGCTCAGGACAGGCTACGCGAGCGCAGCGAGCGGAGTCGAAACGGAGGACACCCTTCGACTTTGGCCCTGCGGTCCTACGCTCAGGGCGAACGGTATTTCAAAGCAGACCGCTACTCGCCAGCGGGCACGCGTGCATTGTCGTACCGGGGGTCATCGGCCAGCCGCCGTGCCGCGTCGAGCGCGTCCACGCAAACACTCACGCGCCGGGATACTTCGTCTCGTGGGGTTGCCTATTCGCTATATACTTCGCCACATGACGCGGATGGCAAGACAACGCGCTCTCGACGTCGATGGCGCCCTGTTTCTTGCCGTATCGGGACGGGGTTCATTGAGTCGGGCGCGTATTGCGCTGCTCGAACGGATTGCCGCGAGTGGCTCCATCAGCCAGGCGGCGCGCGACGTGGGCATGAGTTACAAGGCCGCCTGGGACGCGATGGACAACCTCGCTGCGGGGCCGCTGGTGGCGCGCAAGGTCGGAGGACGCCACGGCGGCGGTACGCAGCCGACGGCGCGTGGCTTGAAGTGGTCAAGGTGTACCGTGTCGCCGAGGCCCGGTTCGAGGGCTTTCTGGCGCGGCTCGGTCGCGGCGTGGCCGGGTTCGACCGATTCCACGAAGTGATGCGGAGGTTGGGCATGAAGACGAGTGCGCGCAACGAGCTTGCAGGCAGGGTGAAACGCGTGACGAAGGGCGCCGTCAACAGCGAAGTCGTGCTGGACCTCGGCGGCGACGACGAGTTGGTGGCGATCATCACCAACGCCAGCGTCGAAAATCTCGCGCTCGAGGCGGGCGTGGCGGCGCATGCATTGGTCAAGGCGTCATGGGTGATCCTAGCCGCACACGACGCGGCGCGCACCAGCGCCCGCAATCATTTGTGCGGGGTCGTGGAGGTTGTGCACGACGGCGCGGTCAACAGCGAGGTCACCCTCAAGCTGGCCGGTGGCAAGCGCATGACGGCCATCGTGACCATCGAGAGCGCCCGCGAACTGGGCCTGGCGCCGGGCGTACGTGCATGCGCGCTGGTCAAGGCTTCGCACGTGGTGCTGGCCGTAATGGCTTGAAACACGTTCCGGCTGTACTCGCGCATTGGCGGTGCCCGTGGTGCTGAAGCCGGGGAGGCCGGTCGTGCGAAGAATGCGCGGGTTGTCTTGCACGGCGATATTGGGTTTGACCATGACGTTCGTCGTTGTGCCCCCGGCACGGCCTGCCGCGCCGCTGACCGTGGCCTATGCTGGTTCCATGGCCGCGGTGATGAACAAGGGTCTGGGACCGGCGTTCGACGCAAGCCACGCGACCACGTTTCAAGGTATCGGTCGGGGTTCCTATGGCCTTGCACGGCTGATTGCCGCAGGGCAGATGCGCGCCGATGTCTTCGTCGCGATCACGCCGGGACCGATCGAGGTGCTGCAGGACGCCGGATTGATGGGCGCGGCGGTGCCGGTGGCGAGTACGCAGATGGTGATCGCCTACAGCCCGAAGAGCCGCTTCGCCAGGGATTTCGCGACGGCAGGCACGGGCGGGACGACCTGGTACAAGGTGCTGGAACGCGACGGACTGCGTTTCGGCCGCACCGATCCGGCGACCGATCCGCAGGGCCGCAACATCGTGTTGACGATGCAACTCGCACAGCGCTACTACAAACAGCCGGGTCTGGTCGAAAAGATCCTGGGCCCGATCGACAACCCGCGACAGATATTCGCCGAGCCATCCTTGCTGACCCGCCTGGAATCCGGCCAACTGGATGCGACCTCCGGTTACCTGAGCGCGGTGGTTTCGCACCACCTGCCCTACATCACCCTGCCGGATGAGATCAACCTCGGCAATCCGGCGATGGCGGACACCTGGTACAGCCACGCAGGCTTTGCACTCGCAAAAGGAGACGGCAAGACCGAGGCCGTC
>DASTIS010000046.1:0-13116 GCA_035717365.1 Rhodanobacteraceae bacterium
GCACCTGGAACTCGCGCGCTGGGCTGACGCGATCCTGATCGCGCCGGCCTCGGCGGATACGCTGGCGAAACTCGCGCACGGCTTTGCGGACGACCTGCTTTCGACCCTGTGCCTCGCCGCGACCGCGCCGCTGGCGGTGGCGCCGGCGATGAATCACCGCATGTGGCTGCATCCCGCGACCCAGGCGAATATCGCCGTCCTGCGCCAGCGTGGCGTAGGGGTGCTGGGGCCCGCCAACGGCCCGCTCGCCGAGGGCGAATCCGGACCCGGGCGGATGCTGGAACCGCAACAACTGGTGCAGGCATTGCTGGCGCCGGGTGGAACGCATGTCGCATGATGCGGTGACATCCGGGGCGTGGAGGGAGCAACGGGTGAAATCGACGGACCGCGCGATCGAACGTCTCGACGGCGTGCGCGTCGTCGTAAACGCCGGACCCACTTACGAGGACATCGATCCGGTGCGCTTCCTCGGCAACCGCAGCTCCGGCAAGATGGGCTTCGCGATCGCCGCAGCCGCAGCTGCGGCAGGCGCGAAGGTTACGCTGATCGCCGGGCCGGTGGCACTGGCGACGCCGGCGGAGGTCGCGTTGCGTGTCGACGTGCGCAGCGCGCTGCAGATGCGCGCTGCGGTGCTGGAAGCCGTGCAGGGCGCGGATATTTTCATCGCCGCCGCGGCGGTGGCCGATTGGCGCGTCGCCGGCTACAGCGCGCGCAAGATCAAGAAGGGGCCCTCCGGTGCCCCGGTGCTGGAACTGGTGGAAAATCCCGACATCCTCGCCGAAGTGGCAAGCCGCGAAACGCGTCCGTTCGTGGTCGGCTTCGCGGCCGAGACCGACCACGTTGCCGAACACGCGCGCGAAAAACTCGTGCGCAAGAAGCTCGACATGCTGGCCGCCAACCGCGTCGACGAGCGCGTCGGGATCGGCGCCGACGACAACGCCGTGGAGCTGTTCTGGCCGGGCGGCAGCGAAGCGTTCCCGCGCGCCGCCAAATCGGAAATCGCCAGGATGTTGGTGGCGAGGATTGCCGAACGTTTCCATGCAAGGGGAGCCGCGCGCGCATGAACCAGGCCGGCCGCACTGTCGCGGTGGAATTGAAGCGCCTGGATGCCAGGCTCGGGGACGCCATCCCGCTGCCCGCCTACGCCACCGATGGCAGCGCCGCCATGGACTTGCGCGCCGCGCCGGAGACGGCCGTCGAGCTGGCGCCGCAGGCCAGTGTGCTGATTCCCACCGGACTCGCGATCCACATTTCCGACCCCGGCTGGTGCGCGTTGATCCTGCCGCGCTCGGGGCTGGGCCACAAGCACGGGCTGGTCCTCGGCAACCTCGTCGGGCTGATCGATGCCGATTACCAGGGGCCGTTGATGATTTCCTGTTGGAACCGCGGCAATACACCGTATACCATCCGGCCGGGAGATCGCGTCGCGCAGTTGCTGGTGGTTCCGGTGGCGCGGGTGGCGTGGCAATGGGTCGATGAATTCGCACCGAGTGGACGTGGCGCCGGCGGATTCGGCTCCACCGGGGTCGCGTAACGTCATGGGCAACGAATCGGTCACGAAAACCGGCAACGTGCAGACCGCGGCGCGCGCCGTGCGCACGCGGTTGAGCCTGCGTCGCGGTTTCGCCGAGGTGGTGGCCGACCTCGCACTGGCCATCGGCACGCTGCTGGCCCTGTTTGCCTTGTTCATGTTCTGGCAGGCGTGGCAGATCACGCGTCAAACCGGGGCCGCGCAGGAGTTGGTGCAGGCCAGGCAGCAAGCCGCGCGGGAAATCACATTGATCGTCGCCGCGAGGCGGGCGGAGATCGAGCGCGCGCTTGCGCAGCCGGCACTGGTTGCGCAACTCGCGGCGAACGACGACCCCCAGGTGCGCACCGACGCCGCAGCACGGATCAAGGCCGAAGTGGACGGCGTGCAGGCGGTGACCCTGTACAGCCCGCAGTTGAACGAAGTGCTGCACGGCGACCTGCAACAGTTGCAGCAACTCGGCTACGCGCGGGCGGCGCAACTGATGTCCACGTTGTCCGGGGAGGGCGTCGGCCCGGCCCAGTCGCCCGTTCCGCGTACCCTGAGTATCGCCGGCCCCGTCGTTGGACCGGACGGCAAGGTCCTGGCGTACGCGACGGTCGATTTCCACGACTCGCCATTGCGCATCGCGCTGCATGCGTCATCGGTGGGTGCGGGTCGGCTCGAATTGCGACAGACGGGCAAGTCGGGCGACATCTTGCTGGACAAGGTCGGCGAAAGCAGCCTGCCCCCCGCGGACGATGCCGGGATACCCGTTCCCCACAGCCTTTTCGTCATTACCTCGGCGCCCCCTGACTACTGGCTGCCCATCACCCGATCGCTGATCGCGGCACTGGCGCTGGGCATCCTGACGCTGCTGGTCGGTGTCGTGTTGCTGTGGTCGCGATCGCGCCTGCGCGCGCTTTTCGGTGGCGCGCCGATGATCGATGAGCCGGCGTTGTCCGAGGTGATCGCGGCTGCGCCTCCCGCGGCCAAACGCGAACCTGCGCCGGTGGCCAGGTCGTCACCGGCACCGGCACCAGCCAGCACGACAGACGACGCCCTGATTCCCGAACGCGGGATCTTCCGTGCCTACGACATCCGCGGCGTGGTCGGCCAAACGCTGAGTGCGGGCGTTGCGCGCCAACTCGGCCGTGCGATCGGCAGCGCGGTGCGCGACAAGGATCTGTCCGAGATCGTGGTCGGGCGCGACGGCCGCCTGTCCGGGCCCGAACTTTCCGACGCATTGATCGAAGGACTGTGCGCGGCCGGCGTGGACGTCATCGACATCGGCGCGGTGCCGACGCCGGTCAGTTACTTCGCGGCCTTCCAGCTCAACACCGGTTCGTGCGTGTCGGTGACCGGCAGCCACAATCCACCCGACTACAACGGCTTCAAGGTCGTGATCGGCGGCGAAACACTGGCCGAGGACGCGATCCAGGACTTGTACCAGCGCATCGTGGACGGCCGGCTCGCCGAGGGTCACGGCTCCTTGCGCCAGTACGACATCCTCGGCGAGTACATCGAGCGCATCGCCTCGGACATCCAGACCGGACGCGTGCTGAAAGTGGTCGTCGATTGCGGCAACGGCATCGCCGGCAATACCGCGCCCGGCGTGGTGCAAGCAATCGGGGGCGAGCCGATCCCCCTGTATTGCGATGTCGACGGCACATTCCCGAACCACCACCCGGACCCGTCCGAACCGAAGAACCTCGCCGATCTGATCCTGATGGTGAAGAAGACCGGCGCCGACATCGGCCTCGCGTTCGACGGCGACGGCGATCGCCTCGGTGTCGTCACCCGGGACGGTGAAATCGTTTATCCCGACCGCGTGTTGATGCTGTTTGCGCAGGACGTGCTGACCCGCAACCCGGGCGCGACGATCCTGTACGACGTCAAGTGCACCGGCCACCTGCAGCCGCTGATCCTCAGGGCCGGCGGCAGTCCGCTGATGTGGAAGACCGGCCACTCGCTGATCAAGGCCAAGATGAAGGAAACCGGTGCGCAACTCGCCGGCGAGATGAGCGGGCATTTCTTCTTCCGCGAACGCTGGTACGGATTCGACGACGGCGTCTATGCCGCCGCGCGCCTGCTGGAGATCCTCGCCGACGATCCGGATGGGCGTACGCCCGAGCAGATTTTCGCCACGCTTCCGAAAGGCGTGTCCACGCCCGAGTTGCACATCCCGATGCGGGAAGGCGACAGCCATCCCTTCATCGCGCGTTTTCGCGAACGCGCGCAATTCGAGGGCGCGCGCATCACCACCATCGACGGCCTGCGCGCCGACTGGCCGGACGGCTGGGGCCTGGTGCGCGCGTCCAATACCACGCCGGTGCTGGTGTTGCGCTTCGATGCCGACGATGCCGGTGCGTTGAAACGCATCCAGGACGATTTCCGCGCGCAGCTGCTCGCGTGCGACAACACGCTGCAGTTGCCGTTCTAGCGCGGCGCACTTCGCTCTTGATCGTCATCCCGACGCAGGCCGGGATCCACCCCCTTCGCTCGCGAAGGGGGGTTGCGTGGCAATGCCACGCAGGGGATGCGGACGCTCGCGCGATGAGCCGGGTATCAGGACGCCGGCGGCTGCGCGCCGGTGAACTTCACCGCGGTCGCCCCGGTGATCGGGCCTGCGACATGCGCCTGGTCGCTGATGTAGAGCTTGACCGGCCGCTCGAACGTGAGTGCGCCGTTCACGGTGGCGCCGGGGCCGATCACGATGCGCGGCACATCGTCGGTGCCGAAGTGGAGGCCCAGGAAGCCGTTGTCGCTCGGTTTCTTGACCTTGATGCCGCCATCGACCACGGCGTTGCCGGTGACATCGATGTCGCCGTTGACGGTGGTGATGCCCTGGCCGACATGCGCGCCATCGATCGTGATGTGGCTGTTGACATTGGTGAGCGCACCCTCGACGGCCGCACCGGCGGCGAGGCTGAGCTTTCCGTTGACGGCCGTGACGTCACCCGACACCGTGGCGTCCTTTTCCAGCGTCACGCCGCCGTTGACCGTCTTGATGTTTTTCGCGCTTGCATGTTCACCCAGCGTGATGCTTCCGTTCACCGTATGGGCTTGGCCCACCTGTGCGCCTTCGGCGAGATCGATTGTTCCGTTGACGGTGGACGCGGTGTCGGCCTTGGCGTTCGCCCCGATGCGCACAGCCCCGTTCACGGTGCTGGCGTCGGAGACGCTGGAACCCGCCGCGACATCGACCGAACCGTTGACGCCGCTCACGCAGGCGGTGAGCGCGAGCGGCAGGGCCAGCAAGGCCAGGGCGAGGGTGCAAAGGCGTACGGATCGCATGGGAACCTCCTGCGTGGTGCGCGTTGGGCAGCACGATCGTGCCTGACTATTGTGACGTTGCCAATAGGCTTATGGTCACCGTGACCAATGGCACGCGATCGTTCCTGGCCGCGGCCCCGTCCGGGCCGCCGTGCGGGGATGGATGATTCGGTCGCGGAGCGCCCGCGCGGCCTTCCGCGGCCCGGGTTCCCGCAACAGCCATGCGGAACCCGGGATCGTTAGAATGATGGATCTCCTGAACGAGTGATGCCATGTACACCCTCGTGATGATTCGCCACGGCCAGTCGCTGTGGAACAAGGAAAACCGTTTCACCGGCTGGGCCGATGTCGACCTGTCCGAGCAGGGGCGCCGCGAGGCCCGCGAAGCCGGTGAGCTGCTCAAGAAGGAAGGTTACGCGTTCGATATCGCCCACACCTCGGTCCTCAAGCGCGCGGTGCACACCCTGTGGGGTGTCCAGGATGCGATGGACCTGGCCTGGTTGTCGGTCGTGACCGACTGGCGCCTGAACGAGCGGCACTACGGTGCGCTTACGGGATTGAACAAGGCGGAGGTGGCAGCGAAGCACGGCGACGCGCAGGTCCACATCTGGCGGCGCAGTTACGACGTGCCGCCACCGCCACTCGATCCGAACGACGATTTTTGTTCGGACGATCCGCGCTACGCGAAACTCGAGCGCGCCCAGATTCCGTTGACCGAATGCCTGAAGGACACCGTCGCGCGGGCGTTGCCGTACTGGCACGAGGTGCTGGCGCCCGCGATCCGCGGCGGCCAGCGCGTGCTGCTGGTTGCTCACGGCAACTCGATGCGCGCGTTGGTGAAGTACCTCGACGGCATTTCCGACGCCGACATCGCCGACCTCAACATTCCCACCGGCGTTCCGCTGGTGTACGAATTCGACGATGCCTTGAAGCCCACCGGGCATTTTTACCTCGGCGACGCCGATGCGATCGCCGCGAAAGCCGCAGCGGTCGCGGCGCAGGGGCAAGCCAAAACGCCATAGGCTGGACGATGACGTTGGGCTTCCGCCGATGAAGCCGGCGTCAACCCAACCTACGGGCGTTTGAACGCGTCGCGGCGGAATCGTCGTTCTTGCCAGGCGTAGGTTGGTGCTGACCCCGGGTTTGATCCGGGGAAGCCCAACAAGGGATCGCGATGGCGTTGGGTGTAGGGTGCCGGAGCCAACGGGGCAGGGCGATGACGTTGGGCTTCCGCCGATGAAGCCGGCATCAACCCAACCTGCGGGGCCGTTTGAAAGCGGTCGCGATGCGATCGTTACGCCTTCGACCGCTTCCACGGCCACGCGGTCAGGAAACTCAGCACGCCGGCGATGGCGAGGATGACGGGTGGCCAGGCGCCGAGCCGCGGCGCCAGCGCAATGATCAACGCCGCGCCTACCAACAGCGCGCCACCGAACGCGGCGGCCAGCACGCGACGCTGAATTTCGCGTCCGAGCGCGTGCAGATGTTCGAGTTCGCGCTCGCCGACCTGCAACGGGCCGTTGCCTGCCGCGAGTCGTTCCAGCGCGCGCTGGACCGTTTCGGGAATCAGTGGTGCGATCCGCAGCCATTCCGGTATCCGCTTGCGCATTTCCCTCAGCGCGTGCCGCATGCTGTAGCGATCGGCGAGGATCCGCTTCAACACCGGCTGCGCCACCGACCAGATGTCGATGTCGGGATCGAGCTGGCGGCCCAGCCCCTCGACGTTGAGCAGGGTTTTCTGCAGCAGGATAAGTTGTGGTTGCAGGGTCAGTTCGAACTTGCGCGCGACCCCGAACAGTTTCGCCACCACTTCCGCCAGCGAGATTTCCGACAACGGCCGCGTGAAATACGGCTCGCACACCGTGCGCACCGCGGCCTCCAGTTCGTCGACACGGATCTCGCGCGGCATCCAGCCGGCGGCGATGTGCAGTTCGGCGATGCGGTGGTAGTTGCGCTCGAACATCGCGATGAAGTTTTCCGCGAGCCAGTATTGATCCTCTTCCGGCAGCGAGCCCATGATCCCGAAGTCGAGCGCGATGAAGCGCGGATTGCGGGTGCGGGTGGGGTCGACCCAGATGTTGCCCGGGTGCGCGTCGGCGTGGAAAAAGTTGTCGCGGAACACCTGTTCGTAAAACAGCCGCACCCCCTTTTCGGCGAGCACGCGGCGATCGATCCCCGCCTTGTCCAGCGCGGCGACTTCGTCGGCGGGGATGCCGTGCACGCGTTCCATCGTCAGCACCTTCTCGCCGCTGTGCGACCAGAACACTTCCGGAACGTAGAGGTCGTCGGAGCCCTCGAAGTTGCGGCGCAGCAGGCTGGCGTTGGCGCCCTCGTTCTGCAGGTTCAACTCGTTGTGCAGGGTCTTGGCGACCTCGTTGAACATGTCGCGCGGACGGATCTTCTCCGCTTGCGGGTGCCAGCGTTGTACCAGCCACGCCAGTGCATCCAGCAGTTCGAGGTTGTGGCGGATGTTCTTCGCGACATTCGGGCGCAGCACCTTGACCACCACTTCGCGGCCCCCGGCCGATGCCGCGGCCGGCCGCGCGGGCGGATGCAGCCTTGCGGCATGCACTTGCGCGACCGACGCCGAGGCGAGCGGGGTTTCGTCGAAGCTCGCGTACAGCTCGCCGATCGGCTTGCCCAGCGACCGCTCGACGATCGCGCGGGCCTCGCTGCCGGGAAACGGCGCGACCTGGTCCTGGAGGTGGGCGAGTTCGTCGGCGACGTCCTCGGGGATCAGGTCGCGGCGGGTGGACAGCACCTGGCCGGCCTTGACCCAGATCGGGCCCAGTTCCGTCAGCGCGGCGCGCAGGCGTGCACCACGCGGCAACGCGGCAATCGCCCTGCGCGGCCGCGGCAACACGACGCGGAGCCAGCGCAGCAACCGCAACGCATGGTGTTCGTCGATCAGGTCGTCGACGCGATAACGCACCAGGACCGCGGCGACGTGCAGCACCCGCGGCAGCAGGCGCAAACGGGTCATGGCTTGCCGTCCAGGCGGCGGATGCGTGCGGCCAGCCGTTCGGTGCGCTCGCGCAACTGGTCCACGTCATCGAGAAAGGCATTCATCTCGGGGTGCGGGACGGTGACGCGGGCCTCGTCGCGCAGCCAGTCGATGGTGTCGTCGCGGAAATGACGCGCACCCTCGCCAATCCATTGCGCGGCGTCGCGCAACGCACGCGCGATCGTGGTGCCGACGACGTCGCCGAACACCGCCGCGAATGCCGCTTCGAAATCGGGCCTGTAGCCGCGCGCGAGCTTCTGGACCTGGCGCGCGAGCTCGGCATCGCCCGCGATCTCGATCTTGCCGGGCGGGCGTACATCGCCGTCCCGCCCCAGCACCATCGCAAGCAGCGAACCGGGTGTCGCCTTGATCTCGAAATCGCTCGCACTGCCGTCATTGCCGGCATTCGGTGGCGGCTCGATCTGCAGCGTGCTGTTGCGCGCCGCGATCGCGAACGCAACCTCGGGTCCCTGGAGGCGCACGCCGATCCGGCGGCCTTCGAGCCTGCCGATCTCCTCGCGGGTATCCGGATCCAGCGCCACCAATCGGTTCAGGGCCAGGGTGAGGGCGAGTCCACCCAGCTTGCGCAGTGGGTGGGGAATCCAGGCGTTGGCTTCGGGTTCGGGCATCCTGGAATTGTAACGTGGGCCCATGGGCCAGGTGCCCGGCGTTGCACCGGAGCGGCCCCGCCGCTAGTCTGCGCGGACTCCGTCGGGGAGTAGCCGCCTTCGGCCACGCCGAAGGGCCTGCGTCAACATGCTCGACCAGCCGGTCGTGGCGCAGGCGATCCGCGGGATCGGCGAGACCGACAGTCCACACGTGACGTACCCGGCCGGGACACACGTGCGGATTGTCGCGCAAGCCCCGGCCCGGAGAATCCCGTGCAGGCCTTCCTGGTTTCCCTCGGCGCGGTCGCGCTGGCCGAGATCGGCGACAAGACGCAATTGCTGTCGCTGGTGCTGGCGGCAAAGTTTCGCAGGCCCTGGCCGATCTGCGCCGGGATCCTCATCGCATCGCTGATCAGCCATGCCATTGCGGCCGAGCTCGGCGCATGGCTGGCGCACTGGATGACGCCCGAGGTGCAGCGCTGGCTGATCGGGCTTTCGTTCCTGGTCGTCGCCGCGTGGGCGCTGTTGCCTGAAAAGGAAGAACCGGTGGACGCGCCGCCGCGGCGCGGACGTGGTGTGTTCGTGGCGTCGCTGGTCGCGTTCTTCCTGGCCGAACTGGGCGACCGCACGCAAATCGCGACGGTCGTGCTCGGTGCAAGTTACCAGCCGCTCTGGCAGGTCATCGCCGGCAGCACCGCGGGGATGTTGATCGCCAATGTGCCGGTCGTCTGGCTCGGCGCGCGCTTTGCGCAGCGGCTGCCATTGCGTGCCACGCGCCTGGGCGCGGCCGTGCTGTTTGCCGCACTCGGATTGTGGATCCTGCTCCGCTGAACGAGGTGTCCGTCGACGCGGCTGTTGTGAGAAGTCAGGCCACGGAGCTCTTTGCCATGGACGGCGGCTTTGGCCGTTCCGGTGTTCCGTGACGGGAGAGCGCCGGGCGCGCGCAGCCGTTTGGAACAGCCGCGATCAGGGACGATCGCACGAACGCGCTCCGGGAAACCCGAGTTGCCGCCAAGCCTCGTATACCGCGATCGCGACCGCATTGGACAGGTTGAGGCTGCGGTTGTCGGGTTGCATCGGCAGGCACACGCGCTGTGCTTCGGGGATGGCCTGCAGAACGGCGTCGGGCAACCCGCTGGTTTCGCGCCCGAACAGCAGCGCGTCGCCGTCGGCGAAACGCGTGTCCGTGTAGCGGCGCGTCGCATGGCTGGTGAACGCAAACACGCGCGGCTGCCGAAGCGTCGCAAGACACGCCGGCAAGTCGTCGTGCGTCATCACATTGACGAACTCGTGATAGTCCAGCCCGGCGCGACGCAATTTGGCGTGGTCGAGATCGAAGCCGAGCGGCCGGATCAGGTGCAGGGACGCGCCCGCGTTGGCGCACAACCGGATCGCGTTGCCGGTGTTGGGTGGAATTTCGGGCTGGTACAGGATGACGTGCAGCACCCACGCATTATCGCCGCGGATCGCGCGCACCAAGAGACTCGTTCGACGCGACGGCCCCGAACGTGGACGGCAAGTGCAAAAGGCGCGTGCCTTGTCGCCGCTGCTGGATCAGTGGAGGCTGATCAGGATGATGCCGCACACCACGGCGGCCACCGTCATGACGAACATGCTCCGTATGAGAATCGCTTCGGCTTTCATGGTCCCCTGTTCCCTTGATGTCGAGGCTGGGCGCCCCGGCGTGGAATTCGAAGCATCGTCCGTGCCCCGGCCGCACGGGAAGCTCACGAATGGGGGACTCCGGGCGCGGGACCGGTCTGAAATGTGACGAGCGTCACATTTTCGCGGACCGCATGGCGCCTCGAAACAGCGAACCCGTGAGCCTACCAGGGCAGTTCGGCACCGTCATAGGCAAGAAACTTGCCGGCATCCTGCGTTCCCGCGCGCTCGATCAGGCCGAGCAATGCATGTGCCGAATCGGCCGGGGAGAGCGTCGCGCTCTTGCCGCCCATTTCGGTTTTCAGCCAGCCGGGGTGCGCGGCCAGCACCACGATGCCGCGTGGCCCGAGTTCCGCGGCCAGCCGTTTTGCCGCCATGTTGAGCGCGGCCTTGCTCATCGCGTAGCTCATCGTGCGGAAGCTGGCCGATTGCGCGATCGAGGCGATTTGCGAGCTGATGCACAGCACCCTGGGCTTGTTCCCCAGTGCCAGCAGCGGCGCGAGTGCCTGGGTGATCAACAGCGGTGCGCTGGCGTTGACCGCGAAGCTCTCGGTCAGCGCCTCGGCCTTGACGTTCCCGAAGCGTTCACCCGACACCAGCACGCCGGCATTGTTGACCAGCAGGTCGACGCGTTGCAGGTGCTTCGCGGCCGCCTGCGGCAGCGCGTCGATGGCGTCCGGGTCGGCGACATCGAGCCGGTGGACCGCCAGCTTTTCGCCGTGCGCGGCGCGCAGCGCAGCGAGGACATTGGCGCCCGCGGGATCGCGGCAGCAGGACAGCACGCGCGCGCCGCGGTCCAGCAATTCGGAAACGAAGGCCAACCCGAGCCCGCGGTTGGCGCCGGTGACGAGGCAGCGTTGCATGGCGGTTCCCGTGCTTGGCCAGAGTGTAACCCCCGCGGCCCCGTGTGGGCTGTTCGGCCGATTGCTTTGTCGCAGGACTCCGGCTACGGTTTCCCGACAATAAAACAGTCCGGGGAGGACTCCGTCATGCGCACGCACTGGTTGGCGTGGTTCGCGGTGCTTGGCTTCACGCTGTTCGCGGGAGCGGCCCAGGCCGCCAATGCAGGCAACAAGATCGATATCCCCTACACCCGCTTCACCCTGCCCAACGGGTTGACGGTCGTGGTCAGCGAGGATCACAAGGCGCCGATCGTGGCGGTCAGCGTGTGGTACCACGTGGGTTCGGGCTACGAGCCGGAAGGCAAGACCGGCTTCGCGCACCTGTTTGAACACCTGATGTTCCAGGGCTCGGAAAACCACAAGGACGAATACTTCCGTCCGTTCGAACGGGTCGGCGCCACCGGCATGAACGGCACCACCTGGCTGGATCGCACCAACTACTTTGAAACCGTGCCGACCACCGCGCTGGACATGGCGCTGTGGATGGAATCCGACCGCATGGGCCACCTGCTGGGCGCGATCGGGCAGCCGCAGCTGGACGAGCAGCGCGGCGTGGTCCAGAACGAAAAGCGCCAGCGCGAGAACCAGCCCTACGGGCGCGCGTTCGAAGACATCCAGGTCAACGCGTTTCCGGCGAACCATCCCTATCACCACACCACGATCGGTTCGATGGCGGATCTGAACGCCGCTTCGCTGGCCACGGTCAAGCAGTGGTTCAAGGATTACTACGGCGCGGCGAACACCACGCTGGTGCTGGTTGGCGACATCACGCCTGCCGAAGCGCGCGCAAAGGCGATGGAGTACTTCGGCGACATCCCGGCCGGCCCGCGCGTGCCGCGGCCGCAGGCCTGGATCACCGCGCGCGATGCGTCCACGTCCGGAACGATGACCGACAACGTCGCGCAGACCCGCATCTACCGCGAGTGGAACACCCCCGGACTCGATGCGAAAGGCAACGACCGGCTGATGCTGGATCTTGCCGCCGACGTGCTGGGCGGCAGCAAGACCTCGCGCCTGTACCAGCGGCTGGTTTACAAGGACAAGCTGGCCGACGACGTGTCGGTCGGCAACTTGACCTTCGAACTGGCCAGCATGACCCTGCTGCAGGTCGACGTGAAGAAGGGCGTCGATCCTGCGAAGGTCGAGGCCGCGATTGCGGATGAGTGGTCGAAATTCCTGAAGGACGGTCCGACCGCGGATGAACTGCAACGCGTCAAGACCACCTACCAGGCATCGACCATCCGCGGGCTGGAGCAGATCGGCGGGTTCCGCGGCAAGGCAGTGACGCTGGCCGAGGGACAGGTCTACCGCGACGACCCGGGCGCGTGGAAGAAGGATTACGACGTGGTCATGGCCGCGACCCCGGAGGCGGTGAAGTCCGCGGCCGACAAGTGGCTGTCGAAAGGCGATTACACGCTGACGGTGGTCCCCGGCAAGGTCGAGGCCACGGACGCCGCGACCCTCGCCGGTCGTGCCGCGATCCCCGGCAAGCCCGCCGATGTGCTCTCGCCCCCCGGCGACTACAAGGTCACCCGGAGCGACGTCGATCGCAGCAAGGGCGTGCCCCAGGTGACGACATTCCCCGACCTCACCTTCCCGACCCTGCAACATGGCAAGCTCGAGAACGGCATCGAAGTGGTGCTGGCCGAACGGCATTCGATTCCGGTGGTGCAGATCGAGGCCCTGTTCGATGCCGGCTACGCTGCCGACCAGGGCCGCGAGCTCGGCACTTCCAGCTTCACGATGGGAATGCTGGACGAAGGCACGAAAGACCTCGATTCGGTCGAGATCGCCAAGCGCAAGCAGCGGCTCGGCGCCGAGATCGCCAGCGGTTGCGATCTCGACACCTGCAACGTGTGGCTGAGCGCGCTCGATGCCAATCTCGCCGATTCACTTGACTTGTACGCCGACATCGTGCGCAACCCCGCGTTCCGCGCTGCGGACGTATCCCGGTTGCGCGGACAGTGGCTCGCCGGCATCGCGCAGGAGAAGACCCAGCCGACCACGCTGGCGCTGCGGCTGTTGCCGCCGATCCTGTACGGCAAGGGCAACGCCTACGCGATGCCATTCACGGGCTCGGGCACCGAGGCTTCGATCAAGGCATTGACCACGGACGACATGCATGGCTTCGTGCACGACTGGATCCGTCCGGACAAC
>DASTIS010000047.1:0-7872 GCA_035717365.1 Rhodanobacteraceae bacterium
CCGTACACCGGTTCGAGCGTGCTGGGGTCGGCCCTGTCGATGGACAAGGTGCGCAGCAAATGGGTGTGGAACGCGCTGGGGTTGCCGACGCCGAAATTCGTGGCCTTGCCGCGCGGCGCGTCGGCCGAACGCGTGCATGAGGCCGCGCGCGAGCTCGGCCTGCCGCTGATCGTCAAGCCGGCCTCGGAGGGTTCGAGCGTCGGCGTGTCGCGGGTCTTCAGGGAGCAGGATCTGGAAGACGCGATCGCGCTGGCGCAGCGTTATCCGGGCGACCTGATGGTCGAGCAGTTGATCGAAGGCGACGAACTCACCGTATCGATCCTTGGCACGGACGTGCTGCCCAGCATCAGGATCGTGCCCAGGGGCGAGTATTACGACTACCACGCCAAATACATCGCCGAAGATACGCAATACATCTGTCCCGGTCTCGATGGTGACGCGGAAGCCGGCCTGCGCGCGCTGGCGCGCCGGGCCTTCGATGCGCTGGCTTGCTCGGGCTGGGGTCGCGTCGACGCGATGCGTGATCGCTCGGGCAACAACTGGCTGCTGGAAGTCAACACCGCGCCCGGGATGACCGCGCATTCGCTGGTGCCCAAGGCTGCCGCGCAAGCCGGCGTGGACTACGCCGAGTTGTGCTGGCGCGTGCTGGAAACCAGCTTTGATCGGGACCCGGGTCCCGGCTCCAAAGGAGACGCAAAGTGAAGGGCTCGACGTCCCTGCGCTTCGCTGCCTGGGTCATCGCGATCGCACTGGTCGCGTTGCCGGTGGTGGGCGTGTTGCAGGGCTGGTTCGCGTCGGAGCGCTGGCCGGTGCGCGCATTGCAGGTGCACGCCACGTTTCGTCACGTCAGTGCGGCCCAGGTTCGCGCCGCGGTGACGCCTGCCCTGGGTGATGGTTTCTTCGCGATCGACCTTGACCACGTGCGCGACGCGGTCGCGGCGCTGCCTTGGGTCGGTGCGGTTCGGGTGAGCAAGCACTGGCCGGACGCATTGGACATCACGGTCGAGGAGATCCAGCCGATCGCGCATTGGGGCGGCGACGCGCTGCTGGACCGCGACGGCCGGATCTTCAAGGTGCCGGATGCCGGCGTGGTGAACGGTTTGCCGCAGTTCAATGCACCCGATGATCGCGCCGCCGACGTGATGGCGTTCTACCGCACGGCGCAAACCGACTTCGCACCCTACGGCCTGCGCGTTGCCGGCGTTGGCCTCTCGGCCCGCGGAAGCTGGCAACTGGCCCTTTCCAATGGCGGTCGCGTGGTGGTCGGCAACGACCACCCCGACCAGCGGCTGGCGCGCTTCGCGGCGGCGCTGCCGATCCTGATGCGCGGTCGCGGCGAAGGCTTCGTGTACGCCGATCTTCGCTACAGCAATGGCTTCGCGGTGCACTGGCCCGACGCCGCGGCGCCTGCGCTTCCCTCGAACTCCACGAAAGGCGGGACTTCCCATGTTGCTGACGGAAACGTTTAAACCCATGAATCGCAAGAGCGACAAGAACCTCGTCGTCGGCCTCGACATCGGCACCTCCAAGGTGATGGCGATCGTCGGCGAATACATGCCCGGCGAACCGGTCGAGGTGATCGGCTTCGGCAGCCATACCTCGCGCGGGATGAAGAAGGGCGTGGTGGTCGAAATCGACTCCAACGTGCATTCGATCCAGCGCGCGATCGAGGAAGCCGAGCAGATGGCCGGCTGCGACATCCGATCGGTGTGCGCGTCGATTTCCGGAAGCCACCTGGAAACCCACAATTCGCGTGGCACCGCGGCGATCCGCGACCGCGAAGTTGCGGCCGGCGACCTGGACCAGGTGCTGGAGTCGGCCAGCGCGGTGGCGATTCCGGCCGACCGCAAGGTGCTCTACAAGGAGCCGCAGGAATACCGCATCGACGGCCAGGACGGCATCCGCCATCCGATCGGCATGAGCGGCGTGCGTCTCGAGGCCGGCGTGCACCTGGTGACCGGCGCGGCGTCGGCGGTGCAGAACATCACCAAGTGCATCCAGCGCTGCGGGCTGGCGGTGGACGACCTGGTGCCGGCCGCGGTGGCCGCGTCCAAGGCCGTGCTGACCGAGGACGAGCGCGAACTCGGCGTGTGCGTGGTCGACCTGGGTGCCGGGACCACCGATATCGCGATCTGCACCCACGGCTCGATCCGCTACACCAAGTCGCTGCCGGTCGGCGGCGACCAGGTCACCTCGGACATCTCCCAGTACGTGCAGACGCCGACCTCGAACGCCGAGGAGATCAAGGTGAAGTACGGCTGCGCGCTGGCGCAGATGGCGCGCGGCGAGGAGACCATCCAGGTGCCCAGCGTGGGCGAGCGGCCGCCGCGGCGCTTGCAGCGGCAGGCGCTGGCGCAGTCGATCCAGGCCCGCTACGAGGAAATCTTCGAGATGGTGCAGGACGAAATGCGCCGCTCGGGCTACGAAAACCTGCTCGCGGCGGGCGTGGTCCTGACCGGCGGCGCGGCCCGCATCGAGGGCGCGCTGTACCTGGCCGAGGAGGTCTTCCACAAGATGGTGCGCCTTGGCGTGCCGCAGCACGTGACGGGCGCGACCGAGGTCATCGCGACGCCTGCGCACGCCGCGGTCATCGGCCTGCTCCTGCACGGCTCGCGCGAAGGCGGCAACGGCAGCCGCGTGATCGGCGGCGCGGTCGGCGACAGCGTCGCCGGGGCGATCGGCAAGGTGAAAGGCTGGCTCACGAGGAATTTCTAGAACAATCCCGCTCCGGGAAGGAGCGGGATTTGGGCGGCGCCGCGGCACCGCCAGGCCCTTCGGGGCGACCCCGCCGAAACGGCGGTCATGCAACGGCAACATCACAACAGCAGCAGCACGGAGGACGGGCAATGTTCGAACTGGTGGAAAAACTCGCACCCAATGCGGTAATCAAGGTGATCGGCGTGGGCGGAGGCGGAGGCAATGCCGTCGGCCACATGGTCAATTCATCCATCGACGGCGTGGAATTCATCTGCGCCAACACCGACGCGCAGGCACTGAAAAGTTCCGGCGCGCGCACCACCCTGCAACTCGGCGAAACGGTGACCAAGGGCCTCGGCGCGGGCGCCAACCCGGAGCTCGGCCGCCAGGCCGCGCTCGAGGACCGCGACCGCATCGTCGAGGTTCTCGATGGGGCCGACATGGTGTTCATCACCTGCGGCATGGGCGGTGGCACCGGCACCGGCGCGGCGCCGGTCGTGGCCCAACTGGCCAAGGAAAAAGGCATCCTCACGGTGGCGGTGGTCACCAAGCCGTTCCCGTTCGAGGGACGCCGGCGCATGCAGGTGGCGCTCAAGGGCATCGAGGATCTGTCGCAGTCGGTGGATTCCCTGATCACGGTCCCGAACGAGAAGCTGCTGACCGTGCTCGGCCGCGAAGTGACCCTGCTGAATGCGTTCAAGGCGGCCAACGACGTGCTGCAGGGCGCCGTGCAAGGCATCGCCGACCTGATCACCCGTCCGGGGCTGATCAACGTCGACTTCGCCGACGTACGCACGGTGATGAGCGAAATGGGCATGGCGATGATGGGTACCGGCACCGCCCGAGGCGACGATCGCGCGCAGGCGGCGGCCGAGGCGGCCATCAACAACCCGTTGCTGGAAAACGTGGATCTTTCGGGTGCCTGCGGCATCCTGGTCAACGTCACCGCCGGCCCCAACCTCACCATGCGCGAGTTCGACGAGATCGGCCGGGTGGTCCACGACTTCGCCAGCGAGGACGCCACGGTGGTGCTCGGTACCGCGCTGGATCCGGACCTGTCCGACGATGTGCGGGTGACGGTGGTCGCGACCGGCCTCAATCGCGCCGCCAAGCCACAGTTACGGCCCGTCTCCAAGCCGGAGATGGTCGAGATGCCGCAGCCGCGGCGGGTGCTCCGGACCGGGACCGACAACGGCGTGGTGGGGTTCGCGGCGCAGCCGGAACCGGTCGCCGCCCCCGGGAAGCCGTCGGCCGCATCCACGTCGGCGAAGCCCGACAAGGAAACCGCCCAGGGCTACGACTACCTCGACATTCCGGCGTTCCTGCGGAGACAGGCGGATTGATCGAGCGTTTTGGGTAGGCGCGATGTGAACTGCCGGATTCCCGTCCTCCGGCAGTTCATGGTGCTGCGGCGAACGTGGCAGGCAACCGTCCCGGGTGCGTGGCGCCGGTCCGGCCGATAGCCACCATCAGAGCCGCCATCCATGGCCAAGAGCCCCGTGGCCGGGCGCTGTTCGCGCCATCCCTGGCCTGGCCCTTCGGGTGACTCGGCCGCCCATGGCCTCGTCCTTCGGGTCGCCTGCGGGTCCAGGCGCGCTCCCGGCGCGCCCCGTCAGACGGGCGAGAGATGCCACAGGCATCACGCAGATCCCGCCTGCGCCCTCGGCGGTCGGTGCCGGCCATGGAACCTGCCGTAGTCCGCGTGGTCCGTTGTTACCGTGGCGTAAAATCCGGCCGAAACGCCCCGCCTGGAAGCGCCCATCCGCAATCCGGGCTTGCCGGGACGCTTTGGGCATTAACTGAACGCATCGGTCCACTTTATTCGAACGGGCAACCGTGGTAGCATCCCCCACGATTTAGCGTTGTCCTAACAGGATTCAAACGAAAAATGATCAAGCAGCGCACGCTCAAAAACGTGATCCGCGCGACGGGCGTCGGCCTGCACACGGGCGAAAAGGTGTACATGACCCTGCGCCCGGCGGCGGTCAATACCGGCATCGTGTTCCGCCGTACCGATCTCGCCGAACCCGTCAGCATCCCGTCGCGCTGCGAATTTGTCGGCGATACCCGGCTGTCCAGCACCCTGGTTCGCGACGACGTGCGCGTCGGCACCGTGGAGCACCTGCTTTCGGCGATGGCCGGCCTCGGCATCGACAACGCCTACGTGGACCTGTCCGCGCCCGAGGTGCCGATCATGGACGGCAGCGCGGGCCCGTTCGTATTCCTGCTCCAGTCCGCCGGCATCGAGGAGCAAACCGCGCCGAAGCGTTTCATCCGGATCAAGAAGCCGGTGAAGGTCGAGGACGGCGACAAGTGGGCGCAGTTCGAACCGTTCGACGGCTTCAAGGTCGGCTTCTCGATCGAATTCCAGCACCCCATTTTCTCGCGCCGCGCGTCGCGCGCCGAGATCGACTTCTCGACGACCTCGTTCGTGAAGGAAGTCAGCCGGGCGCGGACCTTCGGGTTCATGCGCGACATCGAAATGCTGCGCGAAAAGAACCTCGCCCTCGGCGGCTCGATGGACAACGCCATCGTGCTGGACGATTACCGGGTGTTGAACGAAGACGGCTTGCGCTACGAAGACGAATTCGTCAAGCACAAGATCCTCGACGCAATCGGGGATCTTTATTTGTTGGGGCACAGCCTGATCGGCTCGTTCTTCGGCCACAAGTCGGGGCACCAGTTGAACAACCGGCTGCTGCGCGCGTTGCTGGCCGACAAGTCGGCGTGGGAAGAAGTCACGTTCGACGACCCGGCGCTGGCGCCGATTTCCTACGCGCATCCCGCGCAGGCTGTGTAAGTGCGTTCATCCTTGAACGCCGCGTCACGGAACCTCCAAGCCACCTGACGGGTTCTCGAGCCTGGCTACACCAGAACGGGCATCCATGCCCTGACTTTTCGGGAAGCTTTGCGATCGTCCGTGATCGCTGCTTTGTTCTGTTTGGCCGTGATTGGCCGGATACCGGGTCAACGGCCACCAGAACGGCCATGGAGCCGCCATCCATGGCCAAGAGCTCCGTGGCCTGACTTCTCACAAAAGCCGCTTCGATCAGGCATCACGGCGGTGCAGGAGCGCGCCTGCGCGCGACCTGTCTCCTTTCGGTGGGCACGCCGCCGCCAGATCGCCTGCAGGCAGGCTCCTGCAAAAGCATCGTTCACGGCAGCTCTTTGTAGGAGCGCGCCTGCGCGCGAAGGTGCTTGGTTGCACGACGGGTCGCCGGAAAAGAAGGATCAGGCGCTATGCGCCGGCCGGCTCCTGCGAAACACCGCGGGTCGGCCCCCTTCTGTTTCACGTTTTGTGACATTGTGCTGATTTCGATCCGCACGCGTCGCCATGCCTGTGTTATAAAGTCCGCTTCCGCCGGCGGATGAGGGGGCGGAGGCGGCCCAGGCGCGTCATTTGGCCGTTGGACTTTCCGCAGGGGCGGCGAGTTCAAGGAAGAGTGCGCGCAAGTCCGGATCGGCAATGGCCGATGCCGCGTCGCGAATGGATTGGGCGGTGCGGGGCGACATGGACCGCGGGGTGGCGGAGTCACCGGAAGGCGTCGGGAGCGGCGCCACCTTGGCCGTGACGGAACCCGCGGCCAGCCCGAGGGAGTGCACGGCGGCAAGGATGCGCGCCTGATCCATGCGCGCGCGCGTGGCCCAGGCAGGCGATTCGACCAACAGCAGCAAACGGTCGTTGCGCAAGCCGGCAAAACCGACGTGCTCGCGCAGTGGCGTCGGCAGCAGAGGAACGATTCGTTGGCTCAATTGGTCAACATCCCGTGCCCGGGCTGCCAGGTCGGCGACCGGACCACACTGCGACAAAGGCGTCGGGCCGTGGGTATCGCGTGGCGGTAGCGGTTTGGCAGGAGACACAACGATGACGATCCGGGCGGTTGGTTGAAATGGGCATGATACTTGTGACTCGCTCGAAACGATGCGAGTGGTCCGGCACTTTCCTCGAAGAGCGTGGACAAGCGAATCGACGGCTGTTCCGGCGGGTAGCGGTGAGCATCGCCGCCTGCGTCGTGGCGAGCGCAGCCCTGGCCGTCTGGATCGCCAGTCCCAGCAGCCGCACGCTGGCCCGGATCGACGCCATGCACCAGCAGATCGCCGCCCAGAAAGCCGAATTGCAGCAGGTGCGCGAGAACGCACAGCGTGACATCCGCCGGATGGCCATACGCCTCGGCGAATTGCAGGCCGATTCGGCGCGCCTGGACGCGCTGGGGCAGCGGCTGGTTGTTGCCGGCAAACTCGATCCGGCGGAATTCACCTTCAACGAAAAGCCGGGCCTGGGCGGTCCCGAAACCAGCGTGCCGCCCGAGCACTCGCTGCCCTACGACCTTTCCGTGAGCATGCAGCAACTCGGGCAGCGTTTCGATGCGCAGCAGACCCAGCTCGGCGTATTGCAGTCGCTGTTGACCGACCGGCAGGTCACCGCCGACCTGATTCCCAGCGGCATGCCGGTCACGGACGGCTACATCACGTCACCATTCGGCGAGCGCATCGATCCGTTCACGGGCCGCGAGGCCTTTCACCCCGGAATCGACATCGGCGTCCCGTGGGGCTCGCGGGTCCACGCTGTCGCCGACGGCGTGGTCACTTATGCGGGCGTGCGTCATGGTTACGGCAAGGTCGTCGAGATCGACCACGGCGACGGCTACATGACCCGCTATGCCCACAACAGCAAGCTGCTCGCGCACGTCGGCGAACATGTCCACACGGGCGAGGTGATCTCGGACGCGGGTTCCACCGGCCGCTCCACCGGCCCGCACGTGCATTTCGAGGTCTGGCACGACGGCAAGCTGGTGAATCCGATCGCGTACGTGCGCAGATAATGTGCGATCGTCCCTGATCGCTGCTTCGTTGTGACTGGGTGCCGATTGCGGTCTTCGGGCTTCGGAAAATCCAGAACGGCCATCCCTGGCCTGACTTTTTCACAACAGCCGCTTCGCGCGGGGCTTTCCCTGCCCTCCGCTTCTTGAAATCCACCGATTTTGCCGCCATTGCTAGGCGCGGGCGGCGTGTGCTTTTATCATGGTCGATTGACCTTTTGCCGCAGTCCGGAACCACGAATCCAGTCCGATGCCAAATATCCTGAAGAATCTCCTGGGTAGCCGCAATGAACGCGTGCTGCGCCAAATGTCGAAGGCGGTGGCGCGCATCAGCGCGCTCGAGCCCGAGATGCAG
>DASTIS010000048.1:0-7394 GCA_035717365.1 Rhodanobacteraceae bacterium
TGCACGTTGTCGAACGTGACGTCGTGGCTGGAAACGCCGTGCGACGCATTTGCGCACGCGGCAGGCAGCGCGGCCACTGCGATCAGGGCCAGGCGGGACGCCAGCGCGATGCGACGGGCAATGGTGGATAGAAACCGTTTCACGGGTCGATGGTCGCCGTATTGCATGGAACGATGCAAGCCACGATCGCGGCGTGCGTTCAGGCATGCGGCCCGAAGCGTGTCAGCGCGCGGGTTGCAGGGTGAGGTGGTACTTGGCCTGGCCAGGCAGCAACGGTGCCGGCTTGCCGTGCAGCCAGGCTTCGTGGCCCTTGCCGAACCACGGTGACAACGGATTGTCGGACTGGCCGGCCGGCATTTCGAGGATGCCCTGGGCTTCGTTGCCGGGTTGCACGCTCATGCGCATCGATGCACCGAAAGAGGGGTGCAGGACACGTGGCATGTCGTTGTCGCCGGCAAGCGGATCGTGCGGCATGTCCGCGAAGCGCCTCAGCCAGCCCGGCAGCGAGATCGACAGCGGGTTGTCGATCTCTGCTGTGTTGCGTTCGCCCCAGGTTTTCGACGCCAGCGGACCGGGGATCTTCGCAAGTTTTTCCGCCACTTCTCGCGCGGAATCGGCGAGCAGCGCATCCCAGGTGCCGTATTCCGGGTCGAGCAGCCACGCGGGCTTTTGCGTCACCATGGTCCACGCTGCGTATTCGCCGACCGCGGGGGTTGGCCACTGGAAGTCCCTCCATTTCGCCGCGGCGCGCGCGGCGAACGGCGCCAGCGCGTTTTCGCGCACCCGGTCGCGAAACATCCGCACGATGCGGTAGCCGACGCTATCGGTTGCGGCGCGCGCCTTCCAGTCGCGCACGAACGGCGCGAGCGCACGGAGCTCCGGATCCTGCGCGCTCGACAGCACACCCAGCAGCAGCGTCCGCCAGCGCGCGAGGAACAGAGCGCGGTCGTCGAGCTGGATGGCCAGCATGTCGTGTGGGGCGAGGTGGTTGCGCGCACCGAGGTCATCGCGGATCTGTTGCGCGCGCGCGCCCTGGTCGTAGCCGCCGTCGCCGAGCAATTTCAGCGCGGCGCCGCCGACGATGCGCTGGTTGGCCGTCCAGATGCGCGAACCGGGCGGATTGACGATGCGCGGATCCTGCGCGGGCGTCGCGAACCCCGTCCAGCCGGTGCCTGGCTGTGACCAGTCGGCCGGCGCGGAGGGATCGAAACCGGTGCGCACGGGTATGACGTTGCCGGCGATGCTCCATCCGATGTTCCCCCGTGCGTCGGCGACCACGAGGTTCTGCGGTGGAATGCCCATCGTTGGCGCCAATGCCAGCGCCTGGTCCACCGTGGTCGCGGTTTCCAGCTTCATCAGATTGAGATTCACTGCACGCGGATCGTGAGCGACCCACGCCAGCGCCAGCGGTGTACCGTCCGGCGCCTTGGCCATGATCGGACCCCAGATGGTGTCCTCGACGGTCATGTGCACGTCGGGCGCGCCCTTCACGTGGATCGTTTCGTCGTGTCTGGTGATCGTGGCCCAGCCGTTCGGCGTCTTGTAACGCGACGGATCGTGCGGGTCGCGGATCACCCGCACCCAGTCCATCCAGTCGCCTTCGCTGTTGGTGAAGCCCCATGCGATGTGACCGTTGCTGCCGATCACCAGTGCGGGCGCGCCGGGCAGGGTGACCCCGTTCAGGTCGATCATCTTCGATGGGTCGGCAGGATCCGGAAAGCGCAACCGCGCGCGATACCAGATGTTCGGGACGCGCAGGTGCAAGTGCGGATCGTTGGCCAGCAGTGCCGCGCCGCCGGTGAGGCTGCCACCCACGGCGAAGCCGTTGCTGCCGACGCCTGTATTGGCCTCCATGGATATGGCAAGGGCACGCGCGCCGCGGGTGAGGGCCACTTTGGGGAGCACCTTGCCGCGCAAGTCGAACACGGATGCGCCGGGCACCGGCACGGGTTGCGAAGGGCCGCCCTCCATCGGCGCTTCCCAGCGCGGCGCGGGCGCCAGCAGAAAATTGGCAAGCGGTCTGGGCAACACCGCCCGCAAACGCCCGATGTTCAGTTCGCGCTTGTTGTCGCCGTTCTGGTTGAGGTCGAGGTACATCGCATCGATGGTCAATACCGTGTCGGCATCCGTCCACCGATGTGGCTCGGCACCCAGCAACAGGTATTCCCAGGGACGCACGGACAGATGCGCGAGACCCGCGTTGACGCCCGCGGTATAGGCGTCGACCAGTCTGCGCTGGCGCGGCGGGAGCATGGCGAGCTCGCGTTGGGCCAGTGAGCGGAAGCGGTGCCGACGATGGTTCTCGTCGGCCTTCAGCGCGACCTTGCCGAACAGCGCAGAAAGTTCGCCCGCAGCGTTGCGGCGTTCCAGGTCCATCTGGAAGAAGCGCTCCTGCCCATGCACGAAGCCCAGCGCCCGGGCGAGGTCGACGCGATTGCGTGCGGTGATGGTCGGGATGCCGCCGGCATCACGCACGATCGTCACCGCCGCCGCCAGCCCCGGCACGTCGACGCTGCCGTCCGCCTGGGGGCGGCTGCCCGCCAGCAGGCGCCAGCCGATCGCAAACGCGATGACGATGATGACGATCAGCGCGACCGCGATCCGGCGAACCCAGCGCATGAAGTGTCCTTGTGCAGTGGCTGCATTGTGCCGCTCGCGGGAGCATCCGCCAACCGCCGCGCGTAGTTCAGCGATCCCTTAAGGCACGATCCTGGTCCACGCCGCGCTTGCGAACTTGGCCGTGGCCAGTGCCTCGGCTCGCTCGAGTTCGCCCGGCGACAGCCGGTCCCTCGCGAGGCCATGGGAAGCGCGGAAGGTCCCGATCATCCGGTCGATGATCTCGTCGCGCGGCAGGCCCGTCTGGCGGCGCAACGGATCCACGCGTTTGGCCGCACTGGCGGTGCCCTTGTCGGACAGTTTCTCGCGGCCGATCCGCAATACATCGAGCATCTTGGTGGTGTCGATGTCGTAGGCCATGGTGACGTGGTGCAGGATGGCGCCGCCGCGACGGGTTTGCGCGGCGCCCGCGATCTTTCCGGCTGGCGAGGTGATGTCGTTGAGGGGCTGGTACCAGGCGTCGATGCCGAGCCCCTGCAGCGCGTCGATCACCCAGGTATCCATGAATTCGTAGGACTCCTGGAAACTCATCCCGGCGACCAGCGTTTCCGGTGCGTACAGCGAATAGGTGATGGTGTTGCCGGGCTCGATGAACATGGCGCCGCCGCCGCTGATGCGGCGCACGACCTCGATGCCGTGTCGGCGTGCCGCGACGGCATCCACCTCGTTGCGAAGCGACTGGAAGCGTCCGATGACGACGCACGACGACGACCATTCCCAGACCCTGAGCGTGGGCGGACGGCGACGCGCGGCCACCTCGTCGGTCAGCACCTCGTCGATCGCCATGTGCAGCGCCGGTGGCTGCGGCGCGGCGTGGATGAGTCGCCACGCATAGTCGTTCCAGTCGGTTCGGCTCACGGTTGCGCGTCCAGGGCACGCCGGACCGCGGTCGCGATGGCCTCGGGCGAGATACCGTACATCCTCACGTTCGGTCCCAGCGCGGCACGGACCATGGCGGCGAGGTGTGCACTTTCGGCTGCAGCCGGCAGCCCTTCCAGTGCGACATCGATCATGGTCAGTGCGGTGTCCGGCTCCAGGAAAAAATCACCGCTGATCCGCACCTGCGTCAACTTCCCTTCGCGCACATCGAGGTCGGCCACGACCAGTTTGCCGCCCGGCATCTTGTATTCGCCATGCATCGCGTGATTGTGCCTGTTCCCCGTGGCCCGCGTACAGACCTGCGTCAGCCGGTGGTCTCGATCCGGTCGACGTGACGCAGCCCGCGCGGCAGCAGGCTGCCGCGTTGCGCACGGCTGCCGCCGTATTCGACCAGGTCCGCCCACTTGAGCGTGAGTTTGCGCTGGCCGGCGAACAGGGTGACTTCGCCGGAACCTTCAACGACGACAGCGATCCCCGCGACGCGTTCCTCGCCGGAATTGAGCTTGGCCTTCGGGATTTCGATCAGCTTGTTGCCGCGCCCGCGTTCCAGCTCCGGCAGGTCGGCGACGGAAAACATCAACAGGTGCCCTTGCGTGGTGACCGCGACGATGCGGTCACGCGCCGGATCGTCGACCCGGGCAGGTGCGAGCACGCGCGCGCCGTCGTCCATGTTGAGCACCTGCTTGCCGGCCTTCTTGTTGGCCAGCAGCGCCGCAAAGTGGGTCAGAAACCCGCGGCCTGCATCGGTTGCGAGGATCCATTGGGTGGCATTGTCGCCCATCGCCAGCGCATCGAAGCGCGCGCCGGGCGGTGGCGAAAAACGCCCGGTGAGCGGCTCGCCGTTGCCGCGCGCCGAGGGCAGGGTGTGGGCGGCCGTGGAGTAACTGCGGCCGGTGGAATCGAGGAACGCCACGTGCTGCGCGCTCTTGCCGCGTACGCTGGCGAGCCACGCGTCACCTTCGCGGTAGGACAGTTCGCGCGCATCGACATCGTGTCCCCGGGCCGCACGTGCCCAGCCCTTTTGCGACAGCACCACGGTGACGGGTTCGGAGGCGACCAGTTGGCTTTCGTCCAGCGCCTGCGCGGCGGCGCGCCGCACCAGTGGTGAACGGCGCGCGTCGCCGTATTTTTCCGCGTCGGCTCTCAGTTCCTGCTTGATCAGCGTTCTCAGTCGCGTCTTCGACTTGAGGGTGACATCGATCCTGGCACGTTCCTCTTCCAGCGTTTCGCGCTCCGCGTCGAGCTTCATCTCCTCCAGCCGCGCCAGTTGCCGCAACCGGGTCTCGAGGATGTAGTCGGCCTGGTCCTCGCTGAGCTTGAAGCGCTTGATCAGCGCGGGTTTCGGCTCGTCCTCGTGACGAACGATGCGGATCACTTCATCCAGGTTGAGGAAGGCGATGCGCAGGCCTTCCAGCAGATGCAACCGGCGTTCGACTTTCTCCAGGCGGTGCTGCAGGCGCTTCGTCACGGTACTGGTGCGAAAGCGCAGCCATTCCTCGAGGATCTGCTTCAACGTCTTGACCTGCGGGCGGCCGTCCAGCCCGATCATGTTGAGGTTGACGCGAAAACTCTTTTCGAGATCGGTGGTTGCGAACAGGTGTTGCATCATCGCTTCGGTGTCGACCCGGGTTGAACGCGGGATAAGCACCAGCCGCACCGGGTTCTCGTGGTCGGATTCGTCGCGCAGGTCTTCCAGCATCGGCAGCTTCTTGGCGCGCATCTGCGCCGCGATCTGTTCGATGACCCTGGCCGGCGAAACCTGATGCGGCAGCGCGGTCAGTACCACGTTGCCGCGTTCCTCGACGTACACCGCACGGCAGCGCACCGACCCGTTGCCGGTTGCATACATTGCGGTGAGCTCATTGCGCGGCGTGATGATTTCGGCGGCGGTCGGATAATCCGGCGCCTGCACGTGTTCGCACAGCTCGGCAACGCTCGCGCCGGGTTCGTCGAGAAGATGGATGCATGCGGTCGCGATTTCGCGCAGGTTGTGCGGGGGGATGTCGGTCGCCATGCCGACCGCGATGCCGGTGGATCCGTTCAACAGCACGTGCGGAAGTCGCGCTGGCAGCCACGACGGCTCCTTCAGCGTACCGTCGAAGTTGGGTGCCCACTCGACCGTGCCCATCGCGAGCTCGCCCAGCAGCACTTCCGCGATCGGCGTCAACCGCGATTCGGTATAGCGCATCGCGGCGAAGGATTTCGGGTCGTCCGACGAGCCGAAATTGCCCTGACCATCGATCAGCGGATAACGGTACGAAAACGACTGCGCCATCAGCACCATTGCCTCGTAGACCGAGCTGTCGCCGTGCGGATGGAACTTGCCGATCACGTCGCCGACCGTGCGCGCGGACTTCTTGGGCTTGGCGGTGGCGGCGAGGCCGAGCTCGCTCATTGCGTACACGATGCGCCGCTGGACCGGTTTCAGGCCATCGCCGATGAACGGCAGCGCGCGGTCCAGCACCACGTACATCGAGTAGTCGAGATACGCGCGCTCGGCGTACTCGCGCAGCGGGATTTGTTCGAAGTCGGGTTGCAGGGGAGTCATGGCTGGGGGTTTACCGTTTGTATGGTCGACGCGATTTGTGGTGCGCCCATTGTAGGAGCGCGCCTGCGCGCGAATGGCATGGTGATCGCGTGTCGCCCGCAGCAGGTTCCGGCCAAAAGCGGGTGTTGCAGGGATGCGCCTGCACACCAGCGGCATGGCGTTTCGCCTGCAGGCAGGCTCCTGCAAATGCGGGTTGCAGAAGCGCGCCTGCACGCGATTTGCGCTGGCCGGCGAGGTCGGTGTGGGCGGCTCAATGCACGCGTTCGCTCGCGATGCCGAGCTTCGCGAGCTGCGCCTGCACGCTGTCGGCCCCGGCGAGATGGCCGGCGCCGACGGCGACGAAGATCGTGGCGTGCTGATTCAACAATGCCACGATCTGTTTGGCCCAGTTGCGGTTGCGATCGACCAGCAGGACTTTGTACAGATCCGGATAATGCTTTTGCATTCCCCCGTTGACGACTTTCGCGATGGCCGTGGTGTCACCGGCCTGCCAATCCTCGATCAGCGCCTTGACCTGCTGCGGTCCCTCGGCATACTCGTCGAGCGCATTGCACAGCAGGTCCATTTGCAGGGAATCGGGAAGCTCGGCGAAGAACCGGATCTGTTCCTCGGCGGATTCGAATGCGCCGACGGGTTTGCCGGCTGCCTTGAAGGCACGTTCCAGTTGCTTGTCCGCACCGGATTTCGGGTCGTAACCGGCCTTGACGATGGGCGCCACGGCAATCGTCAGTGCGGCCAGCCAAGGCTTCATCGCGTCCAGGGTGGCCGCACCGCCCATGACCCCGGAGTCCTTCGCGGCGGAGTCGAGGCGCGCGCGGTCGGTGGCGTCGAGCCTGTCCGAAAGCGGATGCTGCAGATCCATGCCGTATTTCATGACCAGCATCTGCATGGTGAGCGGATCGTCGTCGTCCTCTTCGACGTACAGTTTGTCGCTCGCCGACAGCGCGTCGCCCAGGGCAGGGTAATGCCAGCGCATGTCCTTCGGCAGCACGTGCACAGTGCCGAACAGGTAGATCGTCGCGGTGGGGCTTTTGATGGTCCACAACGCGGGGTCGGCAAGCGCCGGTGTGCAGACGAGCAAGATCAGTGCGACGGCGAAACAGGAACGTTGCAGCGTTTTCATGCGAACCCGGTGCGCGGAACGAGTCGCGCATTGTGTCATGCGCGGGGTAGATCCCGTGTCGTATCCGTCCATTCAATCCGCCGCCAACGTGCTCGCTGTCCGGCGCACGCTTTCCATCAGGGTTTTACCCTGCGGTCCTTCAACGGTCAGGGAACCCGTCGCACGCCACCCAAGTGCAGTGGAGGCACAGCGGTTGGCGGTATTGGCGGTAATCGCCGGCGAGCATTG
>DASTIS010000049.1:0-14468 GCA_035717365.1 Rhodanobacteraceae bacterium
CGGTCGCAGGGCGTGTGGAAACGGGTGTACCCGCACCTGCTCAGGCATTCCTGCGCAAGCCACCTGCTGGAATCCTCGGGCAACCTGCGCGCAGTGCAGGAGCTGCTGGGCCACGCCGACATCGGCACCACCCAGATCTACACCCACCTCGATTTCCAGCACCTGGCCAAGGTCTACGACGCCGCGCATCCGCGCGCGAAACGGAAGTAGGAGCGCGCCTGCGCGCGATGGGCGCAGTCATTCACCCCCGGTGCCCTCGGTCGCCTGCAGGCAGGCTCCTGCCATCCGGTCATGCTTGGCATTCGCGCTCCCACCACCCGCCCCCAGTCCCCCGCTTGTTCAGCCATCACAGGCTGTAACCAAAACGGTCGACCCAGGGACGCAACATCGGCAACGCCGGCTCGAACTGCTCGCGGTAATCCCTCCAGCGCCCCACGGCCGCCGCCCCCACCGGTTGCGTGACCTGCGCATAACTGGGCGTATCGATGAACCGCTTTGCCGCTGCGTGCCGGGCGAAGTCCAGCATCGGCGCAGCGTCCGCGACATCCAGATATGCCCCCAGCCGTGCGACAGATCCCTCGACATCCGCGACGACCGACTCGTAGCGCCATTCCAGCATCTTCGGCGCAAACACGTCGAGGTGCCCGCAACACTGTTCGAACGCTTGCGCGTACCCGCGTGCCAGGCGCGGCAACGACGAGCACATGACCATGAAGGCCGGCGAGCGGAACGACTGCATGCTGCAACTGAGCAACACATCGCACGGATGCCGCAGGCACAGGATGATGCGGGCCGCGGGAAACAGCCGCAGGATCATCGGCAGGCACAGCATGTTGAGTGGATTCTTGTCCACCAGCCGCCGCTGGCCAAGGTCGGGCAGCACGCGACGAACCAACCGGTCGTAGACGGAACGCAACTGGTCCGCGTCGTCCTGGGCGAGGTCGGCGAGATCGTCCGGATAGCGCTGACCCGCGTGCTCCATGCGCTCGATCAGGTTGTAAACGTGGCCGCGCTCACCCATCGACCGAAAATCCGGGTGCGCGTCGAGCATCTGTTCCAGCAACGTCGTTCCCGAGCGCGGGAAACCGATCACGAACACCGGACTCTGCCGGAAGGAAGGGCCCGCCAGGGGCCTCCACGTGGCGAAGCCGTTTGCATCGACTGATTTCGCCACCATCGGCAACGGTGGGCTGCCAGGCGCCAACAGCTCCGGAACCACTTCGCGCGCAAGTTGCATCTGCGCCGCGTGGGCCACTTCGACGGCATGCCACGCATCGTGGTGGCGCGATTGGCGATCGAGCGCAACGGCCAGGCCAAAGGCCGAGCCCGCCCGGATCTCGGCGTCCGCGGCCACGTCCAGCACGCGCTGGTAAAGCGCGGCCGCATCGGCATGACGACCCTCGCGCGTGGCCACCACGGCATGGGCCTGCCAGCCCTCGATGCGCGCCTGATCCGCGCCGGCCGGCAATGCATCCAGCCCGGCGAGGGGCAACTGCTGCAGCTCGCGTTGCGCATCCCCGAGCAGGTTGTTCCGCTCGTACAACGCAACGCGCTGCGCCGTGATGCGAAGCCGCAACGGTCCGGCCGCCAGCGACTCGGGCAAGCGTGCTTGCGCCAGCACCCCCAGCGACTCTTCCAACCGACCCTGCGCGGACAACATCGCGGCCAGCACCAGGGCCTGCTCGGCCGGTTGCGGCGGCCAGTCGCCGGCCTGCTCCAGCATGGCCTCCTCGCCGTCGCTGTCGCCGCACACGTGGCACGCGTGGGCGGCCTGCAATCGCGCCTCGAAATGCTGCGGCGCGAGTTGCACCGCGTCCAGCAACACCTCGCGCGCCTGCGACCAACGCCTCTGCCCGATGTAAAGCAGCCCGAGGTTGAAATGCACTTCGGCGTCCCGGGGCGCCAGTGATTTGGCTGTCAGCAGCGCGCGCTCTGCAACCATGGGATCGCCTGCATGGCGACAGGCGACGCCAAGGTTGTTCCAGTATGCGGAGACTTCCGGGCGCAGCCGCGACAAACGTTCGAACGTGTCCACCGCCTGCGCATGACGCCCGGTCTGCTGCTGCGCCATGCCGAGCAACGCGAGAACCTGTTCACCGTCCGCTGCATCCGCGGGAGCCTGCCCGGCGAGCGCGATGACCTGCTCGAAACGCCCGGCCTGCCATGCAGCCACCATGGACTTGGCAAGTTCGGTGGCCGAGGCCGACATGCAAGCTCGATCCGTTGCCAGGGCTTTTCAGTGTAACCACGAAGGGCGCCGCTTGCGCGGCGCCCTTGTCCATTCCGGATCCTCCCGGACTTGCCCGGCGTGGGCGGACGCTCAGAACCTCAACGTCGCACGCGCCCAGTAATAGCGGCCCATCGTGTCATAGGTCGCGGTATCCGTATTGACCTGACCGTTCTGGTAGTACAGCGGCGGCCGCCGGTCGCTGATGTTGTCGACGCCCACGTCGAACCGCGTATGGATCGCCGGCACCGCGTACCCGAGCTGGAGCGAGCTGTACACGACCGAAGCCATCGGCAGGCTGGCATTGGTCGCGGCGTCGGCCTGCAGCGCGGTCACCGAGCTGATGTAGCGCGTTCGCCACTGCGCATCCCAGTTGCCGAGGGACCAGTTGATCGTCGCCGCGGCACGCCAGCGCGAGATGTTGCCGAACTGCGGGCTCAACGTGCCGGCGTACTCGATGGTCTCCTCGCCCGGCTGGCCGGGGGTCGCGCTGTTCTTGAAGGTGGACGTGTACGACGTGTCGAGGCCAACCTTGAAATCGCCCGGGTTCACGCTGCCGAAGTTGAAGTGCGGAATCCTGTAGTTGATCGTGAAATCGATGCCGCTGGTGCTCAAGGAACCGAGATTCACCACCGGCGTGTCGATGACGAACACCTGCCCCGGGTTCTTGGTGGTGGTGTCCTGACGGTGGATGAACGGACAGAACGGGCTGGCGTTGTTGTCGAAGCACGCATTGACGACCGTGCGCCCGTCGATCGGTACCAGCGTGTCGTACAAATAGATGTGCCAGAAGTCGAGGCTGGTGTTCAAACCGGGCAGCCAGCTCGGGTCATAGACCAGCCCGAAATCGACGGACTTGCCGTGTTCGGGCTTGAGGTTGGCGCCGACGACCCTGGCGCCCGAGTAAAACGTGTTGACCTGCGCAACATCGTTGCCGTTCCAGTTGACCGGCACGTACTGGCAGGCGGCGGCATGTGCTGCAAGCTCCGCCGCCGTGAGATGCACGCAGGGATCGTTCAGGGCGGGCTGGATCAGCGAACGTCCGTCATACAACTGGTCGAGATTTGGCGCGCGGAACACTTCCGAGATCGTGCCGCGTACCAGCAGGTCCTGGATCGGGCGCCATTCGATCGCGATCTTCTTGTTGGTGGTCGAACCCGCGCTCGCGTAGTCGGACGCGCGGATCCCCAGGTCGACATTCAGCGAATACGCGCCGGGCACGTTGGACAACAGCGGGATCAGGGTTTCCGCGAACAGTTCCTTGACGTTGTCGCTGCCGCGACCGGGTGAGCCGCAAGCCTCCTGCAGGATCGCGCAAGTGGTCGTCACCGGATCCAGCACCGCGAACGGGTCCACGGTGTAGTTCATGGTCTGTTTGCGGTACAAGCCGCCGACCGAGAGTTGCATCGGCCCGGCCGGCAGGGACCACAGTTCACCGTCGGCGCCAAACTGGATTTGCCGCAGCGATTCGTACTTCTGGTAGGTCGCGGTGACCGCGCCCGCCGCCAGCGCCGCACCATTGTTGGCCTGGTCGAAAATATTGACGCCCCGGTCGATGGCCGCCTGCAAATCGGGGATCGACAATTCGTTCTCGTCGCGCTGGGTGCGTGCGGTGTGGCCGTAGTCGACGGTCACGTTCCAGTTCCAGCTGCTGTCGCCGAAGCGCCCGCGCAAGCCGGCGATCGCCTGGCCGGTGCTGGTGGTGTAGGGATGGATGCGGGTCCCCGCCCCGGTGAGACGCGTCTGGAAAACGTACCCGCTATTGGGATCGTTGGGGAAGGTAGGGTTCTGGCTGAAGGTGACCCCGAACGGGTTGAAGGGCGCGCTTGCCGGGATGATCAGGCCGTCGCCGGTCCCCACCGGCGCGGCGGCGTCCTGCCCGGCCGAGTTGGTGTGGTTGTAGAAGACATCGAGGAACGCCGTGATGTTGTCGGTCAGGTTGTAGCTGCCGAGGAAAAAGCCGTCGGTGCGCTTCTGTTCGACCTGGATGTAGTTGTACGCAGCGTAGTTGAACGTATCGTCCCCGGTCCGGCAGCGGTAGTCGCCCAGGCTGGTGCCGTCGCCGCTGGCCAGCGTGACCTGGCCAGGACCGTCCGCGGGGCAGTTGAACTGGCCGGCGAACGATGGCGCGATCTGCATCCTGCCCGTCGGGATCGAGCTGGACCCCGCCACGATCACTTGTCCGCCCGAGAGGTACAACTGCGCCTTCGAGAAATCGCGCCGGGTGGCGGGCACGGCGTTGTATTTGTTGTAGTCGATGCCACCCGCAAGGCTGTACTTGTCCGTCGAGTGGCCCATGGTGAGGCTGAAGCCATGCCGCTGGCCATCGCCTTCGTTCGAGATGCCGTCGTTGAGTGTCACTTCCGCGCCGTTGAAGTCGTTGCGCAGGATGAAATTGACCACGCCGCCCACCGCATCGGAACCATAGGTGGTCGAAGCGCCTTCGGCGAGGACGTCCACGCGTTGGATCATGGCTTGCGGGATCAGGTTCATGTCCGCATTGAGCATCCGCTGGCCATTGATCAGCACCAGCGTGCGACCGGTGCCCAGGCCGCGCAGCGAAACGCGGGAGGCGCCGTCGCCACCTTCGGTCAACGGGGACGCCACGCCGCCGCCATTGGAATTGTTCTGCGTATTGGTCGCGTTGCCGCGAATGCTGGGCAGTTGCTGCAGCACATCGCCGAGTGTCGGCTTGCCGGTGTTGGCGATGTCCTGGCGATCGATCATGACCACCGGGCTGGCCGTCTCGAGGTCGACACGCCGGATCAGCGAGCCGGTGACAACGACCGCCTTGAGGGTTTTGGGCTGGCTGTCGGTCTGGTTCTGGTCGGTCTGGTTCTGGCTGGCCGCCGCCTGGTTCTGGTTGTTCGACGTCTGCTGCGCCTGGGCCAGACCTGCGCCGGCGACAAGACCCGCCGTCAATCCAACTCGCACGGCCAGCGACAAACGCTTCATTTTGTGGTTCATGGTTTTTCCCGGCAAATGTGGAACAACGCAAGCGCGTCCACTGGCTGGGATGTACCGATTCCCCGGTGCAACGCATCCAAATGTCCGCGCGCCAATCCCCCGTCGTGCAGCTAACGGCGATTTAACGATACTCTTGGCAAATACTTCCTGCAACGGAATTGTCATTGCCCGTATGGACGCTGGCGTTGGCGGACCGGTGGCGCGGGCCCGAAAGAACGTGCGGATTGCCCCCGCTCCGCCTGCAACACCGCCGGGTGCCGTGTCCTCCCCCCGCCCCGCTTGCGATTGCCGCGCCCAGCCCCCACCTTGGCGGCAGTCTCCCGCGTCAAGAGGTGTCCATGGAATCGTTCCACGCCACCACCATCCTGTCCGTGCGCAAGAACGGCAAGGTCGTGCTCGGGGGTGACGGCCAGGTCACGCTGGGCAACACCGTGGTCAAGGCCAACGCCCGGAAGATCCGGCGGCTCGGCAAGAACGCCGACGTGCTCGCAGGGTTTGCCGGGGCGACCGCCGACGCCTTCACCCTGTTCGAGTTGTTCGAGGACAAGCTGGCCAAGCACAACGGCCAGTTGACCCGCTCGGCCGTGGAACTGGCCAAGGAATGGCGCACCGACCGGCGGCTGGGGCGACTGGAAGCCATGCTGGCAGTGGCGGACAAGGACGCATCCCTGCTGATTTCCGGCAACGGCGACGTGCTGGAACCCGAACACGGCCTGATCGCGATCGGTTCCGGCGGCCCTTTCGCGCAAGCCGCGGCGAAGGCCCTGCTCGACAATTCAGATCTCGATGCGCGGCAGATCGTCGAAACCGCGCTCGGTATCGCCGGCGACATCTGCATCTATACCAATCACAACGTCACGATCGAAGAGCTGGGGACCGGGGACCCGGGACCGGGGACCCGTACGCCATGATCGGCCATCGCGCGGCACTCGACACCCGTTCTTCGCCGACACCACGAACAGCCCACACTTCTGCTTTTGATCTTCCCGGGTCCCCGGTCCCGGGTCCCCGGTCCCGGACTTATTTATGAGCGAACTCACCCCCCGCGAAATCGTCAACGAACTCGACCGCTTCGTCATCGGCCAACACGACGCCAAGCGCGCGGTGGCGATTGCGCTGCGCGACCGCTGGCGGCGGATGCAGCTCGATCCCGCCTTCCGCAACGAAGTGACGCCCAAGAACATCCTGATGATCGGGCCCACCGGCGTCGGCAAGACCGAGATCGCGCGTCGCCTGGCGACGCTTGCGAAGGCGCCGTTCGTCAAGATCGAGGCGACCAAGTTCACCGAGGTCGGCTACGTCGGCAAGGACGTCGATTCGATCGTGCGCGACCTCGCCGACTTTGCCTACAAGCTGACCCGCGACCAGGCCAAGGAGCGCGTGAAGTCGCAGGCCGAAGAGCATGCCGACGAACGCATCCTCGACGCCCTGCTGCCGCGTCGGCAGAACGGCGACGGCTGGGACCAGCAGGCCGAATCCGACGCCGCGCGGATCGAGCAGGATTCGTCCACCCGCACGAAACTGCGCAAGCAACTGCGCGAAGGTGCACTGGATGATCGCGAAATCGAGCTTGAGTTTTCCATGAACGTCGGCGTCGAGATCATGGCGCCACCCGGCATGGAGGAAATGTCGCAGCAGTTGCGTTCGATGTTCCAGAACCTCGGCGGCAACAAGACGCAAAAACGGAAATTGACGATCAAGGCCGCGCGGCCGCTGCTGATCGACGAGGAAGCCGGCAAGCTGCTCAACGACGACGAGCTGCGCGCACAGGCCATCGAGAACTGCGAGCAGAACGGCATCGTGTTCATCGACGAAATCGACAAGGTCGCGCAGCGCAGCGACTGGGGCACCGGTGCAGGCGTCTCACGCGAGGGCGTGCAGCGCGACCTGCTGCCGCTGGTCGAAGGCTCGACCGTGTCGACCAAGTACGGGCCGGTCAAGACCGACCACGTGCTGTTCATTGCCTCGGGCGCCTTCTCGATGGCCAAGCCGTCCGATCTGATCCCCGAGCTTCAGGGTCGCCTGCCGATCCGCGTCGAGCTGTCGGCACTGTCGGTCGAGGACTTCAAGCGGATCCTCGAGGAGCCGAACAACGCGCTGACCAAGCAGTACGCGGCGATGCTGGGTACCGAGGGCGTGACCCTGGAATTCACCGACGAGGGCATTGCCCGGCTGGCGGAAGTCGCTTTCAACGTGAACGAGAGCACCGAAAACATCGGTGCCCGGCGCCTGCAGACCGTGATGGAGCGCCTGCTGCAAGCCATTTCGTTCGAGGCGGCGGATAAAAGCGGTGAAAAATACGTGATCGACGCCGAATATGTAGACAAAAGCCTTAAAGATCTTGCATCCAACGAAGACTTGTCGCGCTATATCCTGTGAGGAAACCTCTGGAATCGGGCCGGGCTCTTCCCCGCCCGGCTACAATGACGCCATGGGCAAGGTTCTGAAATTCAAGTCCAGCAGTCCGCGCCCGAAGCTTCGTGGCGCCCTGCAACGGAGCGAGTTGGTGCGGGTGTGGCGCAGCGACCTCGAGGACGGCAGTTTCTGCGGCTACCTCGCCGGCATCGGTCGCGAGTGGTTGCTGATGTGGGTGGTCGGCGACCAGATCGGCTTCGATGGCATGTACGCGATGCGCCTGGCCGACATCACCGAGGTCGAGGCCCCCGACGGCCACCACGTCTTCATGGAAAAGGCGCTGGCGGTCCGCGACATCCATCCGCGCCTGCCGCGCAATTTTCCACTCGACGACATCAACCAGGTGGTGCGCGCCACGGCCGAATACGCGGCGGTGATGTGCGTGCACGTGGACACCGAGGACGAGCACGAAGTCTGCTACATCGGCCGGCCGCTCGGCATCGAGGACGATGGCTTCACGTTGCAGGAGATCACCCCGGACGCCGAGTGGTTGCGCGAGCCGTCGTTTTTCGGCTGGGAAGAAATTTCCACCGTCAGCTTCGACGAGCCGTACGCCCAGGTGCTGCTGGACGTCGCCGGACAGCCGCCGCGGATCGATTTTGCCGGGTCGGGGTTCGGCGGGGCGAGTTGATGCGATCATCCGTGATCGCGGCACCGTCTGGCGCCCAGGCAACGCGAAGCAGCGCCAACCTCCTTGACTCCAGAACGGCCATCCCTGGCCTGACTTTTCACAACGGCCGCTTCGAGTGGGGCGCCGAGAAAAGCGTCGACCACCGAAACCTTTACGGGCTGATTCGCATCACGCCCACTCCCGTCGTGCACCGATAAAATCGGTGGCATGGCCCATCCCAAGCCCACCGACATCACCCTGCACAAGAAATCACGCACGCTGGAAGTCGCGTTCGACTCCGGCGAAGCGTTTGTGCTGCCCGCCGAATACCTGCGCGTGTACTCGCCCAGCGCCGAGGTGCAAGGCCACGGTCCCGGCCAGCAGGTGCTGGTCGCGGGCAAACGCGAGGTCGGGATCATGGAACTGGAACCGGTCGGCAATTACGCGGTGACGCTGCGCTTCACCGACGGCCACGCCACCGGGATCTATTCGTGGGAAGTGCTGCACGAGCTCGGCGCCAAGCACGCGCAGAACTGGCAGTCGTACCTCGACGCCCTGGAAAAGAACGGGTTGTCACGCGACCCGTCATCGTTGTATGGCCATGCCGTGCCCATGCGCGGCCCGAAGCCGCGGTAGGAAACGCAGATTGGGCCGAGCGCTCTTTGCGAAGCCCAACTCTCGTTGCGGCGACGTTGGGCTGCCGGCGACGAAGCCGGCGTCAACCCAACCTACGCTGGCATGCTGCAGCCCCACGCGGCAATGCCGATTCTGTCGGGCTTCGCTGCGATTTACCCAACCTGTCGACTCGCCAACACCGCCGCGCGACGTTCCAGACTTGCCTTGGGCCAGTACGTGTCGCGGTCGTAATACTCCGGCATCGCGGGGACGCCATCGGGCAGCAGCACCCACAGCTGCTTCGACATCGTGAAGATGTGGATGTCGGGTGGGAAGCAATCGGGATCATCGAGCGCCCCGACCCGCACGAAGGCGAACAGCGGGCCGGCGCCGGGATAGTGGCTCCACAGCGCGACGCGGCAATGCGGGCAGCGTGCGATGTTCTGGCCCTGGCCGCTCGCGGATGGCGTCACGACGATTTCGGGTTCGCCGTGCAACCGCTCCACGCACGCGGTCTCGATCAGCGCGTTCAACACGAACGCACTGCCCGATTCGCGCTGGCACCAGCGGCAATGGCAGCAATGCACGAACAGGGGTGCGCGCGCAAGCCGGTAGCGGATGAACCGGCAATCGCAACCACCTTCGGAAGTTTCAGATCGCGTCATCGTCGTTTCGCCTTCGGCCCTGACCACACGGCGAGTATCGCGTGCTCAAAACCGGGGTCAGAGTGCACTTTCTCCCGCGAGTCACTACTCCCTTTTCAGTTTCGAGTTCCGGCCAGCGCTTGGCTGTGGTAGTGGAAAGTGCACTCTGACCCCGGTTCTCGCGATGGGGGAGGGCCTCATTCGGCAGCGAACAACGCGTTCAAATCATCCTCGTCGAACTTCAGCTTGTCGCGGGTGCCGCCGCCTTCCAGCACGGCCTGCGCGAGCTCGGCCTTGCGCGCCTTGAGGTCCTCGATGCGCTCCTCGACGGTGTCCGCGCAAATCAGCCGATACACGAAAACCGGCTTGTCCTGGCCGATGCGGTGGGCCCGGTCCGACGCCTGCGTCTCCGCCGCGGGATTCCACCATGGGTCGTAGTGGATCACCGTATCGGCGGCGGTGAGGTTGAGGCCCACGCCGCCGGCCTTCAGCGACAGCAGGAACAGCGGTACCTCGCCGTCCTGGAACTTGCGCACCGGTTCGGCGCGGTCGCGGGTATCGCCGGTCAACGTCACGTACTGCAGGTGACGTCGATTCAACTCGCGCGCAATGAGTGCCAGCATCTCGGTGAACTGGCTGAACAACAGCACCCGTCGGCCTTCGCTGAGCAGCGCCGGCACCATTTCCATCAGCAGCTCCATCTTGGCAGACTCGCGCACGCCGCGCGCGGCCTCCAGCTTGACGAGCCGGGGGTCGCAGCAGGTCTGGCGAAGCTTCAACAGCGCGTCCAGCACGATGATGCCGCTGTGTTCGATGCCGCGTTGGCGGACCACCTCGCGCACCTCCTCGCCCAGCGAAACGCGCAACCCGTCGTACAGGTCGCGTTGCCTGCCCGACAGCACCACGCGGCGCGCGATCTCGGTTTTTTCCGGCAACTCCTTCACGACCTGCGCCTTGGTGCGGCGCAAGATGAACGGCGCGATCCGGTGGTTCAGGCGCGCTTGGGAATCGGCGTCGGCCTGGCGTTCGATCGGGATGCGATAGTGCCGACGGAACGAGCCTTCGTCGCCCAGCAACCCCGGCACCGCAAGATCGACCTGCGACCACAATTCGCCCAGATGGTTTTCCAGCGGCGTACCGGTCATGCACACGCGCCGCTTGGCGCTTATGGAGAGCAGCGCACGCCGCGCCTGGGTGCGCGGGTTCTTGACCTGCTGCGCCTCGTCCAGCACAACCAGCGCGAAGGGTTGCTCGCGCAACACCGACAGGTCCCGGGGCAACAGCGCATAACTGGTGAGGATCACGTCGTTGCCGGCCAGGCGGTCGAAACTCTTGACCCGCTCGGGTCCATGCAACGTCAGCACCTTCAAAGAGGGCGCGAACCGCTCGATTTCGGCCTGCCAGTTCGGGATCAGACTGGTGGGCGCCACCACCAGTGCCGGTTGCGTCAGCGCCGAATTCTGCTTCAGCGCGAGAATGTGCGCGAGCATCTGCACGGTCTTGCCGAGACCCATGTCGTCAGCCAGTACCCCACCGAGACCTGCCGCCGACAGCGCGTTCAACCAGCGCAATCCTTCCCGCTGATAGGGCCGCAACTCGGCATTCAGGCCTTCGGGAACGGCATCCGAAGCATGCTCCGACGCTTCGCGCAGGCGCGTGGTGAACCCGGTCAGGTCTTTCGGTGCATCGAGCTTGCCGTTCTTCGGCAAGGCCTCGCCGAACTCCTCCAGCCGTCCGGCCTGCACGCGCGGCAAGCGCAGCTTGTCACGCGGGTGCGCGAGATACTCGGCGAGCGGCGCAAGCAGCTTGCGCAACGTCGCCAGCGGCACGGCGACCCGGCGTCGATCGTCAACCGGCGCGTACCAGATCGCATCTTCGGTCTCGTTCTCGGGCGCGGTCAGGGACAACGTATGTTCGGACAATGCCCTGGCGACCGTGGGCAGCAGGTTGACGCGCTTGCCTTCGACCTCGATGCCCATCTCGAACTCGAATGCCTCGCCGCCGTCGTCCGTGCGCGCGACGCCGTACCAGCGCGGCGGCCCTTCCAGCACCTCGAACGGAAAACTCGACGCATACTCGACGGCGAACCCGTCGTGCTCGAGCTTCTCGCGCACGCCCAGCCAGCGGGCGGGGGTGTTGACCTCCAGCGCGCCGGCATAGCCCTTGCCCGGGAACACCCAGGCATCCTCGGGCAGCGTATCGGCCATGTCCCACGGCAGGCCTTCGCAATCGACCGCCGGCGCCAGGCCGAACGCTTCGAGGCGTTCCATCGTCGCCAGTTCTTCGGCCCGCTTGCGGATGATTTCGACCAGCTTGCCGTTGCGCACGCGCCGCACGATCGCTTCACCGCCACGCCCGGGCAGACGCTCGCCGCCATAATCGAAGGCAAGCCGTGCGTAGGCGAGCGGCGGCGTGCCGGCGCCGATCCGCGCGTGGCGGGTCAGCGCCTGGAAGACCACCACGGGCTTCGGCGCCAGATCCGATCGCTGGACCGCATCGAACGCCTGCGGCGCAGGCACGCGCACCGCCCAGGGTGACGCGGCCACGCGCTCGGCCAGGGCTTCCGCATACTCGGGCGCAAGCGGCGGCGCGTCGATGAGCGCCACTTCCACGGGGCCCGCATCGAGCGGTCCGAGTTCGGCACGTTCGGGGTCGAGATACCACAGGCCGCCGACCCGAACCACACGTTGGTGCGGCGGCAGTTCCGGCAGCAGGCGCTGGCGGCCGTCCCGCTCGAGCTGCCAGGCCCATGCCAGCGGGCGCGGCTTGCCCAACGCAAGGCGCAGGCCGGCAACGCCGCCTAGCAGGCTGGGTGCGGAAGTCAGGAGGTCGCGCAGCAAGGCATCGCTGAATGCACCGGACAGCTGGGCGTAACTGCGCCCCTTGCGCCGGGTTTGCGGCAGCCCGAGCACGCTGGCGGCGAGCCGGGTCTCGGCCTCCCGCAGCCCCGCGTGCAGCAGTTGCCGGGGATCGAGTGGAACCGCCCGTCCCAGCCGGCCCTTGGCGACGCGTTCCAGCAGGACGGGCGCAACCTCGATGCGCGCCAGCGGCGGCTCGTCCTGCAACATTTCCAGCAGGAACCCGAGCGTCGGCGCATCGGATCGCGTATCCGCGCCATCGGGACCGGACGACAGCAGGCGCACCCATTCTGCCGGCAACGGCGCGGCCACGGTGCGCGACGAGGCGCGGGAAGTCTGCACTCCTTGCTGGTTGCTGTGGTGCTGCATCCGCAGTCGTTCCGTCGCTCAAAGGGCTCAAGCATAGCGCATGTCTGTGCGATCGTCGTACTTGTGCGTTCGTCCGTGAACGCCGCTCCGTTCGATGGCACGCAAGCAGCGATGCTCTGGCGATCTGAAGCTCCAACACGGCCATCAGAGCCGCCGTCCATGGCCAGGAGCTCCCTGGCCTGACTGTTCACAACAGCCGCTTCGAGCGGGGCCCTGAGGTCGCTCAGCCGAACAGGGTTTCGGGGTATTCGGGCTTGCGTTCGCGCGCCAGCAGGGAATGCAGGGCGTCGGTGGGGGTCATCTCGCCACGCAGCACGGCCTGCACGTGTTGCGAAATCGGCAGGTCGAGATCGTGGCGACCGGCCAATCGCATCACCCCGTCGGCGGTCACCGTGCCCTCGACCACCTGGCCGATATCTGCGAGTGCCTGCTGCAGCGGCACCCCGCGTCCAAGCGCACGGCCGAAGCGGTAATTGCGGGACAGTTGGCCCGTGCAGGTGAGCACCAGGTCGCCGAGGCCGGCGAGGCCCATCAAGGTTTGCGGCTGTGCGCCCAGCGCCGCGCCGAGCCGGAGCATCTCGTTCATGCCGCGGGTGATCAGACCGGCGCGCGCGTTCAGGCCAAGTTCCATGCCATCGGCCACCCCGGTCGCAACCGCCAACACGTTCTTCATCGCACCGCCCAGTTCGGCGCCCAGCATGTCGTTGCCCGTGTAGGCGCGGAAGGTGTGCGAGTGCAACAGTTCGGCCACGCGGTGCGCGAACGCATCATCGCGGGAATGCACCGTGACCGCGGTCGGCATCCCGGCCGCCACTTCGCGCGCGAACGACGGGCCGGTGACGATCGCCGACGGGGCCGCCGGCAGGCGTTCGGCCACGAGCTCGTGCAGGAACCGCCCGGTTCCCGGCTCGAAGCCTTTCGTCGCCCATGCAAAGCCGGCGTCATTCGGCAACAGGGGCGCCGCTTCGTCGAGCATCTGCCGAAAGGCGTGGCTCGGGACTGCAACCAGCGCAAGATCGACACCCTGCAGCGCCTCGTCCAGATCCGGTACGCAAGCCAGTTCCGACGGCAGCTCGAGGTCCGGCAGATAGCGCTGGTTGCGGCGGCTCGCGGCGATCTGCGCAAGCGCATCGGCGTCACGCCCCCACAATCGGGTCGTGGCGCCATTGCCGCACAACAACGCGGCCAGTGCGGTGCCCCACGAGCCGGCGCCGAGGACGGCAACCGTCGCGCGCGCAACCATGGCTCAGGCGTTCAGCGTCGGCTTGTCGCCGCCATCGACGGGTTGCCCCTGCTGTGCCTGTTGCTGTTGCTGGGCGTACAGCGCGTCGAAGTTGATCGGCTGCAACAGCAGCGGCGGGAAGCCACCGTTCAGGACCAGGTCGGAAACAATCTGCCGCGCGAACGGGAACAGCACGTTCGGACAGTAGGTCGCCAACACCGCGGAGAGATTTTCCTGATCGAAGCCGACAAACGAAAACACGCCCGCCTGGTGAACTTCGGCCAGATACGCGGTGCGCTCGTTCAGGGTGCAGGTCACCGTGAGTGTCAGCACGATCTCGTAGTTGTCGCCCTCGATCGCGGTGGCCTTGTGGCTCAGGTTCAGCTGGACCTGAGGCTGACCTTCCTCCTGGAACACCTTTGGCGCATTCGGAACCTCGAACGACACGTCGCGTGCATAGATCTTCTGCAGCGACATCTGCATCTGGGGGGCGGCTTGGCCGTTGCTCTGGGCCGGGGTCTGCTCTGCCATGGTCTTGAAG
>DASTIS010000050.1:0-5422 GCA_035717365.1 Rhodanobacteraceae bacterium
GCTGGACGACCCCGCGGATCGCGCGTGGCTGGACGCACGTTGCGCGCCCCTGACACCCGCGAAAGCCGCCTGAACGTCGCGCCGGCCATCTCTACAGGATGGGCCTGTTCTGCTAGCTTACGCGGGTTGTTTCCCCGAGGACCCTCCGTGCCGCGCCGAATGAAGCCGTTGACGCCACGCGCCCTGGCTTTCGCGATCGCGCTGGCGGCGGTGCCCGGCATGGCGCTGGCACAACAAGGCTCCGATGTGTGCCCGCTCGGCGCGTTCGTGTGCCCGGTGTCGACGGACAGTTTTGCGTTGTGCAAAAAGAACGAACTGCTGAATTTCTACGAGCCCGGTCTGCCGACCCGCGGCAATCGTGCCACCACCCCCGCGCAGGTCCGCGGTGACCGCTTCAGCAGTCCCGACAGCAACCTCTTCCATCTCTCCGGCAACACCGCACTGCAACGGCTCGACCAGTTGCTGCGCGCCGACAGCCTCACCTACAACGCCGATACCACCGCCTACGACGCCGAGGGTCACGTGCGTTACCAGGAGCGCGGCATGCTGTTCTCGGCCAACAGCATGAAGGGCACCACCCAGCCGCAATACGGGGTCGCCGAGGACGTGCAATACCAGTTGCTGACCTCGCGCGGCAACGGCACCGCGAGCCAGGCGATCATGCTGGACCGGGATCGCGACAAGTTGCACGACGTCACCTATTCCACCTGCGACCTCCACAACCGGGTGTGGGAGATCGAGGCGAAGACGCTGACGATGGACCGCGACGAGGGCCTGGGCCGGGCGCACGACGTCACCATGCGCATCAAGGGCGTGCCGTTCCTGTGGCTGCCGTACATGCGCTTTCCGATCGACGACCGGCGCCAGACCGGCTTCCTGTATCCGTCGTTCGGCAAGCGCAGCCGCGCGGGCTTCTACGCCTCCATTCCGTTCTACTGGAACATCGCGCCCAACTATGACGCGACATTCACACCGGTGTGGTACGCCGACCGCGGCGCGATGCTGGATACCCAGTTCCGCTACCTCACCTCGTCCAGCAAGGGCGAGTTGAATCTCGCCTACATGCCGCACGACAAGATCGCCGGGCGCAATCGCGGCTATCTGACGTTCAGGAACCGGACCAGGCTGCCGTGGGACTTGCGTTGGAACACCTCCGTCGCGCACGCGACCGACAAGGCCTGGTTCGAGGATTACGGCGAGAACGTCAACACGTCGCGTGTCACCCTGCTCCGTTCATACTCGTATGTGGCCCGCGCCGACGACTGGTGGAACGCCGGGGTCGGCGCCGACTGGTACCAGATCGTCACCCCCGGCGTATCGGACCGGGCCGCCCCGTACCGGCGCCTGCCGCGGATGTACTTCAACGCCGGTCGTCCGATCGGTGGCCCGGGCGGACCCGAGTGGGGCGTGCAAACCGAGGCGGTGCGGTTCGTGAAGCCCGACGCGGTCGGTGGCGAGCGCTTCGACATCTATCCGTATCTCGACTGGCCGCTGCAGGGGGCGGCGTGGTTCCTGCGTCCGGAACTCGGCGTCCGCTACACCACCTACAACCTGCCGCAGCCGGTGGCACCGGGCTATTCGACCCACCCCTCGCGCACGACGCCGATCTTCAACGTCGATGCCGGCCTCGTTTTCGAGCGCAACGTCCATCTGTTCGGCAGCGACTACACCCAGACGCTGGAACCGCGCGCCTATTACCTGCGCGTCCCGTATCGCAACCAGGACAACCTGCCGCTGTTCGACACCCGGCAGATGACCTTCGACTTCTGGCAATTGTTCACCACCAACACCTTCAGTGGCGCCGATCGCCAGATGAACGCCAACAACCTGTCGCTGGCGCTGACCACGCGTTTCCTCGACCAGAACGGCGTGGAAAAACTGTCCGCGAGCATCGGCCAGATCCGCTATTTCGATCCGCAGAAGGTTACGCTGCGCCGTGGCGGCCAGTCCGTCGACTATTCCGGTTCCAACTACGTCGCCAACCTCACGGTCGCCCTCAACGACAACTGGCGACTGACCGCCTCGCAACAGTGGAACCCCAACACCGACAAGACCGACGTTTCCACCGTCGGCCTGCAGCGCCGCCTGTGGGGCGACGGCATCGTGAACTTCAACTACCGCTACCGCCGTGACCTGCTGGAGCAGGCCAGCATCTCGGCGGAGATCCCGGTCGGGGCCGCATGGAAGCTGATCAGCGGCTACAACTATTCGTTGCGCGACCGGCGCGTGATCGACGCTTTCGCGGGGATCGAGTGGGACAGTTGCTGCACCGCCATCCGCGTGCTCTCACGGCACTACGTCTACAACTATCAGGGCGATTCCGACAACGCCATCATGTTCGAGATCCAGTTCAAGGGCGTCGGCAGCTATGGCCAGCATGTCGGCAGCTTCCTGCAAAATGCTATCCTTGGCTATCAATAAGATTGTGCGATCGTCCATGATTGGCAGCGACTGCAGTGTTTTTGGCAAGCAGCCACCCATGGCGCCGGGCGCCGGCCAGGCCATCCATGGCCGGTCGCTTGGACGGGCATGCGATGCCCCCGGCATCGCATAAGCGCCCGCCCTCGCCCTGACTGTTCACAAAAGCCGCTCGGACCAATCCGCCTTTGGCACCACCCAACTTCCGGCAGCCGGCGCTGTCCAAGCCATCGAGTTTCCCGAGCCGCGCCGGTCCGGCACGCCTCCACCCAGCCCATATCTGTCCATGACCAAGATGACCCAACCCCGCTTTGCCAGCCTGGCCCTGATGCTCGCGGCCTGTGCGTTCGCGCTGCCCGCGTCTGCGCAACTGCTGAGCCCGAACGCCCCGCCCCCCACCAGCACCGGATCTTCACCGTTGCTGGGGCCGCAGTCGCCGGCATCGAACGGGATCCAGCCGCTCGACCGGATCGTCGCGGTCGTCAACGATGGCGTGATCCTGCAAAGCCAGCTCGACCAGACCATGGGGACAGTCACCCAACAGATCGCCGCGTCGGGTGGCAAGCTCCCGCCGCAGGATGTACTCGAGAAGCAAGTGCTGCAGCGGCTGATCCTCAACGAATTGCTGGTACAGAAGGCCGACGAAAACGGCGTGCGCGTGCCCGACGCGCAGGTCGATACCGCGGTCGCCAACATCGCGCGGCAGAACAAGATGACCGTGCCGCAGATGCAGGCGGCGATGCAGCAGCAAGGCGTGGACTACACCTCGTTCCGCAATCAATTGCGCGACCAGTTGCTGGTGCGTTCGGTACAACAGCAGGTCATGCAATCGAACTCGCAAGTCTCCGACGCCGAAATCGACAACCTCATTGCCAGCCCCGCGTTCAAGCAGGGGGAGGCGCATCTGGCACGCATCCTGATCGGACTGCCCGAAGGGGCCGATTCCACGCAAATCGCCGCCGCCAAGGCCAAGGCCGACCAGATCGAGTCCGACCTGAAAGCCGGCAAGAGTTTCGCGGCGCTGGCGGTGAGCAATTCCACCGCGCCCGAAGCGCTGGATGGCGGCGACCTCGGCTGGCGGCGGATCGACGAATTGCCGCCCGCCGTGCAGCAGATCGTGAATTCGCTGCAGCCGGGCACCTTCACCGAACCATTGCGCGACGCCTCCGGCTTCACGATCCTCAAGCTCGAAGGCAAGCGCACGCCCGATACAAAGCAAATCGTCACCGAGTACCACGCCCGTCACCTGATGATCAAACCCGACGCAGTGCTGAGCGAACAGGGCGCCAAGGACAAGGTCACCAGGCTGTATCACGAGATCGTCGATGACCACGCCGATTTCGCCACGCTGGCGAAACAGAACTCCGACGATCCGACCACCGCCAACGCGGGCGGCGACATGGGCTGGTTCATGCAGGACGACTGGGGCTCCGCTGTCGGCAAGATGCTGGCCGGCATGCAACCGGGCCAGGTCACGCAGCCGTTCCAGAGTCCCGACGGAGCGTGGCACATCGTGCAGTTGCTCGGCTCCCGCCAGGCGGACAAGACCAAGGATCTGGAACGCGAACAGGCGCGCCAGGCGATCGCGGCGCGCAAGGGCCAGCAGGCCTACGAGCAGTACCTGCGTGATCTGGAGTCGACGGCCTACATCAGCATCCGCTTGCCCGGGCTGGCCGACGCGGCCCCCACGGCCGCCCGCGACACGCAATGACTCCCGGGCCGGCCCCGACCGGCTCGCACCGGCCATCAAAGCTTCCCAGCCTCGCCGTCACCGGCGGCGAACCGGCCGGCGTGGGTCCCGGGCTGGTCGCGCGGCTGGCCGCGTCGCCGCTGGCGGCGGACCTGGTCGCCATCGGTGATTCCGCCCTGTTCGAACGTGCCGCGCGCCGTTGCGGCGTTGCGCTGGACATCGAGGCGTACGACGGTCGGCCACGGTCCCTGCGCGCAGCAGGTACGTTGCGTGTCCTCGAAGTGCCGCTGCGGGTCGAGGAAATCCCGGGAAGGCTCGACCCCCGCAACGCTTTCTACGTGTTGAATACCCTGGCGCAGGCAGCCGACCGCTGCCTGGCCGGCGAATTCGATGGCGTCGTGACCGCGCCGGTGCAGAAATCGGTGATCAACGATGCCGGCGAGCGCTTCTCGGGCCACACCGAATTGTTCGCGCAACGCGCCGGCTGCGAAGTGGTGATGATGCTGGCTTCGCCGGAGCTGCGCGTCGCGCTTGCCACCACCCACCTCCCGCTTGCGAAGGTTCCGGCCGCGATCACGGGCGAGTCGTTGACGCGCGCGCTGCGCATCGTCCACGCGGAATTGATCGCCTGTTTCGGCATCGCCTCGCCACGCATCGCGGTGCTGGGCCTCAATCCCCACGCGGGCGAAGGCGGCCATCTCGGACGCGAGGAAATCGACACCATCGTCCCGGCCATGGAACCACTGCGCGATGAAGGCATGTCCCTCATCGGTCCGTTGCCCGCGGATACCGCGTTCGTGCCGGAGGTACGCAGGCGCTACGACGCGGTGCTCGCGATGTACCACGACCAGGCGCTGCCGGTCCTGAAATCGGAAGCCTTCGAGCGTACCGTCAACATCACGCTCGGCCTGCCCTTCATCCGCACCTCGGTCGACCATGGCACCGCGCTGGATCTCGCCGGCAGCGGCAGCGCCGATCCATCCAGCATGTTTGCCGCGGCGGAGATGGCCATGCGACTTTGTTCCCTCTCCCGCCGGGAGAGGGTGGCGCGAAGCGCCGGGTGAGGGTCCGTGCACGCGTACGTTCTCACCGGAACCGGGCATTGCGCGTATTCGTACCCTCACCCCTGCCCCTCTCCCGAGGGGAGAGGGGTTTGATCCGATGGATACGCGTCCCAAGAAATACTACGGACAACACTTCCTGCACGATCGATCCGTGGTAGAACGCATCGTCGCCGCGATCGCGCCCAAGCCGGGCGACCGCATCGTCGAGATCGGCCCCGGCGAGGGTGCGCTGACCCTCCCGCTGCTGCAC
>DASTIS010000051.1:0-17680 GCA_035717365.1 Rhodanobacteraceae bacterium
CCAGATCGGAGTCTTCCTGTTGCCTGAGCTTGCACGCCAGGACGCGCGCGTACTGGCGTTGTCGCGCGCCGCGCAGCGGGTGTCCACGGGTGTGACATGGTTGCAAGGCACGCTACCGCAGCCCCCTGTGGGAGCGGAAGACGCCGAGTCGATCTGTTCGTTTGCGCCGCTCGACGCGTTGGCAACATGGATCGCGGCCGGGGGCGCGCCGCGCCTTGCGCGGGTGGTCGCAACCAGTTCCATGAGCGCGGAGAGCAAGCAGGCGTCGCCGGTGGCCGCCGAGCGCGCCGTGTCGTCGCGATTGCGCACGGGCGAAGCGGCGCTTGCGCGCGCCTGTGGGGAACGCGGTATCGCCTGGACGATCCTCAGGCCAACGCTCATCTACGGTGCCGCGCGCGACCGCAGCCTGACCCCTCTGGCGCGCCGAGCCATGCGCTGGCGGGTGTTCGGATTGCCCGCGGGATCGGGCTTGCGGCAGCCCGTGCATGCCGCGGACGTCGCCGCCGCGGTGCTGCGCGCGCTCGATGGAGGCGCAGCGGGCCGCGTCGTCGCGATCGGCGGAGGCGAACGCCTCCCGGCCGCGGAGATGTTCGAGCGTGTACGCGCAAGCTTGCCGGTGCGTACATGCCCGGTGCCGATTCCTGCTTCGATGCTGCATCTGGCTGCGCGCCTGCTGCCGCATTGGCGCGGTCCGCTGTTGCGGCTGGAGCAGGACCTCGTCGCGGACAACACCGGGCTGGAACAATTGCTGGGTGTCCATCCGCGGGGTTTTGCGCCGGACCGGCGCTGCTGGGACGGTGCGTTTCCACGTTGAGTGCCTGTGCTCCGCGGAACGGCCCAAGCGGAGCCGACGCGGGGATTACAATGCGCATCCTGATTGGCGTCGTACGTCAGCAAAGGGCACTTGCCGACACATTGCGCGAATCGCGATGCGCATCGGCCAGGTACGTCGGGAGCGGCCACGCGATCCCGCGTCCCGACCATACGCTTGGCACACCGCCCCTTCCCGGATCAGCAGGAACATCATGGAAATCGAGGTTTCGCCCGGGAAGGTTCGTGCCATGGCGGCGGAGTTCGGGGACCGGAAACCCTATGGCTATGCATCGGTCGGAAGGCTGTTCGACCCTGCGCTGATTTCAGGGATTGCAAACGAAGTCGGAAACCACCTGGATCGCATTCCGCGGGAAACCGATTTTTATGCGTCGAACAGGAAATACCGGTTGTCCGCGCTCGGGGACATGCCGGAGCAAACCAGGGATTTCATCGCTTGCCTGAATTCCCCCGCGTTCCTGGACGTATTGTCCGGGATCAGCGGCATCGGGAACCTGCACCCCGACCCGGAACTGCGCGGCGGCGGAATCCATGCCATCGGCCGGGGCGGATATCTGAAAGTCCACACTGACTTCAACTGGCATGGCGGCTTGTCCATGCATCGAAGGCTCAACCTTCTCGTTTACCTCAACGAGGCGTGGCAGGACGACTGGAACGGCAGCATCGAGCTTTGGAGCGCCGACGCAAAGCGCCGGATTTTTTCGATGTCCCCGGACATCGGGAATGCCTTGCTGTTCGAGACGAACGATGTCTCCTATCACGGACACCCCGATCCCCTTCGGTGCCCGGAAGGGACGTTCCGCAAATCCATTGCCCTTTATTACTACACGCCGACCCGACCGGATGCTGGGGTCCTGTTCGGGAAAACACGGATGACGAATTTCGTGGAACGGCCGTCCGAGACATTCAAGAACGACAAGATCCGCAGGATCCGGCACAAGGTCCAGATGCACGCGAAGCGGATCATCCATTCGCTCAAACGGCGCCCTGGCTAGTGTCGATCTTCGATCGAACCTGATCCCGCTGGGTTGGACCTGATGCCACCCGCGCAGCGACAATGACGCGCCATGCCGCCGTTCCCCCACATGTTTGCATGCACCTGCGTCAGTCGCCGCGACAGGGCTGTACCGGTGCAACGTGTCTGAGGCGCCTGCGCGAGGAGCGGGCGTGTGTGCGGTGGTGGTCACCCATCACCCGGATCTTGCCGTGTTGGCGAGGTTGCTGGATGCGCTTGCAATGCAGTCTGGAAACGTGGTGGTGGTGGACAATGCAAGCCCGGACCACGCCGTGCGCGATCTGTGCGCCACGCACCCCGGAGTCGACTGGCTGCCGTTGCCCGACAACCGCGGGCTCGCGGCGGCACTGAACATCGGTATCGCGCAGGCGCGGACGCTACCTGGAATTTCCCACGTCTTGCTGATGGATCAGGACAGCGTTCCCGATCCCGGCATGGTGGACGCCCTGAAGGCGGCACTGGATCGCCTGTCCCGGGACTCCCGGGTGGCGGCGGTCGGTCCGCGTTTTCGCGATCCACGCGAGGGGGCGGATGCACCTTTCGTGCGCATCCGTTTCCCGTTCAATCGCATGGTGCATTGCCGGGGGGATTGCGATGCGGTGGCCTGCGACTTCCTGATCACGTCCGGTTGCCTGATTCCGCTTGCCGAACTGGACGCCGTGGGCGGCATGGACGACGCGCTGTTCATCGACAACGTGGACCTGGAGTGGTGTTTTCGCGCCACGGCGCAGGGCCACGCGTTGTTCGGGGTGTGCGCGGCGCGGATGCTGCACCATCACGGCGCCGAACGGCAGCGTGTCCCGGGTTTGCCGCGCGGCATCGTGGTGCATGCGCCGCGGCGGTTGTTCTACATGATGCGCAACCGGGTCCTGTTGTACCACCGCGCGTACACGCCGAAGCGCTGGATCTGTCAGGACGTGCCGCGGCTGTTGGCCAAGTTGCTGATCTTTTCGCTGCTGGTGCCGCCACGCCGCGCAAACCTGCGCTGCATGCTGGCGGGCCTGCGTGCGGGGTTCCACGGGCAGACCACGGCGCCCCCCGATGACGCCTGAATTTGGCGCGCACGTCGTACGTCGGAAGGTCAACGCCGCCAAGGAGGCAGCTACTGCGGGACGGGGAATCGAAGGGACGAAAACGCGCTGCTTCGGCCGAAGCGGCTGTTGTGAAAAGTCGGGCCACGGAGCTCCTGGCCATGGATGGCGGCCGTATGGCCGGCTGATGCCGTTTGACCGAAAATCGTGAAAGCAGCGCCGGTGGTGAGCGAAGCCGCGATCAAGGACGATCGCACTCGAACGCGCGGCCGCATCTCAGTCGGTGTACTCGAAGACCTGCACCACCTTGTTGACCCCCGCCACATTGCGCGCCACATCGACGACGGCGTCGGCTTCCTTGTGGCTGAGCAGTCCCATCAGATACACGTTGCCGTGCGCGGTGCTGACCTGGACGCGGCCCGGGTCGAACCCCGGCAGGTCGACGTGGAGCAACGCGGTCTTGACACGCGCGGTGAGCGCCGCGTCCATCGCGCCACGACCCACCGACTGCAGCGGCATCACGTCGATAAGGTTGACGACACGCTTGACGCCTTCGTATCCGGTCACATCGGCCTCGGCGCGTTGCTTGACCTCCTCCGTGCTGGCCTCGCCGATCAGGAGCAGCACGCCGTTGTAGACGTTGGTTCCGATGTGGGCGCGACCGCCGAGTTCGGGGTCGTTGTCCAGCGCGCGTTGCGCGGTGATCTGGACGTTGCGGTCGTTGAGCACGCGGTTGAAGCCGCGGCGCGGCGTGAACAGGCTGCATGCGGCCAGCACGCAGCACAGGGCGAGGGTGGTGGCCAGGACGATCGTTCTACGCATGGTTTCGGTTCCGTCAACAGATTTCGAATGCGGCGCGTTGCCAGTCGTGGCGTGGTGCGTCGGCGTCGCCATCGAACGCTACCACATCGAACCTGCACGGCATGGCAGCGAAGTTCGGGTGGGCCTGCAAAAAGCCCTGGGCCGCGCGCGTGAGTTTCACGCGTTTGGAGGGGCCCACCGAAGCGGCGCCGCCACCGAAACCCGGATTGCGGCGGTAGCGGACTTCGACGAACACCAGCGTATCGCCGTCGCGCATGACCAGATCGAGTTCTCCGAAGCGGGTTCGATAATTGCGTTCGACCAGCTTCAGGCCCGCGCTCCAGATTCTCCATTGCGCGTTGTTCGAAACGCGCCCCGACGCCGTTTGGATTCATGGCTCCACGGGAACGGCAGCCGTGGCGGGTTGCGTTTCGAGACCCATCGGACGCGCGATGCCGCCCTGGAACTGCAGCCAGACCGGCGTGCGCTGCACGTGGCCGAACATGTCCATCGTCAGTTGTCCGGTGGCGCCGGGCACGTAGCTGCCGGGATGGGTTCGCAGCCACCCGAGGTAGGGCACCAGCGTGTACGCGTCCATGCCGAAACCGAACAACCGCGCGGCGGGTCCGTCGGCAGTCGCCAGTTGCGAAGCCAGCGTGGCGTGGTCGGGCAATCCGGCTTGCGCGTCGAACAACCAGGGTTCGTCGCAAAACTGCACGCCGTCGAGGTCGCCATCGGCGGTCGGGTCCTCGTCGCCCGTGTACACCATGGACGTTGCGAACACCGGCAGCGTCGAGCGCGCCAGCTTGAGTTGCGGCAGCAGCAGGCGCGCCGGCTCGGGACGCAGCAGGGCCACGACGCCTGAATCGGTTCCCGATCCCGCAAGCGCAGCCTGGATCTGGCTGGCGAAATCCACGCCGCCGTCCGGCAGGACGACGTCGTTGGCCACCTGCCCGCCCAGGCTTTCGAACTGGGTCTTGAACGCGTCGAAAGTACGCGCAGCGGTGCCATTGTCGCCCCGGAAGACGATCGCGGCATGCAGTCCCAGCGTGATCATCCGGGCGGCCAGTTGCGCGCCTTCGGCCTCGGGCAACAGCGCGAATTCGACGCTGCCGGCAGGCGTCGGCACGTTGCCCTGTGCGTGGTTGAGCGCCAACACCGGCACCGGCAGGGAAGATTGCGCAAAGACCGCCGCCACCGCAGCGCGCCCGAGCGGTCCGACCACCAGTGCGGCACCGTCCGTGATGGCCTGCTGGTACGCGGTCACCGCGCCGTCGGCGGTGCCACCGGTGTCGTAGACCTTGATCGCGGGTCGCCGTTCGCGGGTGATGGGGGTGTGGAAATAGGCGGTGAAGAATCCGTCGCGCACGGCGGCTCCCGCCACCGCCACCGGGCCGGTGGCGGGCAGCAGCAACGCCACCTTCGAGGGCATCGCATAACCCTGTGGCGCCGCCGAGGCTCCGGTCAGGGTGCCGACCGGTTGGCTGGGTCGCGGCAGGATCTGCGGCATGCCCTTGCCGGCCTGGCCCAGGGCCTGCCGGACGTAGGGCTTGAACGGATCGTTGTCCGCCAGCGACGCATACAACGGAGTCAACCGGTCACTGCCCAGGCCCGCCAGGATGGCGATGGCCTGCTGACGATTCGCGGCTTGCGCAGCCGGCGGCAACAACGCGTCACGTTGGACCAGCGCGCGTGCAGCCGCAAGGCGGTTGCCATTGGCCAGTTGCGCGCGCGCCTCGACGTCAAGCGCGTGCTGATGGACCCCCGGCGACATTGGCGTGGGCAGATCGGCGAGTTGTTTCAGCGCGGCGTCCGCATGGCCACCTTGCAGCGCGACCTCGGCGGACAGGACGCGGTAACGCGCGTCGTCATCGGGCGCGAGCTTGCCGCGATCGATCCGTTGCAGCAACGTGGCGGTCTGCTTGATCTGGCCGTGCGAGCGGTAGCTCGCGGCCGCGGCGAGGGTCGCGCGATCGCGAATGGCGGGATCGCTGTGGGCCGTGGCCAGGAAAGCCTCGGCCGCCGCGCGGAAATCACCGGATCGATACAGGGCCTCGGCGCGCTCGTATTGCGCCTGCGCTTGCGGGCTGGCCGCCGGCAGGGACGGGCCGAGCGTGGCGCAGCCCCCTGCCAGCAGCAGGATCGCAAGCACGATGGCGATGTGCGCGAAGAATCTGATCCTCAACATGCCTCTTCCATGCGCACTCGTTGCGCGCCTGTTTTCCCGCGATGATAACTTTCCGCGATGATAGCGGATCGTGCCGAAACACCCGGGATCACATCATGAATGCGGGCAAGACGGGAACCCTGTGGGTCGTCGCCACACCGATTGGCAATCTCGGCGACGTATCGTCCCGTGCGCGCGAGGTCCTGCGCGACGTGGCGATGATCGCCGCCGAGGACACCCGCCACAGCCGGCCGTTGCTCAAGCACCTTGGCATCGCCACGCCGATGACCGCGTTGCACGAGCACAACGAACGCGCGGCGGTCGCTTCATTGATCACGAAACTGCAGACGGGCGAAGACGTCGCGCTGATTTCCGATGCCGGCACGCCACTGGTCAGCGATCCGGGCTTTCGGCTGGTGCGCGCCGCGCGGGAAGCGGGCATCGACGTGTCGCCCGTGCCGGGTGCCTGTGCGGCCATCGCAGCGCTTTCGGTCGCGGGGTTGCCCAGCGACCGCTTCGTGTTCGAGGGGTTTCTTCCCGCGAAGCCTGCCGCACGGCGCGCGCGTTTGCGGGAGCTCGCGAACGAGTCGCGTACGCTGGTGCTTTACGAGTCCTCCCACCGCATCGTCGAGTGCTGCGAGGACTTGCGCGACATCTTCGGTATGGAGCGTGAAGCACGCCTGCTGCGCGAACTGACCAAACTGCACGAAACCTGCGTCGGCGCGACGCTCGGCGATATTGCCGGACGCGTCTCGGACGATCCGGAGCAGCGTCTGGGCGAGTGTGTGCTGGTGATCGCGGGGCGCGGCGAAGACGCCGACGCGAAACTTGCCGAAGGCCGCCGCGTGCATGCGCTGTTGCGCGCCGAGTTGCCGCCGGCGCAGGCCGCGAAACTCGCCGCCGCGATCAGCGGCGCGCCGCGCAAGGCGCTGTACAACGAATCGGGAATGGGGCGGGAGTAGGGAAGCGGAAGACTGCAACCTGCCGCTTCGACCATTCTCGATTCCCGTCCATTACAATGGCAACCGGAGTCGGCCGGACAGTCGCGTCGTTCGCAAGAACGCCGAGGAAAGTCCGGGCTTCGAAGGGCAGGGTGCCAGGTAACGCCTGGGCGGCGCGAGCCGACGGACAGTGCAACAGAGAGTAGACCGCCGATGGCCCCGCAAGGGGATCAGGCAAGGGTGAAACGGTGGGGCAAGAGCCCACCGCGAGTCTGGCAACAGACCGGCACGGCAAACCCCACCCGAAGCAAGACCGAATAGGGGAACGATGGCGTGGCCCGCGCCGTTCCCGGGTTGGTCGCTGGAGCCAGACGGCGACGTCTGGCCAAGAGGAATGACTGTCACGCCGCAAGGCGCACAGGACCCGGCTTACAGGCCGACTCCATTGTTTTTGCTCGCGTCCCTGCTCGCTGTTTCGGCGCGGGGTCGCGTGGCAGCGGGTTTGCCGGCTATCGGCTCCACCTCGGCCAATCCATGGCCTGACTTTTCGCGAAGCTTTGCCATCTTCCCTGATGGCGGCGCCATGTCGCGCTCGGGCGCAACGGAGCTGCTCGGGCCATGGGGCTCCACCTCGGCCATCCATGACCTGACTTTCCACGACAGCCGCTTCGGGCGGAGTGAATGCGCGTGCTTCCCAAACTGACCATCGACTGAACCCGGCGCGGAGCCGGGTGCGTTTGGCACGCCAATACAACACCGTTCCGACGAATGCGGAATTACCAAAATCTTTTGCTTTCAACGACCTTGCGTTCACAGCTCATAATCGACTTCAAAATTGGTCCGAATTTCGCCTTTCCCATTGATCTAAAAGCGAAAATTCCTTGACAGTCTCACCGCCTGCGACTAAGGTGGGTCCGCGTGTAATTTTGTGGGAATCCGTGGGAAACCGAGTCGAATGTTCCAGGGCGAGACCGCAATCAGCGTCGACGAAAAGGGCCGGCTGGCGATTCCCACCGCCTACCGCGAGCCGATTGCGCGCGTGTGCAACAGCCGGCTGGTGATCACCTACAACCCGTTCGAGCCGGGGTGCCTGTGGGTGTTTCCGCAGCCCGAATGGGAACGCGTACGCGATCAGGTCAACGCGTTGTCCAGCGTCAAGCGCGTCCACCGCGACCTGCAACTGAAACTGGTCGGCGCGGCCGCGCAGGTCGAGCTGGATGGCGCCGCGCGGGTGTTGCTGCCCGCCAGCCAGCGCGCCGCATCCGGCATCGAAAAGAAAGCCGTGCTGCTCGGCATGGGCAACAAGTTCGAATTGTGGAGCGAACAGGCGCACCTCGCCAAGATCCAGCAGACGATCGGCGAAGAGGAAGTCAGCGAGGAAATGGTGGGACTCAGGTTGTGAGGCGAGCGTCCGGCGAACGGCGCAAGCCGCCGGATCGGACGATGCGGATGGCACATGCGCACAGGTGGCGTGCGCGGGTACGACGTATGGACGGGATGCGGGCGATGACGGGCAGTCACGGGCTCATGCACATCCCGGTGATGCGCGACGCCGTGCTGGCCGGGCTCGCGCTGAAACCGGACGGCCGTTATCTGGATGGCACCTTCGGCCGCGGTGGCCATGCGCGCGCGGTGCTGGAACGGCTCGGCCCTTCGGGCCATTTGCTGTTGATGGATCGCGATCCCGACGCGGTCGCGTGTGCGACGCGCGAATTCGGCGGCGATCCGCGCGTGGCGATCCGGCATTCGAATTTTTCGGAGATGGCCGATTGGGCCGAGGTGCGCGGCGGCCTCGATGGGGTGCTGCTCGACCTCGGGGTGTCCTCGCCGCAGCTCGATGACGCGACGCGCGGGTTTTCGTTCCAGTCCGATGCGCCGCTGGATATGCGCATGGACCCGACCGCGGGGATCAGCGCGGCGGATTTCCTCGCGCGTGCCGACGAGCGGGAGATCGCGGACGTGTTGTTTCGTTACGGCGAAGAACGCATGAGCCGCCGGATCGCGCGTGCGATCGTTGCCCGCCGCGGGGAGGCGCCGGTCGCCACCACGCGCGATCTGGCCGAGCTGGTGGAGCGCGCGCTGGGCCGGCGCGAGCGCCACAAGCATCCGGCCACCCGCACGTTCCAGGCCTTGCGCATCCGGGTCAACGATGAACTGGGTTCGCTCGAACACGCGTTGCCCGCGGCGGCGGCGGCGCTTAAGCCCGGCGGCCGGCTTGCCGTGATCAGTTTCCATTCGCTGGAGGATCGTATCGTCAAGCGTTTCATCCGCGGCGAAATCGCGGCGCCGGTGCGGCGTGGATTGCCCCCGCCGCCGGTTGCGGCGCCGCCGTTGCGCGCGGTCGGACGCAAACACATGGCCGATGCCGACGAGATCGCGCGCAATCCACGTGCGCGTTCCGCGGTGCTGCGAATCGCCGAGAAGCCGGCGACGGGAGAACCCGGGTGAAGGCGATCGGGGTGCTCGCGGTGGGCGTGTTGCTGTTTGCGGTCGTCGCGAGTGGCGTCGCGGTGGTGTGGGCGCGCCACCAGGATCGCGCCGCGTTCGTCCAGTTGTCGAAGCTGCAGAACCAGCGTGACGCGCTGAACGTCGAGTTCGGCCGTCTGGAGCTCGAGCAGGCGACCTGGGCCAGCCCGTCCAGGATCGAGACGATCGCGCGCGGACAGCTCGGCATGATCAGCCCGCCGGCCGGCAGCGTGGAGATGATCCACGAATGAACAGGCGCCGCCCTCCCGAATCCACCTCGCGCCCGCCGCGCCGGCGTCGTCCGGATACGCGCAAGCGGCTTGCGCTGGTGGGCAGCGTGCTGGCCCTGGCCGTGGTCGGGCTGGTTGCGCGTGCCGTCGATCTGCAGGTGGTGCATCAGGCGTTCCTCCAGCAGCAAGGCGATGCGCGATTCCTGCGCGAAGTCGACATCCCGGTGTCGCGCGGAACGATCTACGACCGCAACGGCGTGCCGCTCGCGGTGTCCACGCCGATGCTCTCGTTGTGGGCCAATCCCGGCCAGGTGCTGCAACATGCCGGGCGCATTCCGGAACTCGCCAAGGCGCTTGGCGTCAACGCCACGGAACTGGCCCGCAAGCTGCAGAAGCGCCACGATCGCGAATTCGTCTACCTGCGCCGCTTGATGACGCCGGAGGCGGCCAAGGCAGTGCTGGCGCTGGATATTCCCGGCGTCAACACGCAGCGCGAATACAAACGTTATTACCCCGACGGCGCGGCGATGGCGCATGTGCTCGGGTTCACCAACATCGACGATCGCGGTCAGGAGGGTCTCGAGCTTGCCTACGACGGCTGGCTGGCCGGCAAGCCCGGCCTGAAGCGCGTGATCCGCGATCGCCTCGGTCGCGTCGTCGAGAACGTCGAGCAGATCCGCGCGCCGGTGCCGGGACACGACCTGACCCTGAGCATCGACAGCCGCATCCAGTACCTCGCCTATTCGGCGTTGTCGGCGGCGGTGCTCAAGCGTCAGGCGGCCTCCGGCTCGATGGTGGTCCTCGATCCGCGCAACGGGGAAATCCTCGCGATGGTCAACGTGCCGTCGTACAACCCCAACGACCTCGACAGCAGCAACGCCGCACAGCGCCGCAATCGTGCGGTCACCGACGTGACCGAGCCCGGCTCGACGATGAAGCCGTTCACCATCACCACCGCGCTGGAGTCCGGCAAATGGACGCCGACCACGCCGGTCGACACCCGTCCCGGCTGGATGATGATCGATGGGCATACGGTCCGCGACGACCGCGACAACGGCCTGATCGACCTCAGTCATGTGATCACCTATTCCAGCAACGTCGGCGCCTCCAAGATTTCGTTGACGCTGAGCCCGCGCGAAATGAGCGGGGTGTTGCACGCGTTCGGCTTCGGCGCGAGCACCGGCAGCGGCTTTCCCGGCGAGGTGGGCGGGTACATCCCGCCACCGCGCACCTGGGGCGATTTCGTCAAGGCCACGATCGCGTTCGGCTACGGCCTCAACGTGACCGCGTTGCAGCTCGCGGATGCCTACGCGGCGATCGCCGACGGTGGCATCCGCCATACGCCCACATTCATCAAGGGCGACGGCAATCCCGGCGTGCGGGTCGAGCCTCACGCCGTGGCGAGCGAAGTGATGGCGATGCTGCGCACCGTGGTGAGCCCCGAGGGCACCGCACCGCAGGCGGCGATCGCCGACTACACCGTGGCCGGCAAGACCGGTACCGCGCATCTGGCCGTCGCGGGCGGCTATTCGCAAAACCGCTACGCCGCGCTGTTCTGCGGCATCGTGCCCGCCAGCGATCCACGCCTGGTCGGGGTGGTGATCATCCGCGATGCCGGCGGCAACGGCGGCGAGTATTTTGGCGGACTGGTGTCTGCGCCGGTGTTCCGGGAGGTGATGACCGGCGCGTTGCGTCTGCTCGACATTCCGCCCGACAACGTGCGCCAGTGGTACGCCGGCGGCCCGGTGGTGGCCGCGCCGCCCCCGCAACCGGACGCAGTGGCCACCGCGCGCCCCGCGCAGAAGGCAACCCCATGAGCGCCATGCGCCTCGATGCGTTGCTGCAGGGGATCGCGACGCCGGAACGAAGTGACATCGTGGTATCGGGCCTGACCCAGGATTCCCACGCCGTGCGCAAGGGCGATGCGTTCGTGGCGTTGCGGGGTGCGAAGCATCACGGGGTCGAGTTTGCGCCGCAAGCGGTCGCGCGAGGCGCGGTGGTGGTGCTGGCCGAGAAGCCGGGGCCCGGGGACGCAAACCCAGCGCTTTTGAAAGCCGCCGCCTCTTCGCCAGCAACACGCCATTCAGAAGCGGAAAAACCGAACACGCGCACAGGTGCTCTTCATGGTCCCGGGTCCCGGGTCCCGGGTCCCGTGGTCTGGATCGGGCATCTCCGTACACAACTCGGCGCCATCGCCGCACGTTTCTTCGGCGATCCCTCCACGTCGATGACCGTCATCGGCGTCACCGGCACCAACGGCAAGACTTCGACCGTGCAATTGCTGGCGCAGGCCTTCACCCATCTCGGCAAGCGGGCGGCGACCATCGGCACGTTGGGCGCGGGGCTGTCCGGCGCGTTGCACGAGGGCGAGCGCACCACGCCGGACGTGATCCGCGTGCACGGGCTGCTGGCCGAGTTCCGTGATGCGGGCGCCAGCCACGTGGCGATGGAAGTTTCCTCGCACGCGCTCGACCAGCATCGCGTCGATGGCGTGCATTTCGATGTCGCGGTCTTCACCAACCTGACCCGCGATCATCTTGATTATCACGGCACCATGGAGAACTATGGCGCCGCCAAGGCCCGGCTGTTCGCTTGGCCCGGGTTGCGCGCCGCCGTGGTCAACGTCGACGATGCATTCGGGCGGCAGCTGGCTGCGCAGTTGCCCGCGGGCGTGCGTGTGCTGCGCTACGGCATCGATGCTGAAGATGCCGGGATTCGCGCCCTCGATGTGCGCACCCATTCCGACGGCATCGATTTCGAACTCGTGACGCAAGCGGGGCAGGGCACGGTGCACAGCCGCCTGCTGGGTCGGTTCAATGTCGCCAATCTGCTCGCGGTCGCGGGTGCGCTGGCCGCACTCGATGTCCCGTTCGCGCGGATTCACGGAGCGCTCGAAGCCTTGCAGCCGGTCAGCGGGCGGATGAGTCGACTCGGCGGCGGCCGCCTGCCGCTGGTGGTCGTGGATTATTCACACACGCCCGATGCACTGGAGCAGGCGCTTGCGACCTTGCGTGCGCATTGCCAGGGCGCGTTGATCTGCGTGTTCGGCTGCGGCGGCGAACGCGACCCCGGCAAGCGTCCGGTGATGGGGGCGATCGCCGAGGAACTGGCAGACGTGGCCATCATCACCGACGACAATCCGCGCGGCGAGGATGGCGACGCGATCGTCGCGCAAATCGTTGGCGGCATGCGCGAGCCGGACCGCGCCATCGTCGAACGCGACCGCGCCCACGCGATCGACCTGGCGATTGCCCGGGCGCGGCCGGGTGACGTGGTGCTCCTCGCCGGCAAGGGCCACGAGGCATATCAGGAAAGTGCCGGTGTGAAACGGCCGTTCGACGATCTCAAGGTCGCGCGCGCCAACCTGGAGGTGCGGCCATGCTGAAGCTGCGCCTCCGGGAAATCGCGGTATGGACGCGAGGCAGCTTGAACGGCGCCGACGCGACGGTCCGCGCGGTTTCCACCGATTCGCGCACCCTCGGGGCCGGCGAGCTGTTCGTCGCGCTCAAGGGTGAGCACCACGACGGCCACGACCACGTCGCCGAAGCCGCGGTGCGTGGCGCCGCGGGTGCGCTGGTGTCGCGCCGCATCGAGATCGACTTGCCGCAAATCGTGGTGGCCGACAGCCTGCACGCACTGGGCGATCTCGCGAGCGCGGTGCGTGCGCAGCACAACGCCGTGGTCATCGGCATCACCGGCTCCAACGGCAAGACTACCGTCAAGTCACTGGCGGCGCGCATCCTTGCGCGGCATGGGCCGACCCACAGCAACGCCGCCAGTTTCAACAACGAGATCGGTCTGCCGCTGACCCTGCTGGGCATGCCCGAAGCCACCCGCTACGCGGTGCTGGAGATGGGCGCCGGCAAGCCGGGCGACATCGCCTACCTCGCCGCGATCGCGCGGCCGCGCATCGGCCTGGTCAACAACATCGGCCCCGCGCACCTCGAGCGGATGCATTCGCTGGAAGGAATCGCCGAAACCAAGGGCGCGATGTACCAGGCATTGCCGCCGGACGGCGTGGCCGTCATCAACGCGGACGATGCCTTCGCGGCGTATTTCGCCGGGCTCGCCGGTGCGCGCCGGGTTTTGCGCTTCGGCTTGGCGTCATCGGCCGACGTGGGCGCCAGCGATGTGCGCCTCGGCGCGGACGCAAGTGATTTCATGCTGACGACGCCGTCCGGTCGTACAACCGTCAACCTTCCGTTGCCGGGCCGCCACAACGTTGCCAACGCGCTGGCTGCGGCCGCGCTCGCACACGCGGCGGGGAGCGGGCTGGACGACATCGTGGCCGGATTGCAGGACGCGGAATCCGTCGAAGGTCGCCTGCGGCGGCGCGAATCGCCGCAGGGCTGGGTGCTCATCGATGACAGTTACAACGCCAATCCGGGTTCCGCGCTGGCCGCGGTGGCGACGCTGGCGCTGCGGCCGGGCGAGCGCTGGCTGGTGCTGGGCGATATGGCCGAACTTGGCGACGCCGCCGCGGCGCTGCACGCCCGGATCGGCCAGGCCGCGCGCGAGCAGGGGATCGCGCGCCTGTACGCCGTCGGCAAGTTGGCGGCGGTGGCCGCCGAAGCCTTTGGCGACGAGGGTCGGGTGCATGCCGATCAGGCTGCACTGATCACGGCGCTGCGTGGCGACCTGCACGCCGGCGTGTGCGTGCTGGTCAAGGGCTCGCATTCCTCGCACATGGAAAGCGTCGTCGGCGCGCTGCTCGAAGATGGCAAGGGGGGCGACCGGCATGTTGCTTGAGCTCGCCCACTGGCTGGAACAGTATTTCGGGCCGTTCCGGCTGTTCGATTACATCACCTTCCGCACCATCATGGCGGCGTTGACGGGGCTGTTCTTTGCCCTGTTCTGCGGCCCCGCGATGATCCGGCGGCTGACCGCGCTGAAAGCCGGGCAGGTGGTGCGAAGCGACGGGCCCCAGTCGCACCTGTCCAAGGCCGGCACGCCGACCATGGGCGGCGCCTTGATCCTGGCCGCGATCGTGGTCGGTACGTTGTTGTGGGGTGACCTGCACAGCCGCTATCTGTGGGTGGTGCTGATCGTCACGCTGGCCTGCGGCCTGATCGGTTTTTACGACGATTACCGCAAGCTGGTGCTCAAGGATCCGCATGGTTTGCGTGCGCGGTGGAAATACCTGGCGCAATCGGTGGTGGGTCTCGCGGCAGCATTGTTCCTGTTCCATACCGCCAACGTGCCGGCGGCGACCGCGCTGTACGTGCCCTTGTTCAAGCACGTGGCGATTCCGCTCGGCGCGGGTTTCGTGGTGATCGCGTACCTGTGGATCGTCGGGTTCTCCAATGCGGTGAACCTGACCGACGGGCTCGACGGCCTGGCAATCATGCCGGCGGTACTGGTGACGGCGGCACTGGGCGCGTTCGCCTATCTCGCAGGCAATGCGGTGTTCTCGACGTACCTCGGCATTCCGTCCATCCCGGGCGCGGGCGAGCTCGCGGTGTTTTGCGGCGCCTTGACCGGCGCGGGACTGGGATTCCTGTGGTTCAACACCTATCCCGCGCAGGTGTTCATGGGCGATGTCGGCGCGCTCGCGATCGGCGGCGCGATCGGGTGTGTTGCGGTGATTGTGCGGCAGGAAATCATCCTGTTGGTGATGGGTGGATTGTTCGTGGTCGAAACCGCGTCGGTGATGCTGCAGGTCGGCAGTTACAAGCTGACCGGCAAACGGATGTTCCGGATGGCGCCCATCCACCACCACTTCGAATTGAAGGGCTGGCCCGAGCCGCGCGTGATCGTGCGCTTCTGGATCATCTCGGTGGTGTTGGTGTTGGTGGGGCTCGCGACGTTGAAGGTGCGGTGACGATGACGAACTGGTTCGGCCAATCGCAAGCTGTCCGCAAGCACGGACCCGAAGGCCGCCACGACCCGTGGCTGTTGCTGGCCACTGTCGGTCTCGTTGCGTTCGGCATCGTGATGGTGGCGTCGAGTTCGATCGCGGTCGCCGACGGGCACCACATCGGCGAGTTCCATTACCTGAAGCGTCACGTGGTCTTCCTCGCGCTGGGCGGGGCGATCGCGTTGTGGATCGCGCTCAGGATCGAGCTCAACACGCTGGAACGCTGGTCGGGCTGGCTGATGCTGGGGACGTTCATGTTGCTGCTGCTGGTGTTCGTGCCCCATGTCGGCATGCGCATCAACGGCGCACGACGCTGGATCGACTTCGGCATATCGGGATTCCAGCCGGTCGAACTCGCCAAGCTCACCGTGATCCTGTACGTCGCGAGTTACCTGGTGCGGCACCGCGACGCGGTGGAAACGAAGTTCCTTGGCGCGGTCAAGCCGGTGGCGGTGGCCGGCCTGACCGCGGTGCTGCTGCTCGCGCAGCCCGACTTCGGGTCGGCCGCGCTGATCGGCGTGGTGGTGGTCGGCATGTTGTGGCTGGGCGGTGCACGGATGCGCAACCTCGTGATCATGGGCTTGCCGGCGATTCCGCTTGGTGCGTGGCTGGCGTTGTCGACCGACTATCGGGTCAAGCGCCTGACCTCGTTCCTCGACCCGTGGAAGGATCCGTTCAACGACGGCTTCCAGCTCACCCAGGCACTGATCGCGGTCGGCCGCGGCAAATGGTTCGGCGTGGGTCTGGGCGGCAGCGTGCAGAAGTTGTTCTATCTGCCGGAGGCGCACACCGATTTCATCCTCGCGGTGATCGCCGAGGAACTCGGCTTCGTCGGGGTGCTGTTCGTGCTCGCGTTGTTCGCATTGCTGGTCGGGCGCGGCCTGCAACTCGGGCTGCGGGGGGTGGAAGTGGGACAGCACCGTGCCGGCTACGTCGCGTTCGGCATTTCGCTGATGATCGGCCTGCAGGCGCTGGTATCGGTGGGCGTGAACCTCGGTGTGCTGCCGACCAAGGGCCTGACCCTGCCGCTGATCAGTTCGGGTGGCTCCAGCACGTTGATGACCTGCGTGATGCTGGGGGTGCTGTTGCGCGCGGGCTATGAAATCCACCGCGCCGAGGACGCGCGGCGGATGGCGACGCGCAGGACGCCGCCGGCGGCGTCCGCTTCCCCCCGGACCGGCCGGCCGCAGCCGCAACTGCCGCTGGCAGCGCGCACGCGCGTCGAGCCGACCTGCGAGGAGGTGCGCGCATGACCGGCGAAGCGCGCGCGCCCGTGTTGATCATGGCCGGCGGTACCGGCGGCCATATCTTCCCCGGCCTCGCGGTCGCGGCGGCGTTGCGCGCGCGCGAAGTGCCGGTGCTGTGGCTGGGTGCGCACGGCGGGATGGAGTCGCGCATCGTGCCGGAGCACCGGTTCGAATTGCATTCATTGCCGGTTTCGGGTCTGCGTGGGAAGGGATTCGGCGCGCGGCTCGCGGCGCCATGGATGCTGGCGCGCGCGGGCATCGCGGCGTGGCGGCTGCTGCGTCGCGTCCGGCCGCGCAGTGTGTTGTCGCTGGGCGGTTACGTTGCCGGACCGGGCGGCGTCGTCTCGTGGTTGCAACGCCGCCCATTGCTGGTGCACGAGCAGAACCGCGTGGCCGGTTTCACCAACCGCGTGCTGGCCAGGGTGGCACGACGTGTCATGAGCGGTTTCCCAGACGCGTTTCCCGCCACCGTGCATGCCGAATGGACCGGCAATCCGGTGCGCGCGGAAATTTCCGCGTTGCCCGCGCCGGCGGCGCGCTTCGCCGGGCGCGGTGGCGTGCCGCGTTTGCTGGTGCTGGGCGGCAGCCTCGGCGCGCGCACGCTGAACACGGGCCTGCCCGATGCGCTTGCGCTGATCCCCGCGGACCGTCGTCCTCAGGTGTTGCACCAATGCGGCAAGGCACACGTGGAGGCGACCCGTGCCGCGTATTCGCGCGTGGACGTCGACGCAAGGATCGAACCGTTCATCGCCGACATGGCGCACGCGTATGCATGGGCGGACCTGGTCGTGTGTCGCGCCGGGGCGCTGACGCTGGCGGAGCTCGCCGCAGCCGGTCTGGGCGCGATCCTGCTGCCGTTCCCGCATGCGGTGGACGATCACCAGACCCGCAACGCCGAAGGTTTCGTCGCCATCGGCGCCGCCGAACTGGTGCAGGACCGCGATTTCGATCCGTCGCGTTTCGCCGGGCTGCTGGAGCGCCTGTTGCGTGATGCCGACAAGCGCCTTGCCATGGCGACCGCCGCGCGCACGCTGGCCAAACCCGACGCCGCCGACATGATCGCGCAGCGTTGCCTGGAGGTGGCCGCATGACGC
>DASTIS010000052.1:0-10287 GCA_035717365.1 Rhodanobacteraceae bacterium
ATTTCACGCTTGCCCAGCCGGTCGCGGTCATGCGGGGCATCGAAGGCAAGCGTCGGGCCGATCGAAATGATGCCGTACGGATTGATCGTCTTGTGGCTGCAGAAGTAGTGGTGGCGGATGTGGTCCATCCACACGGTGTCGGCCACGCCGGGCATCTGGTAGATGTCGCGCAGCAGGCCCTCGAGGTTGGGATAGTCGCTGATCCGCTTGCGGTCGCACTTGAAGTGCGTCGTGTACACGGCGTCGAACCGGACCAGGGTGGTCCACAGGCGCAGGTCCGCTTCGGTCAGGGTGTTGTCGATCAGGTAGCGGTGTTGCCCGAGGCGCTGCTCGAGTGACTCCAGCGTTTCGAAAAGGGCGGTGACCGCCTCGTCATAGGCTTCCTGACTGGTCGCGAAGCCGGCCTTGTAGACGCCGTTGTTGACGTTGTCGTACACGGTTGCGTTGGTAGCGTCGATGTCCGCCAACAGGTCGTCGGGGCAGTAGTCGCCCGGACGCGCACCGATGCCGTCGAAGGCGTGCCCGAGCATGCGGATGATCTCCGACGACTCGTTGTTGACGATCGTCCCGCGTTGCTTGTCCCACAGGGTCGGCACCGTCACGCGGCCGCTGTAGTGCGGGTCGGCTTTCAGATAGAGCTGGTACAGCTTGTCGAAACCGTACAGCCGGTCGCCGGTGGCGCCGTCGAAGTCGGTGCGAAATTCCCACCCGTTTTCCAGCATCAGCGGGTGCACCACGGAGACGTCGATGGACTTTTCCAGGCCTTTCCATGCCCGCATCACCAGCGTGCGGTGCGCCCAGGGGCAGGCGTAGCACACGTACAGGTGGTAGCGACCACGTTCGGCCTTGAAGCCGTCTTGTCCGGACGGTCCGGCGCTGCCGTCGGTCGTGATCCAGTTGCGGAACTGGCTGGCCGAGCGTTTGAAATGCCCCCCGGTGCTTTCGGTGTCGTACCACTTGTCTTGCCACCTGCCGTCTACCAACAATCCCATGGCGGCCTCCTTGTGTGGGATGAAGTGCAAGGATGCGCGATGCGAACTGAACCTTGCGCGCGATTCGTCTTCGGCACTCCCGCTAACCGCGCTCGCGCAGCCACGTCCGCACGGCGTCGCCGTCCATCGGCCTGGCGAAGAAATAGCCCTGCGCCTGGTCGCACTTGAGCGCCGTCAGCGCCCGCGCCTGCGCTTCGGTCTCTACGCCTTCGGCTACCGTGGTGAGCTGCAACTCCTTGCCGAGTCCGATGGTGGTGGCGACGATCTTCCGCGCCTCCTCGGAAGCAAGCATCGCCGAAACGAAAGACCTGTCGATCTTGATTTCGGAAAACGGCAATTGCGCCAATTGCGCCAGCGAGGAATAGCCGGTGCCGAAGTCGTCGATGCTGAGCTGGAATCCTTTCAATCGAACGCGTGTGAGGATGTCGAACAGCTCGGCGGTGCGCCGGGCGGCAGTGGTTTCCGTCAGCTCCAGGATGATGTGGGCGGGATCCACTTCGAGCAGGGTGCATTGCTCGTGCAACAGATCGGTAAACCTGACGTCGGTAAGGCTGCTGCCGGAGATGTTGATCGCCAGATCCAGGGTGCTGTCGCGCGCAAGCCCCGCGACCCACGCCAGGCCCGCTTCGATGACGCGGACGGTGAGCCGGTTCATGTTGCCGGACTGCTCGATCAACGGCAGGAATCGGTCGGGCGGAAGCAGTCCGAATACCGGATGCTGCCAGCGCACCAGCGCCTCCACGCCGACAGGCCGACCGCTGGCGAGATGCAACTTCGGCTGGTAATGCAGGACAAACTGCCTGTCGCGCAGCGCCGTCCCGATGCCGTCCAGCAAGACTTCGCCATTGCCTGTCGCGACGGGTTCGGGGTGCGCCCGGTCGTGCGCGTCTGCATCCAGCAGCGCGCGCAATTCCGCCGGCTTGAATGGCTTGGGCAGGATTCCGATGATGCGCAGGCCGCGCTCGATCCCGACCCGTTGCGCCGATTCCAGCACCTTCGTGCCCATGCCGCTCATCATGATGATGTTGGCGTGACACCCGGTCGCCGCGAGATTCCGCAGCACCTCCACGCCATCCATGTCCGGCATCAGCAGGTCAATGATGATGTGACTGGGTACGACGCTTGCGACATCGTCGAAAAAAGTCTCCGCCGATTCCGACATCCGCACGCTGAAGCCGTGGCGCTTCGCGGCAAACGCCACCGTCTGCGCCACCGCCTGTTCGTCATCGAGGATCAGCAGCCGTCGAGGTCTTTGCGCGTCCATCAGTGGTCACTGTCCTTGGATCGTTTCGCTTCCAGGACCGCGCGGATCTTGGCCGCCAGCTCAGGTTTCCGATACGGCTTGTGCAGAAGATTGACGCCGGGATCCACGCGGCCATGGTGGATGATCGCGTTCTCCGTATAGCCGGAGGTATACAGCACGGGCAGGCCGGGTCGCAGCGCATGCGCGGCTTCGGCCAGCTTGGGGCCGGTCATGCCGCCGGGCATGATCACGTCGGTGAACAGCAGGTCGCAGGAGATGTCCTTGCGCAGCAGTTCCAGCGCCTCCGGCCCGTTGGATGCCGCAACGACACGGTAACCGAGACTCTCCAGCAACTGCATGGCGTGCGCACGCACCAGATCGTCGTCCTCCACCAGCAGGATGCGCTCGCCGCGACCTGCGATGTTGTCCGGTTCGACAACCGTGACCGGTTCGTTGTGGCCTTTGGCTTGACGCAGATAAAGCGTGACCACCGTGCCGTGGCCGAGTTCCGAGTAGATCGCCACGTGCCCACCGGATTGCTTGACGAAACCGTACACCATGCTGAGGCCGAGGCCGGTGCCCTTGCCGCGTGCCTTGGTCGTGAAGAACGGCTCGAACGCGCGCGCTGCGTCCGCGGTGCTCATGCCGGTCCCGGTGTCGGAGATCGAAATCCGCACATAGTCCCCGGGCACGACGTCCACGCGCTGTCCGGTGTAATTCTCATCCAGGATCACGTTGCCGGTTTCGATCATCAGCTTGCCGCCGCCGGGCATGGCGTCGCGCGCGTTGATGCACAGGTTCAGCAGCGCCGATTCGAATTGCGTCGGGTCGACCGAGACCTCGGCGACATCGGCCGCGTGCTCCACCGTAAACTCGATGTTTTCGCCCAATGTACGCCGCAACAGGTTGCGCATCCCGTCGATCAATTGGTCCGGGCGCGTTGTTCGGGGCTCCAGTGCCTGCCGGCGCGCGAAGGAGAGAAGATGGCTGGTCAACTCCGCGCCGCGTTCGCCGGCGGTGCGGATCATTTCCACCAGCGGAAGCATCTCCGATTGGTCCGGGAGTTCCTCCGCCAACGTGTCGGCATTGCCGACGATGACCGTCAGAAGATTGTTGAAGTCGTGCGCGATGCCGCCGGTCAATTGTCCAATCGCCTCGAGTTTCTGGGACTGCGCCAGGCGGCGTTCCAGATCCACGCGTTCGCTGACATTGGTATGGATCTTCAGGACGCCGGCAGGCCGGCCGCTGTCGTCGCGCAGCAGGGTCCAGTGTCCGTCGACGGTGATGACCTTTCCGCCCGCCGTGGATTGCTGAAGGCGCCCGGACCATTCGCCTTTTCCGAATACCTCGGCATCAGCATCCTCGAATGCCGCCGGATCATCGGAGACGACGATTTCCTCCACGCGCTTTCCGATGGCCTGTTCGCGGGGGATACCGTAAATGGTCTCCGCGGCCTTGTTCCAGTAACGGATTCGGTGATCGAGACCGCGCACCAGAATCGCGTCCTTGGCCCGATCGAGCAACATCGCCTGTTCACGCAGGATGTCTTCTCGTCGCTTGCGATCCGACAGGTCGGTGATAGCGCCGACAACGCGGACCGCACGTCCGCTGGCGTCGCGGATCACGAATCCGCGGTCATAGACGAATGCATAAGTGCCATCGTGCCGCCGGAACCGGTACTCGCGCGCCCATTGTTCCGCATCACTGCGGATGGCCTCTTCCATGCTGCGGACGACCTGCTCGCGATCATCGGGGTGGATGCATTCGCGCGCCCACTCGGTCGTCCCCACGACCGCTTCGGGTGGGATTCCGAACAGTCGCTGCAACCCCCGGTTCCACCAGATGGTGTTGTCGCCGATGTTGCGGTCCCACACCGCATCTTCGGTGGCGCGTGTCACGTAGTCGAAGCGTTCGTGGCTCAGGCGCAATGCAGCCTCGATGCGGGTCCGTTCGGTGACGTCGTTTGCCAGCACCAGCCGCGCGGCTTTGCCACGGAACACGACGTCATCGGAGGAGACCTCCACATTGATCTCCGTGCCGTCCTTCTTCAGATGTCGCCATGATCCGAACTCGCGGCGACCCGAAGGGCCAGTGGACCGCACTTCGGCCAGGTGCGCGCTCTCTTCCTGCGGGCGAATGTCGAAAATGGTCATCGCGAGGAATTCTTCCTCGCTGTAGCCGTATTGCCGGCATGCCTGCGCATTCACCGTGAGAAACCGGCCGCTCGCAATCTCGAATACCCACATGGGCAGCGGATTGGCGACGAACAGCATTTCGTAAAATTCGTTGCTGTCCACGCGCGCATTGTCCTGAGCGGCCATTTGCTTCCCTTGGTCGGTGGGTTTGTGGTCGCGCTCCCGCCGGCTGCGCATGGGTCATGTATACCCCAGGTTGGCTGGCAATGTCACGACGCAGTGCACGAGAATGGATGTCGGCCGCCGGCGCGCTCTTGCGAATGCCGAACGGAATGAAGACAGGTCGCCGGGTCATGGGTCGAAGGCGTATGCTGGCTGGACATGCGAAGCACTGACGACTCGACGCTGGATGGGCATGCACGACGTCGCGATCGGCAATCAAGCCGTCTGCACTTGCCTGGTGTGAAACTGTTGCCGCGGACCGCGCGCAGGCAGCTGCGGCGCCAGGTGCTTGCGGTGCTGAGCCGGGATGCGCCGGCACCGGATTACGACGCACCGTTGGGCGATCCCGGGTTGTTCGGGCCGGACAGCGTGACCTGGAAGATCCACGCGGATTTTCCGAGCATGATGGTGGGCGGCCTGGCATCCCTGATGTTGCAGGCGCTGCATCCGCTGGCGCTGGCCGGTGTGTGGGACCATTCGAGCTTCCGCACCGACACGCTCGGCAGGCTGCGCAACACCACGGCTTTCGTGGGGCGCACGACCTACGCACCACTGGCTGCAGCCGAGGCCGCCATCGAACATGTCCGCAACATCCACCACGCCGTGCGCGGCACCGCTGCAGACGGGCGCGCCTACAGTGCCGACGATCCGCATTTGCTCACGTGGGTTCATGCCGCCGAGTGCTGGTGTTTCCTGCGCGCGTACGAAACGTACTGCAATTTACGCATTCCGTTGGCGATGCAGGATCGCTATCTCGCCGAGGTGGCGCGGATCGCCGAAGCGTTGGGCGCGCGCGATGTTCCGAAATCCGCGGCCGGACTCGATGCGTTCTTCGCCGGCGTTCGCCCGGAACTGGCGTTCGATGCGCGCGCCCGCGAGACGTTGCACATCCTCGGCGGTATCCGATTGCCGATTCCGCTGTCGGATCTGGGTCGCGACTTGTTCTTAGGCGCTGCGGCCGCGCTGCTGCCGGGTTGGGCGCTCGACCTGATGCAGCGATCGGGCCTTCGACGATTCCGCGATCGCGGCGCCGTCCGCGCGTTGCGACTGATCGCACCCAGCGTCCGCGATGCGATGGCCGAAGGCGGGCTGGCCTGGCGGGCCTGCCGGCGTACCGGCGCGGACTACGAAGGCTTGTTTCGCTGGCCCTGACACCATTTGCGCCGCGTATGCCTACCTCGCGTGGGACTCCGCCCATCGCACGATGCCCGCGGCGTTCATCGCCCCGGCCTGGCGCGCCACTTCATGGCCGCCCCGGAACAGCGCAAGGGTGGGAATGCTGCGGATGCCGTAGCGCGCGCCCAGCGATGGTTCCGCCTCGGTATCGACCTTGGCCAGGCGTACCCGCGGTTCGAGTTGCGCGGCCGCCTTCACGAACTCCGGCGCCATCATCTTGCACGGCCCGCACCACGGCGCCCAGAAATCCACCAGCACCGGAATGTCATTGCGCGCGAGATGTTTGTCGAACGCGGCTTCATTGAGTTCCGCCGGCTTGCCCTCGAACAGGGGCTGGTGGCACTTGCCACAGGTGGGCGCCGCGCCGAGGCGGTCGGACGGTAGACGGTTCACCGCCCCGCAGTGTGGACAGACGACATGCAGCACATTGCTCATGGGTGGCCTTGAAATCGAACGGGTTCCGTTGTCCCTGCCCCCGATATGGAGTGCGAACGGCGCAGACAAAAGGGGTCTCAATCCCGCACCGGCTGCTCCGCGCGCGCCAGCGCGACGGCGACGGGGAGCGAGAGCACGAACAGGGCTGCAACCCCCGCATAGATCGCGAAAAAGCCGAAACGCACACCGAGGACGAGTCCGACGATCGGACCTGCGGTGCCGCCGAAGTCCGATGCGACCTGATAGATCGCGGTGGCGCGCCCGCGCAGCCCGGGTGCAACGAGATCGCCGATCAGGGTCAGCAGCGGAATCACGATGGCGCCGGTGCCGACGCCGATCATGACCAGCGCCGCCACGATCAGTGCAAGCGTGGGGGTGAAGGCCAGCAGCAGATAACCGGCGATCAGCAGCCCGATGGCTGCGCCAAGCAGGTGGGTGCGCCGTCGCAACGCATCGAGGCGACGGCCGATGAAGATCGACGTGCCGGCGTAGGCGAGCATCAGGATGGCGAGCAACAGGCCTGCGCTGCCCTCGGCGCCGAATCCCGCGATGGAGGTTCCCCGGCGGTCCACCAGCAGGACCAGCGTTGCGAGCAACAATCCTTGCACTGAAAAGGAAACGAGCGCCGCGTAGAACCAGATGCCCGCCAGACGACGTTGACGCAACACTTGCAGCAGTCCATCCAGCGACGGGTGTGTCGTGGCTTCGGGCGAGCCGATCGGGCGCAAGCGCGGGATACCTGCCAGGGCCGTCAGGCCGGAGCTGACACTCAGGACCAGCGCAGCAACGAACGCGGCGTCGGCAGAGAAGAAATCGGTCACGAGACCGCCTAGCACCAGTCCCCCCGGAACTCCCAGGCTGATGGCGCTGCGTGCCCGCGCGACCAGGCGGCCACGATTTTCGCCACTGCTGGCCGCAAGCACGGCCGCAACGGCACCCACGAACAAAAGCGACGAGCCGGCGCCCCAGACGAGGCGTCCGGCCAGGAACCAGGCAGCGGGCGTCGCGAAATGCAGCGCGGCGATGTAACCCAGGGTGCCCACGCCTTCGATGAAAAGCCCGGCCGCGATTACGCCGCGTCCGCCGAAGCGGTCCACCAGCACGCCAGTGAGTGGATTCATGCCGATGCGCACGATCCGGTTGGCCGCCAGGATCACGCCGATCATCAGCGCCGACAACCCCATGCGCAGCCCCAGCGTCGGCAGGATCGGGAACACCACGCCGCCGCCAATACCGCCGAGGAAGGCCACCACAGCGATGCGCCAACTGACCAGCGATGCCTCGCGGTCCCGGCTTGGCGCGGATCGAATCACCCTCCCATTATAAAAAGGGGAGGGTTGATCAAGTCGACTTGATTTTCCCCGTCCCCTTTTGGGGTCGCATAAGATTGTGCATCTGTCCGTTGAGGTGCCCCGCATGCCCACTGCCATCGCGCGTGCTTTCCTCATTGTCATGGCTGTGGCATTCGTGCCGTGGCCCGGGTTCGCAATGGCCGCGGTGCAGAAGCCGGCGACGACGCCCAGCGTGCGCATCCACAGCGGTGTCGTTTCGGGGATCCATGACGTGACGGCGGGGTTGGACGAATTCCGGGGCATTCCCTATGCCGCGCCGCCGGTCGGACCGCTGCGTTGGAAACCACCGCAACCGGTCGCTGCATGGACGGGCGTACGCGCGTCCGATCATTTCGGTCCGCGTTGCATGCAGCTTGGACTGTTCAGCGACATGGTGTTCCGTTCCGACGGCATGGGCGAGGATTGCCTGTACCTCAATGTGTGGACGCCCGCCGGCAGTGAAGGCAGGAAATTGCCGGTGCTGGTGTATTTCTACGGCGGCGGTTTCGTCGGCGGCGACGGGTCCGAGCTTCGCTACGATGGCGCGAGCCTCGCGCGGCACGGGATCGTCACAGTCACCGTGAATTACCGGCTCGGTGTGTTCGGATTCCTCGCGTTGCCGGCGCTGGCCGAGGAATCTCCTCACCACGCCAGCGGCAATTACGGATTGCTGGATCAGGTTGCCGCGCTGCGCTGGGTCCATCACAACATTGCAGCATTCGGCGGCGATCCGAAGCAGGTCACGATCGGCGGCGAGTCGGCCGGTTCCATGGCGGTATCGGCATTGATGGCGTCGCCGCTGTCGAAGGGGCTGATGCAGCGCGCGATCGGCGAAAGCGGCGCCGTGCTGGGCAACCTCGCGCCGTGGTCGCTCGAGGTTGCCCAGCATTGGGGCGGGGTTTTCATGAAACACGTCGGTGCGCAGTCGCTCGAGCAGTTGCGTGAGATGCCCGCAGACGCGCTGCTTGCGGCCACCGGCGACAAGGACGTGGCCAAATTCATGGTCGACGTTGACGGCTGGTTCCTGCCGCGTTCGCCGGAAGCCATCTACGAAGCCGGGGATCAGGCGCACATTCCGCTGCTGGTCGGTTCGAACTCACAGGAGGGTTCCTGGACCGACCTGCTCGACGGGAAACCTCCGACGCCGGCCAACTACCGCGCCGCCGTGGAAAAGCGGTTCGGCGCGCACGCGGAGGAGGCGCTGAAGCTGTATCCGGGCAACAACGAGGCCGAAGTCAAGGCTTCCGGCACGGCGCTGGCTGGCGACACGTTCATCGCGTTCTCGACCTGGCGCTGGATGCATTTGCAGCGCATAACCGGCGACGCGCCGGTGTATTACTACTTCTTCACCAAGGCGCGTCCAGCCAAGCGCGACGGCAGCGCGGGCCCGGATACCGGCGCGGTGCACAGCGGCGAGATCGAATACGCGCTGGGCAATCTCTCGACCAATCACGTCTATGCGTGGACGAACGACGACCGCAAAGTTTCGGCCACGATGGAAGGCTACTTCGCCAACTTCATCAAGACCGGCAACCCCAGCGGTCCGGGCCTGCCGCACTGGCCGGCCGTCGCACCGAAGGACGGCGGCCTGCTGCGACAGGTGATCGGCATGGATACGCACGCGATCGTCGATCGCAAGACACCGCGCTACGAATTCCTGCAACGCATCGAGCCCGACGCACACTTGTAACCGGGTCGTTTCAACCGGCGGGCGCCTGGGCGGCGATCTCGCGCAGCGCGCGCTCGAACACTTCTGGCGGCTGTCCGCCCGGAATCAGATGGATCCCGTTGATGATCGTGGCCGGTACGGAATGGATGCCGGCTTGCTGGAAGCGTTGCTCCTGCGCGCGTACTTCGTCGGCGTAGGCGCCGCTTTCCAGGATGCGGCGGGCCTCGTCGCCATCCAGGCCGGCGCCTTTGGCGGCGCGAACGAGGGTTTCGCGGTCGGCCACGTTTTCATTGTCGGTGAAGTAGGCACGAAACAACGCCTGCTTGAGGGCCACGGCCTTGTCTGGATCCTGCAACCCGGCCCAGTGCAACAGCCGGTGCGCGTCGAAGGTGTTCCAGACCCGGCTACCCGCACCCACGTTGTAGGCAAAGCCGAACGGCGCGGCGCGTTCGCGGATCACGTTCCGGTTGGCTTCCATCTGCGCCTCGCCGATGCCGTACTTGTGCATGATGTGCTCGCCCGCGTCCTCGCCTTCGGCCGGCATGTCGGGGCTCAACTCGAAGGGCTGCAGGTGGATTTCTGCTGCGACATTGCCGCCCAGCCTTGCCAGTGCGTGTTGCAGGCTGGCCAACCCGACCGCGCACCATGGGCAGGCGACGTCGGAAACGAAATCGATGCGCAGCGGGACCGGGGCGGTCATGGGCAATCCAGTCGAAATGGGGCCGAGACCTACATGGGGGCCCACGCGGCCGGTTCAACGTTCGCGCTGCTCGAGGGAGTGCGTTCCCGACAGGTGTCTGCAGGCACGCTGATAAAATACACGATTCGTTCCCGGCACCCGCGAGGCGAGCAGCGCGATGAAGATCGAACCCTTTTATCCCATCGGCACACCTGGCCAGCCGTGGGGCGATGCCGAGAAAGCCGAATGGTTGTCGCGGCAGCACAAGCAGCGCAGTTACGCCGATGATGTGTTGCGTGGGGTCGAACGGCTGCGTCCGCATTTCGATGTGGTGCAGTACGGAACGCTGGATTATGCGCCGGACAGTTATCCGCAGTTCGCGCTGAAAACGCGCGCATGGGACGA
>DASTIS010000053.1:0-2515 GCA_035717365.1 Rhodanobacteraceae bacterium
CTGAGCGCGGTGGTTTCGCACCACCTGCCCTACATCACCCTGCCGGATGAGATCAACCTCGGCAATCCGGCGATGGCGGACACCTGGTACAGCCACGCAGGCTTTGCACTCGCAAAAGGAGACGGCAAGACCGAGGCCGTCAAGGTGCAGCCATTGGTGTTCTACGCTGGCGTGCTCAAGAATGCACCCCACCCGAAGCAGGCTGCGCAATTCATCGCGTTCCTGCAAAGTGCCGCCGGCCAGCAGCTGTTGGCCGACTATGGTTACGGCAAGTGGAAGGGCGAAGCGCTCCAGCCTGCGGAGTGAATGTACGCAATGCGAAGCGGAACGACCAAAACGCGAGGTTGGGTACCGATGGCCGGCGCGCTGGCGTTGGCGCTGCTGGTGCTGCCCTTCGCCAGCTTGCTGTTCACCACGCCGTGGCTCGCGCTGCACCTGCAATCAGGCGATGGTCGCGCGGTCGCGGTCTCGGTGGGCTATACCCTGATCGCGCTGCTCATCGTCATCGTGCTGGGCACGCCGCTGGCGTGGTGGCTCGCACGTTCGCGGTTTCGCGGCAAGGTGATCGTGGATGCGCTGACCTTGTTGCCGCTGTTGGCGCCGCCGCTGGTCATGGGGCTGATGCTGGTGTTGTTGTTCGGCCCTTACGGCTGGGCCGGTCAACCCTTGCGCCAGCTCGGTCTGGAACTGACCAACAGCCCCCAGGCCTTCGTGCTGGCGCAGGTCTACGCCGCGGCGCCGTACTACGTGGTCACCGCGAGGGCCGCGTTCGAAGGCGTGCCACGCGAGCTGGAGCAGATCGCCGCGACGCTCGGACGCGGACCCTGGCAGGTGTTCTGGCGCGTGAGCGCGCCACTGTCCGCCCTCGGCCTGGCGTCCGGCCTGGCGCTGGCCTGGGTCCGGGCGATGGGCGAGTTCGGCATTGTCCTCATCATCGCGTATTTTCCGAAGGGCATTCCCGTCAAGCTGTGGGTCAACCTGCAGGACAGCGGCCTCACCGCGGTGTACCCGCTGCTGTGGCTGTTCTTCGTCGTCGCGCTGCCGTTGCCGCTGGCGATGGGGCTGGCGTCGCGCCGGCAGCTGGCGTACTGAACGTGAAGATCCGCTGTCGCCTTGCGCAGCCCTTGACGCTGGACGCGACACTGGAGGTCGAAGGGTTCACCGCGTTGCTCGGGATTTCAGGTTCCGGCAAGACCAGCCTGCTCAAGGCGATCGCAGGCTTGCTTCCGGCGGAAGGCTGCCCGTGGAACCGCCTGCCACCGCAGGCCCGACCGGTGGGTTATCTGCCGCAGGGCTACGGGTTGTTTCCACACCTGCGGACGTGGCAGAACGTGGCCTTTGCGCTGGACGGCACACGCCGCGAGCGTCATCGCGACGCTGATGCGCTGCTCGCGCGGGTGGGGTTGCCCGGGATGGAGGAACGGCGTCCGCGGGAATTGTCCGGCGGGCAGCAGCAACGGGTGGCCCTTGCGCGCGCACTGGCGCGACAGCCGCGATTGTTGTTGCTCGATGAACCCACCTCCGCGCTGGATTCCATTACCCGCGACGACCTCATGGATGAACTCGTCGGCCTGGTCCGTGGCACGGGCATGCCGGCGCTGGCCGCGACGCACGATCCCCATCTCGCCATGATGGCCGACCGTGTTGCGCTGCTTGCGGACGGCCGGATCGTGCAGCAGGGCCCTCCCGCGGAAGTCTTCTCCATGCCCTCGAATCAGGCCGCGGCGCGCCTGGCGGGAATCCGCAACGTGTTCACCGCAAGCGTGCTGGCGCAGGACGGGCCCTGGGTGATGCTGTCCTGCGGCGGACAGTCGTTGCGCGCGCGCACGCTCCACGGATGCAATGGTGCCCGGCGGGTCGGCGTCGCCATCCGCGCCGAGGCGTTGTTGCCGGTGCCGCGTGGCTGTGGCATCGATGGCGACGTCGTCGCAATACGTCCCGAAGGTTTGCTGGCGCGGACCACGCTGGTGGCCGACGGGCTGAGGCTCGAAGCGTTGTTGCCGTCCGGCATTTTCCCGCACCTTGGTGAGCGGATGTCGGTGGCCGCAGCACCGGAGCACATCCACTTGTTCCCGCTGGACGACGACGGGGATACGCGGGTCGTGTGACTCGAATTGCCGTGTGCGCAAAACCGCGACGCAATCGAAAAGTCGACCGGCGTTCGGGAATCGTGGAAGCTCGTGATTCCGGAAACTGGCGGAGCGGACGGGACTCGAACCCGCGACCTCCGGCGTGACAGGCCAGCATTCTAACCAGCTGAACTACCGCTCCGCATTGTTCCGTTGCAACGCTGCGAACCTTGCGTCCGCGCGCGGCATGTTGCATGTTCCGGGCTGCACATTGTACTTGCATTCCCACGTGCCATGACAACAGGCATGGCGTCCCCACGGGGATTCGAACCCCGGTCGCCACCGTGAAAGGGTGGTGTCCTAGGCCTCTAGACGATGGGGACAGCGTGGGGATTTGGTGGAGCCAGACGGGATCGAACCGACGACCTCTACAATGCCATTGTAGC
>DASTIS010000054.1:0-2750 GCA_035717365.1 Rhodanobacteraceae bacterium
GATGCGGCGAAAGCGGTGCTGGTGATCTGGACTCCGACATCGGTCGCGTCGCGCTGGGTACGCGGCGAGGCGCGGGAAGCGGCCGACCGCGGCATCTTGGTGCCTGTGCGGTTCGAGCAGGCGCGCCTGCCGATGGACGTCCGGGCCATCCACACGACCGACCTCGACGAGTGGAACGAGAACCCGACGAGTGCGCAGGCGCAGGAATTCCTGCGCGCGCTGGACGCGATGATTGCGCGCCAGCAGGCGGCACAATCCGCCAGGGCCGCGGTCGACACGGCGCCGGCGCACCCGAACAAGCACGTGGCGCGCTTCTCGATCTGCGTGCTGCCGTTCGTGAACATGAGCGGCGATCCGGAACAGGAATATTTCAGTGACGGCATCACCGAGGACATCATCACCGACCTCAGCAAGATTTCGGCGCTTTCGATCATTTCGCGCAACGGCTCGTTCATGTACAAGGGCAAACAGGTCGACATCCCGAAAATCGCGCGCGATCTGAAGGTCACCCATGTGCTCGAGGGCAGCGTGCGCAAGGCCGGTGGCCGGGTCCGGATCACCGCGCAGTTGATCGACGGTGTCGCCAATAACCACCTCTGGGCCGAGCGCTACGACCGCGATGCAAGCGACATCTTCGAACTGCAGGACGAAATTTCGCATGCCATTGCCAAGGCATTGAAGTTGCGGCTGCTGCCCGAGGAGAAGAAAGCCATCGAACGGCGCGGCACCGAAAGCGTGGAAGCCCACGACCTGTACCTGATGGCACGGCAGGTCTACGTGACCAATCAGGGGGATGAACGTGCATCGCAAGCCATCGTGCGCGCGTGCATCCGCGCCACCGGGATCGATCCGGATTATGCGCAGGCCTGGGCGCTGATGGCGGTGGGCTACCGGAACCTGCGTGAACTGGGCGTGCAGTCGGATGACGGAATGGCCGCCGCGGAACGGGCGCTGGCCCTTGATCCAGGTTTGGTCGAAGCGCACGCCGTCAAGGCCCATATCCTGCAGATGAACGGTGCCACGGATGCGGCCCTCGCCGAAGCCGAGGTAGCGCTGAAACAGGATCCGGAATCCTACGAGGCCAACCGCACCGCCGCACGTCTGGCCTACCAGTCACACCGCTTCGATGCTTCCGTCCGATACTTCGAAAAAGCAATGAGTCTGATGGATTCGGACGTCAATTCCGGGATGATGTTGGTCAGCGCCTATCGGGTCATGGGCGACACCGTCGGCCTGCGCCGCTCGGCCGAGGTGGCGCTCAAGCGCGCCGACGCGGTGCTCGCGCGTGACCAGAACAACGTCGTGGTGATTGCCTACAGCTCAAATGCGCTCATGGCGTTGGGCGAGGGCGAGCGCGCCAGGGCACGCATGAACCGGGCGTTGCTGCTTGACCCCGACAACCTGGATATGCGCTACAACTTCGCATGCGCCTTGAACACGTATCTCGGTGACAAGGATGCCGCGCTGGAGATGATGAAGCCGCTACTTGCGGGAATTACTGGTGCTCTCCTGAGCTACTTGAAAGACGACCCCGATTTGGAATCGTTGCACGACGACCCGCGGTTCAAGGAAATGGTTGCAGCCGCCGAAGCGCGTCTGGCCACGTCCAAGGTCACGGACGCGCCTGCGCCCGCGACCGTGAAAGTTTGACGGCACACGGCCCGTTCGCGCCTACTTTGCGAACAGCCTCGACCGGTCCGCGAACGCCTTGAACTCCAGCGCGTTGCCGGAGGGATCGAGCAGGAACATCGTGGCCTGTTCGCCGGGCTGGCCCTGGAAGCGCACGTGCGGCTCCACCACGAATCGCGTGCCCGCCGCGCGCAGCCGTTCGGCCAGCGTTCGCCATTCTTCCATCGGGAGCACCAGGCCGAAGTGACGCACCGGCACGTTGTCGCCGTCCACGTCATGCGCGGCCGATGCGTGCAGTTCCTCCGGCGCGAAATGCGCGACGATCTGGTGCCCATGGAAATCGAAATCCACCCAGCTATCGCTGGAACGTCCTTCCGGACAGCCGAGCAGGCTGCCGTAGAACGCGCGTGCGTCGCTGAGCGAGGCGACGGGAAAGGCCAGATGGAACGGTGGCATTTCGGGCATGTTTGGCTTTCCGGTCCGCACGTTTGGCTGCGGTTGAACCGGGAATCGTAAGATGCGAAGGCCCAAAAAGGAAGGAGACTGCCGTGGCTGATGAAAATGCCAAATCGCAGGCGGATCTGGTCGCCGACGCGCTCGCCCAGTTGAAGGAGATGCACCACTACGCGAAAAACAACGTGGAGCGGTTGACCGCGATCTGGATGTTGTTCGAGGGCGAGCTGTCGAAACTGAAGCAGACCGACAAGATCGACGATTTGATGAACCGCCAGGGCCAGTTGCACGATGCGCTGGAGAAGGTCATCGCCGACCTCGAAAAGGTGCAGCAAAGCCTGCAACCGCCGCCTGACGAAACGGCAGGTTGAGCACCTGGATCAGCCGAAGCGTGGTGTCAGGCCGCCTTCGCTTCGTCTTTCAACGATTGCATGTCGATCACGAAGCGATACTTCACGTCACTTTTCAGCATGCGCTCGTAGGCTTGGTTGATGTCGCGCATCGCGATCATCTCGATGTCGCAGACGATGCCGTGTTCTGCGCAGAAATCCAGCATCTCCTGGGTTTCGCGGATCCCGCCGATCAGCGACCCGGCGATGCCGCGGCGCTTCATGATCAGGTTGAACACGGTGGGCGACGGGTGCGGCGTGGCCGGTGCGCCGACCAGG
>DASTIS010000055.1:0-9324 GCA_035717365.1 Rhodanobacteraceae bacterium
CCGGTCGCCGTCGTTCCAGGCGTACACATCCACGTGCAGCCACGGTACGCTGGCGGGCACGAAATTCTGCAGGTACAGCGCGGCGGTGATCGCGCCGGCGTGGCGGGAGGCGCCGGTGTTGCTGGTGTCGGCAACGCCCGAAACCATCATCGCGCGATACGGCTGCCACAGCGGCAGTCGCCACAATGGATCGTGCTGCGCGGCGCCGGCCGCGAGCACGGCTTCGGCGATCCCGTCGCGGCTGGCGAACAACGCCGGCAGGTCGGGGCCGAGCGCGACCCGCGCCGCGCCGGTAAGGGTCGCGAAGTCGATCAACAGGTCGGGTTTCGCCTCGACCGCGGCGGCCAGCGCGTCGCACAGGATCAGCCGGCCCTCGGCGTCGGTGTTGTCCACTTCCACCGTGATGCCGGCGCGGGTGTGGATCACGTCGCCGGGACGCAACGCGTTGCCGGATACCTCGTTGTCGACGGTCGGGATCACCAGCAGCAGGCGCACCGGCAGCTTGGACGCCATCACCAGTTGCGCCAACGACAAGGCGTGCGCAGCGCCGCCCATGTCCTTCTTCATCCAGCGCATGCCGTCGTGGCTCTTCAAGTCGAGCCCGCCGGTGTCGAAGCACACGCCCTTGCCGACCAGCGCCAACAATGGATGCTTCGGATCGCCCCAGCGCAGTTCGATCACGCGCGGCGCGCGCGCGCTGGCGCGGCCCACCGCGTGCACGGTCGGGAAGCGGGCTTTGAGCAGACCGTCGCCGCTCCACTCGCGGCACTTCGCGCCGTACTGCGCGGCGACTTCACGTACCGCCGCGCACACCTCGGCCGGGCCGAGGTCCTGGGCCGGGGTGTTGACCAGATCGCGCACCCGCGCGATGGCATCGAGGGTCGGCGTGACTTCATCCAGGACCGCCCGCGGCACCAGCAGGCGCGCGGGTTGCGTGTGCGGCTTGCGGTAGCGCGAAAACCGGTAGCTGCCCAATGCCCAGCCGAGCGCGGCATCTCGCACGGACAGCGCATCGCCATCGAGGCGGTAGTCGTCGCCGGGCAGTTGCCAGGGCAGGCTGCCCAGCGCGAACGGCGGCAATCCGGAATCGATCCCGCACAGCGCACGCGCGCTGTCGCCGCGCGCATCCGGCACCATGCAAATGGCGCCGGCCTGGCCGATGAAGCCGCAGGCTCGGGCCCAGCGCTGCTGGCGCGCCCCGAGGGTCTTTTCGATTCCGGTCCAGCCTGAGCGTGTCACCGGCGTCAGCGGCAGTGCACGCCGCCCGCGCCGGTCCACGCTCAGGCCGGGCACGCGCCGCATCCCCCGTCCGCACGGATCCGCATCATGGCGAAGACACCTTCAGTTCCTGACCAATCTGCAGTGTATCGCTGTCCAGATGATTCCACTGGCGCAGCTCGTCGACAGTCACCGACTGGGCCTGTGCGATTTTCGAAAGCGTGTCGCCGCTGACCACCGTGTAGGTTTCCGGCGCCGCCCTGGCCGCGGCGGCCTGCGGCGAGGGATCGACGCCTGCTGCCTCGGCCAGGGCGATACGTTGCTTGTTGGCTTTGGCGACCTGGTCGGCGGCGACCTGCTGCAACCGCGCGGTGTGGGCCATGTCGGGATACAACGCGGCCAGGCGCGCGAACTCGCTGCTGGGCGAATATTCGGGGGCAAGGCCCTCGGCGATCATGCGCGCGGCAATCGTGTTGATGCGGTCCGACTCGGTCCTGGCGTTCAGCACGACCGCCTTGTCGTACGGCAGCAGGTCGTGGCTGCGCAGGATTTCTTCGGCCTTCGGTCCCTCGAGGAACGACAGGAGTTTCTGGATCGTGTCGGCCTTGGGGCTGTCGGCCTTCCAGGCCAGGTAAATCTTCATGGGCAGCGGGTAGGTCGCGTTCTCGAGTGTGGCGACGCTCGGCTTGACGCCTTCGATCGCGACGATCTTGATGCCCTTCTGGCGACGCGCGTGCACCATCGTTGAAACCGCAAGCGCCTTGGTGTCCAGCGATACTTCCTGTTGCAGCGAATCGATGTTGATGAACAGGCGCGGCACCGCGACCGGATTGTTGCCGTTGCCGAACATCAGCCGGCGAAAACTGAACTGCACGCCATCCAGCGGCGAAGCCACGCCGTCCAGGTCGATCGGCTCGTCGCGTCCGCCAAGTTTCGACCAGTTCTTGATCCTGCCGTAATAGATGTCGTGCAGTTGCTTCAGCGTCAGGCTGCTCACCGGGTTGGAATCGTTGACGATCATCACCAGCGCGTCCCACGCGACCGGCGTGAACGTCAGCGCCGCTTCCTGGGTGCGTTTGGGATACGCCGGCCGCGCGCTGGCGGCGAGATCGACGGTGCCGGCAATCGCCTGGTCGATGCCGTCGATGGTGTTGAACGGGGTGAACTCGAGATGGCCCTCGCCGGTCGCGGCGAAAGCCTTGGCCACCCTGGCCACCAAGCCATTGGTACTGACCTGGTCGCCGCGCACGATCAACGCGGGGCTGGACGACTTGTGGTGACGGGAAGAGGGGGCCGCCGTGGCAGACACGGCGAAGGCGAGCGGAAACGAAGCGAACAGCAGGCTCAGCGAACGGAAGGACATGAACGAATCACCGTGCAGTGGTCAGGGAAAAGGCCGCTCGATTATGGAGGAACCGGCAGCTCCTGCGACAACGCCGTTCACGTTTCATCGTCGAACAACGCCTGAGTACCTGCTTCGTTGAAGTTCCCGGAAATGGCCCGCCGTATCGCACCGCGGAGCGGTCCGGCCGTTGCCCTGCCGGGGCCGGGCCGGGTTACCACGGCATGCGCAATCCGACCCGGGACGGAATCCGCAATTCATCGACGCTCCCCGAGCTGGATCTGCAGTAATTGGCCTTGCCGCACCAGCGACAGCCACAGCGTGCGCGGGTGCAGCGCGAACACGCGGCGAAGTTGCGCCAGATCGGGGGTCGCCACGTTGTTCACGCCGACCACGAGGTCGCCGGCGTCGAGCCCGTTGCGTGCGGCACGGCTGCCTGGCGCCACACTCTCGACGGTCACGCCTTGGGCGCCGCTGCCGGATGGCGCATCGGAGAAGGTCGCGCCGGCCAGGCGTGGATCCAGTGACGCGCCTTCGGCCTGCCCGCTGGCGGCGGTCAGCTTTGCGTCGATCGTGAGTTGCCGGTCGCCGCGATCGACGCCCAACACCAGCGTGCTCCCGATCGTGGCCAGGCCCTGCGCATTGCGCAGGTCCTGGGCATCGCCCACGGGCTTGCCGTTGACGCTGGTGACGAGGTCGCCGGGCTTGAGGCCCGCCGTGGCGGCAGGCGAACCGGGCGTCACGTCGGTGATCAGCGCGCCGCGGGTCGCCTTGATGCCGAGCGCCGCGGCGACGCGCGGCGTGAGGTCCTGCGCATGCACCCCCAGGCTGCCGCGTTCGACCTTGCCGTGCGCGATCAATTGCTTCATCACCTCGGCCGCGAGATTGGACGGGATCGCGAACCCCAGCCCCGCGCTCGCGCCGGACGGCGAATAGATCATCGAATTGATGCCGACCAGTTGGCCCGCGAGGTTGACCAGCGCGCCGCCGGAATTGCCGGGATTGATCGAGGCGTCGGTCTGGATGTAGTTCTGGACGCCCCGGCGGCGGAGATCCTGGCGCTGCAATCCGGAAATGATGCCCGAGGTCGCCGACTGGCCGAGCCCGAACGGATCGCCGATCGCCACCACGAAATCGCCCACCCGCAATTTCGAGGAATCCGCCAGCGGCAGCGCGACGAGGTTCGGCGCGTCGATCTGGATCACCGCGATGTCGGTCTGCGCGTCGGCACCGATGACTTTCGCCGTGTAGGACTTGCCGTCGGTGAGGGTGACCTTGACCTCGTCGGCGCCCGCGATCACGTGGTTGTTGGTGAGGATGTAGCCCTTGGCCGCGTCCACGATCACGCCCGAGCCCAGCGATTGCTGCACCAGCTCGCGCGAGGGCGGCACCACGGGCAGGCCGAAAAACTGACGCATCATCGGATCGCTGAAGAACGGATTGACCGCCACCCGCCGGTGGCTGGTCGAGGAGATGTTGACCACCGCGGGCGAAACCCGCGCCAGCATCGGCGCCAGCGACGGCAGGGGTTGTCCGTTCACCGCGACCGGCAGGGTTCCGGCGAACGCCGGGGTTGCCGCGACCAGCGCCAGGGTGGCGACGGCGATCAAGGAAAACAGGCTGCGGCGCGCGCGCGACAAGGGCGACATGACGGCTCCTCACAATGACCGAACCCACCCATTATCCAGCAAGGCCGGGTGGCTGTCCGGTGGCCGCGGCGGCCGGTCCCGGCCGCTCCCGGGTTCGATCCGGAAATTTCTTGCCCGATCCCCTTTACACACCCGGCAGGTGGGCGTAGGGTTGGATTCCGCTCGCGATCACAATATCTTGTGTTTTGAGTGGCTGAATGGCCCAAGAGTTGGGTTTCAAGTCAGTTTTCGAGCGGGGGAATCGATTAAAATGACTGTCTGGCAATCGGGTTCGGCGCCCATCATCGGAATCCATCGATGTGGCGCGACCCCCAAGGTTGAATCGGGCTCCTGAGCGCAGCGCCGCAAGGCGCAGCGGCGGGGCATGGTCGTCGGCATCCGGGCACTCACGAACCCGGTAAACACAAATAAGGAAGCGGAGACAATGGGTACGGCGCGGGTACAACAGATTGCGCGGGCGGCAACGGAGGTTCCCCTGCAACCGGCATCGCTGGACATCTGGGACAAGAAATACCGCCTCAAGACCAAGCAGGGCGAACCGGTCGACGCGACCGTGGACGATACCTGGGCGCGGGTCGCGCGCGCGCTGGCCGACGTCGAGACCACACCGGCGTTGCGCGAACAATGGCACGAACGTTTCCTGTGGGCGCTGCGCCACGGCGCGATTCCCGCCGGCCGCATCACCTCCAACGCCGGCGCGCGCGAGCACAAGCCGGCCACCTCCACGATCAACTGCACGGTATCGGGCACCATCACCGACTCGATGGACGACATCCTGGAGAAGGTGCACGAAGCCGGCCTGACGCTGAAAGCGGGATGTGGAATTGGCTATGAATTCAGTACATTACGTCCGCGCAACGCGTACGTATCCGGCGCAGGCGCGTACACCTCCGGTCCGCTGTCGTTCATGGACATCTACGACAAGATGTGCTTCACGGTGTCCTCGGCCGGAGGCCGCCGCGGCGCGCAGATGGGTACGTTCGACGTCGCGCATCCCGACGTCAAGGAATTCATCCGCGCCAAACGCGAGAACGGGCGGCTGCGCCAGTTCAACCTCAGCCTGCTGATCACCGACGGCTTCATGCAGGCGGTCGAAAACGATCGGGACTGGCCGCTGGTGTTTCCGGTGCACGTCAAGGAAAAGGACGAAGTCGACCTCGCCGACGCCACCCAGGTCGTGTGGCGGGAATGGCCCAGCCATGGCAACTACCTCGTGCGCGACGACGGCCTGGTCGCGTGCAAGATCTACGGCCACATCCGCGCGCGGCACCTGTGGGACATGATCATGGTTTCGACGTACGACTACGCCGAACCCGGTTTCATCCTGATCGACCGCGTCAACGAGATGAACAACAACTGGTGGTGCGAACAGATCCGCGCGACCAACCCTTGCGTGACTGCGGATACCCGCCTTGCCACCCAATACGGGATGGTGCCGATCGGCGAACTGTACGCCGCAGGCAATCCGCTGTCGGTATCGGTCGACCGCCGATCAATGGAACTGGATGGCCGCGGCGTGGAAACGCGCACCGCCAAACCGGCCTTCATGACTTCGCGGTGCGCGCCGGTCTATCGCGTTCGGACCGAGGACGGCTATGAGATCAAGGCAACCGAATGGCACGACTTCTATCTCGACCGAGGCAAGATCAAACTGCGCGACCTAAACGTTGGCGACCGCATTCTGGTGCAATCGGGCAAGGGCCAGTTCGGCCCGCAAGGCAGCGAGGACCTGGGACTGCTGCTCGGGCTGATCACCGGCGACGGACATTTCACCAACCGGGGGAAAGAACAGCAGGCAGCCGTAGTCACCCTGTGGGGCGAAGATCGCGCGCTCGCCGATCGAGTCGCCATGTACGTCAACTCGCTCATCGCGCACACGGCCCGCACCAGAGGCCGGCACAGTTACCACGTTTCACCGGTAGCCGTCCCAGAGCGCCGACAGGTATTCATCCGCTCCGTGCTGCTGGCGCGCCTGCTGGAGCATTACGGATTCACGGCCGCGACCAAATTGCGCGTGCCCGAAGTGATCTGGCGCGGTTCAGAGGGCTGCGTCAAAGGCTACCTGCGGGCCCTGTTCCAGTGCGATGGCACGGTGAACATCTCCAGCGCCAGCCAGAGTTGTTCCATCCGCTTGGCATCCAGTCAGCGCGATCTGCTCAAGGACGTGCAGATGCTGCTGGCCAACTTCGGCGTGTTCTGCCGCATCCGCAAGCGGCGCGATGTGCGGACCACGAGTCTGCCCGACGGACACGGCGGCAATCGAGACCACGCTTGCCTTGCGCAATACGAGCTGATCATCGACGGCGAATCGCGTGAGCAGTTCATGGATGAAGTCGGATTTCTGCTGCCCGCCAAGGACGAGCGTTACCAGGCCTGGAAAGTGGACAAGCTGCTGCGCAAACACCAGCGCTTCGCCTCGCGCATCGAGAGCATCGAATACGTGGGCGAAGAAGCGGTGTTCGACACCACACAATCCGACCACAATGCCGTGATTTTTAATGGCTTGGTGACAGGGCAATGCGGAGAGCAGCCTCTCCCGCCCTACGGGTCGTGCCTGCTGGGCTCGGTCAATCTCACCCGCTTCGTACGCGATCCGTTCGGGCCGAAGGCGCGTTTCGACATCGACGAATACCGCGAAGTGGTGAAGGTGTTCACGCGGATGCTCGACAACGTGGTCGAGGTCAACGGCCTGCCGCTCGCCAAGCAGCGCGACGAGATCATGTCCAAGCGCCGCCACGGCATGGGGTTCCTGGGCCTGGGTTCGACACTGGCGATGCTGAAGCTGCGCTACGGTTCCCCCGAGGCCGTCGCGTTCGCCGAAGAGGTTTCGCGCGAAATGGCGCTGGCGGGCTGGGAAGTCGCGCTGGAACTCGCGAAGGAGAAGGGCCCGGCCCCGGTCCTGCAACGGGACTACACCGTCACCGCCGAGATGCTGCGCAAGCGCCCCGAAATGATCGATGACGGCTGGAAGATCGGCGAGACCATCCCGGGGCGCATGCTGCACGCCAGGTATTCACGCTACATGCAACGGGTTGCCGAAGCCGCGCCCGGGCTGGTCGATCAACTCGCCGAATTCGGTGCGCGATTCACCCACCACACTTCGATCGCGCCGACCGGCACGATCTCGCTGTCGCTGGCCAACAACGCCTCCAACGGCATCGAGCCCTCGTTTGCGCACAGCTACTCGCGCAACGTGATCCGCCCCGGCAGGAAGACCAAGGAGAAGGTCGAGGTGCTGAGCTACGAGTTGCTCGCCTACCGCGCGTTGATCAACGCCAGCGCCCGGCCCGATTCCGATGCCGCCGACGAAAAACTTCCGGACTACTTCGTGTCGGCCGACGACATCAGCCCGATGCAGCACGTCGACATGCAGGCGGCGGCGCAAAAGTGGGTGGATTCGTCCATCTCCAAGACCGCCAACGTGCCGACCCACTATCCCTACGAGGACTTCAAGGACATCTACTTCCACGCCTACAAGAAGGGGCTCAAGGGCTGCACCACCTTCCGCTTCAACCCGGCCGCCTTCCAGGGCGTGCTGGTGAAGGACGCCGACCTCGCCAACACCGTGTACCGCTTCGAGCTGGAAGACGGCAGCGTGATCGAGGCCAAGGGCAACGAGGAGGTCGAATACGACGGCGAAACCCACACCGCCGCCAACCTGTTCGACGCCCTCAAAGAGGGCTACTACGGCAAGTTCTGAGGGAACGTTCGTGGCACCGAGCGCAGCGGCTGTTGCGAAAAGTCAGGGCAGGACGCCCGTTCCGGTGCCCACAACCGAAGCTGCCGGTTCCCGGCAAGACATTCGGCGATGCAGCGATCAGGGACGATCGCATGAACAAAGACAGGAAGCCCGTTCCGGTGCCCACAACCAAAGCCGTCGACTCTCGGCAAGACATTCGGCGATGCAGCGATCAGGGACGATCGCACGAAAAAAGGTGTAAAAAGCAAGCCAAGGCATGCACCGACCACGCTGCCGTTGTGTGAGAATGGGTCACGGCGACGCGCGTCGCCGTCAAAGTGCAAATCAGTGGTCCACTGTCAACGATCCATCCGGAGGAGCATCCGATGAGCAACGAAACAACGTTCCCGTGGAGCATCACCGAAGAACCCGCAGCACCCGCCGCCCCGGCACCTGCCCCCGCGAAGCCCGCGGCCAGGAAGCCGGCCAAGAAGAAGAAAGCTGCGAAGAAACCGGCAGCCAGGAAAACCGCCAGGAAACCGGCGAAGAAGAAGGCCGCCAAGAAATCCACGCGCAAGGCGGCGAAGAAGACCACGCGCAAGGCCGTGAAGAAGGGTGGTCGGAAGGCCGCGAAGAAGACCGCACGCAAGACCGCCAGGAAGGGCGCGCGCAAGACCGCGAAGAAAACTGCACGCAAGACTGCCCGGAAGGGTGCACGCAAGGCGGCCAAGAAGACCGCGCGCAAGACTGCCCGGAAGGGCGCACGCAAGGCTGCCAGGAAGACCGCACGCCGGGCCACGAAGAAGACGGCCCGCAAGGCGGTGAAGAAGGGCGCACGCAAGACCGCCAGGAAAGGCGCCAAGCGCAAACCCGCGAAGAAGGCAGCCAGAAAGGGCGCACGCAAGACCGTCCGCCGCAAGAAAAAGTAATCACGCGACACCCAGACGCCGGCCCCTGCCGGGCCGGCGTCGTTTTGGACCCCCGCAGGAACCCGACGCAATGACGATTCGCATCAACAAGAAGATCAAGGGCTACGAGGTTCTCGGCAACGAGGCGAAAGCCGCGCCGGAAGCCGCGCCCCAGAGTGCCCCGACCGAAGCGCCCACGACGCCCGGGTTCAAGGTCATCCAGATGCACGAGAAGCTCGAGCGTCCGGAAGTCCTGATCGGCAACACCTACAAGATCAAGTCGCCGCTGATCGAGCACGCGATGTACATCACCATCAACGACATCGTGCTGAACGCCGGCACCGAATTCGAAATGCACCGTCCCTTCGAGATTTTCATCAACTCGAAGAACATGGACAACTTCCAGTGGATCGTGGCGCTGACCCGCATCATGAGCGCGGTGTTCCGCAAGGGCGGCGACGTCACCTTCCTGGTCGAGGAACTGAAGGCCGTGTTCGACCCGCGCGGCGGCTACTTCAAGGCCGGCGG
>DASTIS010000056.1:0-3449 GCA_035717365.1 Rhodanobacteraceae bacterium
CTCTGACCAATTGAGCTATAGGCCCGCGGCGACTGGGTCAGTCTTGCAGAAACCGTCCGTGGTGCCGGGTGCCGGCCGCGACATCCTTGTCGCGGCGCTCGTCGGCGCGAGGTGCCCCCGGCACCTCGCGAGAGCCCCGACGCGCCCCTGAATTCATCCCGATCCCGTGCGCGGCTTTCACCGCGGCGGCACCTTTCGATGAGTCCCCTGCTCCAACCATTGAGCCATAGGCCCGTCGCGGCCATTTAAGCAGGTTGCGATGCGTGGTGCACCGCCTCGCGCACGGTGCGTTTTCCGGTTTCATCGAGCCCTCCGGCGACAAAGTCTTGTCCATCCCGTTACCCTGCTGCCGCCGCACGCGTTCCACCGGCCGTGCGGCCCGTGCCGTCCCGGGCCTTTCGCATGTTGAGCAGCATCCGCACCACCACGCCACTGTTGTCGAGCACCGTGTTCCTGTTGATGGGAGTCGGTCTGCTGCACACGCATATCGCGTTGCAGGGCGAGGCGCTGGGCTTTTCCGTCGCGATGATCGGAATCCTGACTTCGGCCTATTACACCGGCTTCCTGGTCGGCACCTATACGGTGCCGAGGCTGACGCATCGCTTTGGCCACATCCGCACCTTCGCCTTCTGTACGGCGTCCCTGGCGGTGGTGGTGCTGCTGCAGGCGCTCACCTCGGCCTATGGTGCATGGCTGGTGCTGCGAATCCTGCAAGGCTTGCTGCTGGTCGGACTGTACGCGATCGTCGAGAGCTGGTTGAACACCGCCGCCGAGCCGAGGCACCGCAGTTCGGTGTTCGCGATCTACATGATGCTGAACCTGGGCGCCAGCGCCGTGGCGCAACAGTTCCTGCGCATCCATGGCGAGGGCTTCGTGTTGTTCTGCGTCGTGGCGATCCTGTTTTGCATCGCCAGCCTGCCGGTGGTCGCGACCCCGCAGCCGCAGCCGCGCATCGAGGCGCCACCACGGGTCCAAGTGCGGCGCATGTTCCGGCTGGTGCCTACCGCGCTGGTCAGCGCGGTGATTTCCGGCATGGTGCTGGGTGCGTTCTGGGGCCTGTTGCCGTTGTACGCGGCCGCCCGCGGTCTCGGCGCTGCCGAAGTCGGCACCTACATGACCGCGGCCATCGCGGGCGGTGTGCTGTTGCAATTGCCGTTGGGGCGCTTGTCCGACCGCATCGATCGTCGGCTCGCGCTGGCGCTGATCAGTGCCACCGCCGCGCTGGCGGCGTTGGCCAACCTGGCATTGCCGACCGCCGGACACGCGATCGCCATGCTGTTGGTGTTCGCGTTCGGGGGCATGAGCTTCGCCTTGTACCCGATCTCGGTCGCGCATCTGGTCGACTATCTGCGCCGCGACGAATTGCTGTCGGGATCGAGCACGGTGTTGCTGGTCAACGGCATCGGCTCAGCGGTGGGGCCGCTGCTGGCGGGCGCGCTCATGAGCCTGCTGCGGCCGGAGTACCTGTTTGGTTGGTTCGCGGTCCTCGACGGCTTGCTCGCGGGTTATGCGCTGTACCGATTCACCCGCCGCAAGCGCGAAGTGACACCCGACGACCACTTCGTGCCCATGGTGCAGACCACGGCGACTTCGCTGGACATGCACCCCGATACCCCGGACCAGCCGGCCAAACCGGCATGAGTCGCGCGCGCCCGAAGCGCGTCAGGCGTCCGTCGCGGGGGTCGTCGCCGGGGTGACCGCGCCGCGCAACGCGCCGCGCAGGGTGCGCTTTTCGGTTTCCTCGAGCTTGCGGCCCAGCAGCTCGCTGGCGCGCAGCAGCAACTCGCGATCGAGTTCGTGCGGCAGCGGGGTGCGTTCGGGCAACGCGAGGATCAGTTCGCGTTGGCCGGCGTCGAGGGTGGCAGCGTACTCGCCGGCGAGTTCCTGCATGCGCGCAAGATTGTGCGCGGTGTCTGCGTCACACGGCTCCGGTTCGCCTGCAGGGATCGTGGTGGACGTGGACGCGTATTCGCGCCGGAACAGGAATTGTCCGAGTGCGGCGGCGTCGAGCTGGCGGCGCGTGTCGGCTTCGCGTTGCAGCGCGGCGGACTGGTTGCCGGAAGGATCCTTGGGCTCGACACCCAACAGGTGCACGCGGATGCCGTGCTCCTGGGCCTGCTGCACGCCCACGCGCAGGTCCTCGTCGCCGGCCAGCAACAAGGCATCCGAGATCGCATGGTTGCGCGCGAGGTTGGTGAGGTCGGAAAAGATCAGGCCGTCGACGCCTTTCTGCTCGCCCGACTGATTGACGAAGCCGAGGCGCAGCTTGATGTTGTCGAGGTACGCCATCGCGAGGTGCGCGGGCGTCGGCCCGGAGTTGGTGCCGTCGTACCAGTAGATGCGCAGCAGCGGGCAGCCGGCGATGGTTTCCGCGCAGTGCGCGAGATACTGCGCGAATTCGGCGTTGGCGAGGCGCGTTTCGCCGCGCCGGAGTGGCGCGCCGAACAGCAATTCGCTGGCCGAAGCGTAGAAGTAGCCGGCGTCGACAAAAACGGCTATGCGGTTCATGGAGGTATCAGACGTTCATGCAAGAAATGGCGCAGCCGGACGAAGCGTAGCGGAAACCGGCGCCGCCTTCCCGGATGATTCGCGGCATCCATGTCGCTCATCCCGCAGGCCGGCTCTACGACAACGATGCAACGTCGGTCGCCTGCAAGCAGGCTCCTGCGAGGAGCAGGCGTCGGAATGCGCGTGCGCGCGATGGGTGTTGCGACAGCTCTCGTAGGAGCGGCGGAAGCCGCGAACCACGCCGGTCGGGTCTTCCGACCCTCCTACTCGAAATCGAGGAAGGAACGCAATTGTTCGCTGCGCGACGGATGCCGCAGCTTGCGCAGCGCCTTGGCCTCTATCTGGCGGATACGCTCACGGGTCACGTCGAACTGCTTGCCGACTTCTTCCAGGGTGTGGTCGGTGTTCATGTCGATGCCGAAGCGCATCCGCAGCACCTTGGCCTCGCGCGGGGTCAGGCCGCCCAGCACGTCGCGCACGGTTTCGGTGAGGCCGGTGTCGGTCGCCGATTCCACCGGCGATCCGGCGTTCTGGTCCTCGATGAAATCGCCGAGATGCGAATCCTCGTCGTCGCCGATCGGGGTTTCCATCGAGATCGGTTCCTTGGCGATCTTCAGCACCTTGCGGATCTTGTCCTCGGGCATTTCCATCGCCACGGCCAGTTCTTCCGGCGTCGGCTCGCGACCGTACAGCTGCAGCATCTGGCGGCTGATGCGGTTCAGCTTGTTGATGGTCTCGATCATGTGCACCGGGATGCGGATGGTGCGCGCCTGGTCGGCGATCGAGCGGGTGATGGCCTGGCGGATCCACCACGTCGCGTAGGTCGAGAACTTGTAGCCGCGGCGGTATTCGAACTTGTCCACGGCCTTCATCAGGCCGATGTTGCCTTCCTGGATCAGGTCGAGGAATTGCAGGCCGCGGTTGGTGTATTTCTTGGCGAT
>DASTIS010000057.1:0-2978 GCA_035717365.1 Rhodanobacteraceae bacterium
GTCTATACTCGTGGCATGACGACTTACACCACCGCCAACACCGTCGAGGAGTTCCGCCAGCACCTCGCCGACGTGCATGCCCGCATCGATGCCGCATGCGCGCGCGTCGGGCGCGATTCTGCTTCGGTGCGCCTGCTGCCAGTCAGCAAGACGGTGCCCGAGGGACGGATTCGCAATGCCTGTGCCGCGGGCTGCCGCACGCTGGGCGAGAACAAGGTGCAGGAAGCGCATCGCAAATGGCAGGCGATGTCGGATTTGTCCGATGTGCGCTGGGCGATCATCGGCCACCTGCAAACCAACAAGGCCAAACTGGTGGCCGAATTCGCGGCCGAGTTCCAGGCGCTGGACAGCCTGCGCGTGGCCGATGCGCTGGACAAGCGCTTGCAGGCACTCGGCCGGACGTTGGACGTGCTGGTGCAGGTCAATACGTCAGGCGAGGAAAGCAAGTTCGGACTGCCGCCGGACGCAGTCGAGGCGTTCGTGAAGAAGTTGCCCGCGTATTCCGCATTGCGCGTGCGCGGACTGATGACGCTGGCGCTGTTTTCCGACGACGCCAACAAAGTGCGCCCGTGCTTCGTGCGCCTGCGCGAATTGCGAGACCGATTGCGTCAGTCGGCCCCGGGCGGCATCACGATGGACGATCTGTCGATGGGCATGTCCGGTGATTTCGAACTCGCGATCGAAGAAGGCTCGACCATCGTGCGGGTGGGGCAGGCGATTTTCGGCGCGCGCAAGACGCCCGACAGCGCCTACTGGCCGGATCGGCACGCGCCACCGGCGTAGCCCGGATGCCGCATCGCGGCGAGCCCCAACGCAATCGGGCTCCCGGCCCCGGTGACACTTGGGAGATTCTGACTTTGCTTGTCATCCGGTAAGCCGAGTAGCCCCGAAACTCAGCCCGGGATTTCTCTTCCCGTCATTCCGGGGCGGCCTGCGGCTTCATCGCAGGCCGAACCCGGAATCCCGCTTCAAATAGTTGGCAACCCACCATGGATTCCGGGTTCCCACACCGATGGAGCTGGCGCAGGCCCCGGAATGACGACGCAACGATTCTTCCGGGACACCACACTAGCTGCCCAGGTTCGTGAAGATGCCGACCGCGAGCTCCGCCCACACATAGAGGAACGCTACCGCGAGCACGACGCCGACGGCGAGCCAATACTTGTGCGGCACCTTTCGCGCCACCAGCACAAACAGGCTGCCCGTCCCGAAGACAAGGGCCCCCATGACGACGAAATCCAGGATGTCCCAATCCACTGCGGCCGTGAATTGCATCGCGAGCAACGGAACCAGCAGCGCGAGGCAGGTCGCGAGCGCAATCCACGCGAAGACGACGTTGCGCCTGACGATATCGTTGATGATCGCATTCATGGATCTTGCCTCATCGTACCCAGCGAACCCTTGATTTTCCCCCCGTTCGCCCCGGGCTCGGCGAAGCGGAGTCGATCGTCGTAGGAACTATCGCTTCGGCTTGAATGAGTAAAAAGAGACTTCCTCATCATATCGGCCTCGAAGGCCATGATGGTCGTAACCGTCAGCAGAGGAGGAAGTCTCCATGAGCACTATAACCATTGGCGTGGACTTGGCAAAGCAGGTGTTTTCGGTGTGCGAGGTGGATGCCACCGGACGGATTCTGAAGCGCCTGACACTCAAGCGCGACGCCTTTTCCACCTGGCTCGCGCAACGGCCCGCCGGCACCGTGGTGGCGATGGAAGCCTGCAGCGGCGCACACCATTGGGCGCGACGCTGTCTGGAATACGGTTTGGTGCCGCGCCTGATGGCGGCGCAGTTCGTGCGGCCGTTCCGCAAGAACCCGCTGGCCAAGAACGATCCCAATGATGCCGAGGCCATCGCCACCGCGGCGCGGCAAGGCAACATGCGCTTCGTGCCGGTCAAGGATGTCGATCAGCAAGCACGGTTGTCGTGGCACCGGGTGCGCGAGGGCCACAAGGTGGAAGCCCGCGCCATCGCCAACCGCCTGCGCGGACTGCTCGCAGAGTTCGGTGTGGTGGTCGCCAAGGGGGAAGGTGCCCTGCGGCGCACCTTGGCCGACCTCGATGCGTATCCTGAGCTGCCTGGCGAGTTCAAGGAACTGCTGCGTGCCTTGGCCGGGCACTGGGCTCAGGGGGTCGCGGCGTTAGCGGTTTGCGAGCGGCGCATCCAAGCGCACGCGCGTCAGGATGCGCGTTGTATCCGCCTGCGCGAGCCCGTCGGCATCGGTGCGCTCACCGCCGACGCGATGGTCGCCAGCGTGGGCAACGCCCACGAGTTCAAGAACGGCCGCCAGCTGGCGGCCTGGCTCGGCCTCGTGCCCAGCCAGCACTCCAGCGGCGGACGCGCACGACTGGGCAAGATCAGTGGCCGCGGCGATGCCTACCTGCGCACCCTCTTGATCCAGGGCGCCCGCTCCAGCCTCGAACGCGCCAAGCGGGTCAGCCTGGACAAGGCCACGCCCGAACAACTCTGGATCCGCTCACTCGCCTGCCGCATGCCCTTCGGCAAGGTCATCGTCGCCATCGCCAACAAACACGCCCGCCAGATCTGGGCGATGTTGGCTCACGACGTCGATTACGACCCGCACGCGTCCCTGCAGCACCCTTTGCAGCAGCATCGGAAAGCCGCTGCCTGAAAACAAGGTCCGCTTCCCCGTCAGCGCGACACGGTACACAACGAGTCAGACCCACCCGGCGAGAACCTGACTGACTACGCGGACGCCATCCAGGTGTCCCGGCCGATCCCCGGGCACCGGCGACACCGTTGAACGAAAGAGGTCGCCGGGTGCGGTTTACACCCTGGTCCGCACCAGCACCATCGATGCAACAAGACCGTTTACGGAAATGCAGTCTGACAATCCGTTCGATCCCGTTCGCCCTGACACGCTGCACGCAGCACCGAGTACATCCGAACCATCAGCAAAAGCCTGAAAGCTCAAGGCAACAGCATCATGCTGCCGGAATTGACGGGAAGTCTCTTACGGA
>DASTIS010000058.1:0-6937 GCA_035717365.1 Rhodanobacteraceae bacterium
TGCGCGTTGCCGATCAGGTCGTTGATCCAGTTGACGGCACCGCCGGGAAGCCAGGCGACCTTCAGCGGCTTGCTCTCGCGGTTCCAGATCACCTTGTCGTTGATCGAGAGATTGCCGCCCGCAAATGCGCCATTCGCCCCATCCGCCTGCTTGGGCACCGTGCCGATGGATACCTGGGGGGCTGCACTGGACGAAGTGGTGACACGCAGGCCCCTGTCGAGGTTGGTGTAGCCGGCGCGCACCGTCAACTGGATCGCGAAAAAGGAGATGATCGCGAGGAAGAACACCAGCCTGAATGGCGTCACGTAGCGTGCGCGCTTGCCCTCGAAGTAATCCAGCGTGAGTTTGCCCGGCCGGAAGTACAATGGGCCGATGGTGCGGAACAGGCGCTCGTCGATGTTGAGCAGGCTGTCCGCGACATCGCTCATGATGCTGCTGAAGTGGCGCACCATGCCGGTGACCGGCTGGCCACAGGCGTAGCAGTACTTGCCGTACAGGGGTGCGCCGCAGTTTTCGCAGGACGCGGGTTGCGTATCCGCGGGCAGCGTGGATGGGGTGTCCGGCCCGGTTGTGTCGGGTGGGTTCGATTTGTTCCGCATGATTGGGATTCTAGCCTTGGACCGAGCGCGTTTCGCACGCGAGATCCGTGCGACGGTGAAACTGGCTTTGCCGCTGATCGCCGGACAGTTGTCGGCGGTCGGCATGAGTGCGGTCGACGTTGCGCTGGCCGGGCACTACAACGCGCACACGCTGGCCGCGGTCGCGGTCGGTGCGAACGTGTGGGTGCTCGGGCTGGTGAGCGCGGTGGGGGTGATGATGGCGCTTTCACCGTCGGTCGCGCAACTCGACGGCGCCAACCGGCACGCGGAGATCGGACCCCTGTTTCGGCAGGCGCTGTGGCTGGCCGCGGCGATGTCGGTGCTGCTGTGGTTCGGCGCGCGCCATGCCGGACCGCTGTTGGACCTGCTCGGGGTCGATCCCGCCCTGACAGCCGATGTGCAGGCGTTCCTGCACGCGCTCAGCTGGGGCGCGCCGGGATTGTGCGGTTACTTCGCGCTGCGCGGGTTGTGCGAGGGCTCGAGCTGGACCCGCCCGACGATGCTGTTCGGTCTGCTGGGCCTGGTGGTGCTGGTGCCGCTGGACTGGATCATGATCTACGGCAAGTTCGGCTTCCCGGCGCTGGGTGCGCGCGGCGCCGGTATCGCCAACGCGCTGGCACTCTGGTTGCAATTGCTGGCGTTCCTGGCGTATCTGAAATTCGGCAGGCGCTTCCGCGACCTCGATCTGTTTGCGCGGATGGAGCGTCCGGACTGGCTCGCGATCCGGCAACTGCTGTGGATCGGCGTGCCGATGGCGGTGACGTTGCTGATGGAGGCCGGACTGTTCGTGATTTCGGCATTGCTGATCAGCCGGCTCGGTACCGTCGCGATCGATGGCCACCAGATCGCGATCAACGTGGCCTCGGTCACCTTCATGGTGCCGCTGGGCCTCGCGCTGGCGGTGACGGTGCGGGTCGGCAATGCGGCCGGGCGCGGCGACGCGGGCGCGGTGCGTTATGCCGGTTTCACCGGTATCGCGTTGACGCTGGCGACGCAAGCGGTATCGGCGGCGCTGATGCTGGCCGCCCCGCACGCCATCGCACACGTCTATTCGAACGATCCGCGCGTCATTGCGCTGGCCGCGCAGTTGCTGCTGCTGGCCGGCGTCTTCCAGTTTTCAGATGGCATCCAGGTGGTTTCCAACGGCGCGTTGCGGGGCCTCAAGGACACCAGGATGCCGATGCTGATCACCGCCTTCGCGTACTGGGTCGTGGGCATGCCGGTGGGCGCATGGCTGACGTTCGGCCTGGACTGGGGCGTGCCCGGGATGTGGGTCGGCCTGATTGCTGGACTGACCGCGGCGGCATTGTTGCTGTTCGCGCGCTGGGTCGTGCAGACGCGCGGCGACGGTTGGCGACAATTCGCCGGGTCGTCCGCGGCGGTCGAGCCGCCGTTCGCGTGACGCCGCTTCGGCACGCCGTTACGCTTGGCCGAATCGACCCGAAACCCCAGGAATCGTTGCCATGACCACCCCCCCACGCGGCGGCTTCGCGCGCTTCGTACGTGCGCTCGGACGCGGCATCAACATCGTGCGGTTGGTGATCATCAACGTGGTGTTCTTCGGCATCGTGTTCCTGATTCTCGGATTGATGTTCCGGGGTGCGCCCAAGGTCGCGTCGGACACGGTCCTGCTGCTGAAGCCGAGCGGGATGCTGGTCGAGCAGTACAGCATCGATCCGGTCCAGCGCGCGATCGCGCGCGCGACGGACCAGTCGCCCGGACAGGTGCAGGTGCGTGACCTGGTGGCTGCGATCGACCATGCCGCGCACGATTCGCGCATCACCCGCATCCTGCTCGACCCGTCGGACATGCACTTCGGCGGCATGGGCGCGCTGGAAGAAGTCGCGTCCGCGCTGGACCGCTTCCGCGCAGCCGGCAAACCGGTGGTTGCATGGGGCACCCATCTCGGCCAGATGCAATACCTGTTGGCCGCGCACGCCAACCAGGTATTCCTCGATCCGGCGGGCTCGATCTCGATCACCGGACTGTCCGACTACCGCAGCTACTTCAAGGATCTGCTGGACAAGCTCGGCATCAGCGCGCATCTGTTCCGGGTCGGTGAATACAAGTCGGCGGCCGAACCGTTCATCCTCGACCAGCCCTCCGCGGCCGCGCTGGCCGCCGATCGGTACTGGATGGGCGGGCTGTGGAACACCTGGCTGGGCGAGGTCGGCAAGCTTCGCCACATCGACCCCGCCACCCTGAGCCGGCAAATCGACAATCTGCCGACCGAGATTCCCGCCGCCGGCGGCGACGTCGCGCAACTGGCGCTGAAGCTGCACTGGGTGGACGGCCTCGCCACCCGCGAGGACATCGTGCACATGATGCAGAAGCACGGGGTCGCCACCGACAACGGAACCAACTTCCGTGCCGTCGACCTTGCGCACTACCTGCCGCAAACCATCACCCCGCGGATCGGCAAACCCGAAGTCGCGGTGGTCGTGGCCGAGGGCGATATTGTCCCCGGCCGGCAGCCGGCCGGGAAGATCGGGGGCGAGTCCACCGCCGCGCAACTACGCGCGGCGCGTGCGAACCGCAACGTGCGCGCGATCGTCCTCAGGGTGGATTCACCCGGCGGCGAGGCGTTTGCGGCCGAGCAGATCCGGCGCGAAGTGGTGCTGGCCGAGCAGGCCGGGAAACCTGTCGTGGTGTCGATGGGCGATGTGGCCGCCAGCGGCGGCTACTGGATCTCGATGAACGGCGACCGCATCTTCGCCGAGCCCGACACCATCACCGGTTCGATCGGCATCTTCGGGCTGTACTTCACCGCCTCGGACGGTCTCGCCAAGCTCGGCATCAACACCGCGGGCCAGGGCACCACGCCGCTCGCGGGGGCGTTCGATGTGCGCCGCCCGCTCGATCCGGCCCTGGGCGCGATGATCCAGAGCACGGTCGACCAGGGTTACCGGCAGTTCGTCGGCAACGTCGCCAAGGCGCGCGGCAAGAGTTTCGCCGACATCGACGCGATTGCGCAGGGGCGGGTATGGACCGGCAAGCAGGCGCTCGATCGCGGACTCGTCGACCAGTTGGGCGGGCTCGACGATGCAATCGCTTATGCGGCCAGACAGGCCAAACTCGGCAAAGACTACGCGGTGGGCTACGTGCAGCCTCCGACCAGTGCCTTGCAGCGCTTCTTCGAAGGGATCGGCAACAGTGCGACGGCGCGGACGTTCGCCTCGCTCGGCATCCGCTTGCCGCGGGCGTGGCTCGCCGCGGTGCCGGAACTTGCACCTGCCTTGACGATGCTGGAGAACGCGCAGCCCGGCAGGCCGCAGGTTTATTCGTACTGCTTCTGCACGCTGCACTGATCCGGGACTGCTTCCTGCGTACGGGTTCCGCACCGCTCATGGGGCGAGATGTCCGTCGCGAGCATCCGCGTGGAATTTGCTGGCATACTCGCTGCCACCGCGACCGCAACGGCCCAAGAGGAGAAACCCATGTCCGGCAACACGTTTTTCTGGACCAAGGCATCCCCGCAACTGCTCAGCATCCTGCGCATCATCGCCGCGTTCCTGTTCATGTGCCACGGCGCCGACAAGTTGTTCAATCTTCCCGGCGGCCCGTTCGAGCTGATTGCGTCGGCGAAGCTGTTCACGGTGGTGCCTGGCCTCGCCGGCATCCTCGAGTTCGGTGGTGGATTCCTGCTGTTGATCGGCCTGTTCTCGCGCCCGATCGCGTTCATCCTCTCGGGTGAAATGGCGTTTGCCTATTTCATGGCGCACTTTCCAACCAACCACATCTTCCCCTACCTCAACGGCGGCGACAGCGCGGTGCTGTTCTGCTTCGTGTTCCTGTACCTGTCCGCCGCGGGGCCGGGACCGTGGAGCGTGGATCGGGCGCTGCGGCGCGCGTGAAGCCGGGCAGCGCGGAGGGAACAGCATGCACCACAGTCGCTTGTGCAGCCTGATCATCGATTGCAGGACCGACGACCTCCCCGCGGCGGCGCGATTCTGGTCGCAAGCGCTGGGGCGTCCGATCCGGGAGGACGCCGACGCCGGCGGCTCCGGATACATCGCCCTGGTCACCCGCGACGACGAGCCGGTGATCGAGGTGCAGAAGGTCGATCACGACAGCCGTGTGCATCTCGACATCGAGAGCGATGACATCGAGGCCGAGGTACGGCGCCTGGAAGCGCTGGGCGCCAGGCGGGTCGAGGCGATCAGGACCTGGGTGGTGATGGAGGCACCGACCGGGCAGCGGTTCTGCGTGATCCGCCCGCAACGCGGTGGCAAGCTCGGGCCGCACGCCAACGAGTGGTCGTGACGGGCTGAACCGGTGACGCGCGGCTGCGGCGATGCCGCAACCGCGGTTCGTCATGACGGCACGTTTACGCCGCGCACGATAAAAGTGCTGCCTTTGCTGCTGCACACCGCGCCGCCGACGGAGGATGCATGCCGTGAACGAGGCCTTGTTCCTGTCCCGCCTGCAGTTTGGCTGGGTCATCTCGTTTCACATCCTGTTCCCCGCCTTCACCATCGGGCTGGCGAGTTGGCTAGTGTTCCTGGAAGCCTGGTGGCTGAAGACCCGCAACGAGCACCTGCGCGACCTCGTCTTCTTCTGGATGAAGATCTTCGCGGTGTCCTTCGGGGTCGGCGTGGTCTCCGGCATCGTGATGAGCTTCCAGTTCGGCACCAACTGGGCGCGCTTCTCGGCCGACGCCGGCAACATCATCGGCCCGTTGCTGAACTACGAGGTGCTGACCGCGTTCTTCGTGGAAGCGTCGTTCCTGGGCATCATGCTGTTCGGCTGGCAACGGGTCGGGCACAAGACGCATTTCGCGTGCACGGTGATGGTCGCGCTGGGTACGCTGGCCTCGACCTTCTGGATCATGTCGGCGAACAGCTGGATGCAGACGCCCGCCGGCTACGCGCTGAAAGACGGCGTGTTCTATCCGGCCGACTGGTGGCAGGTCATCTTCAATCCGTCGTTCCCGGTGCGACTGGTGCACATGGTGATGGCCGCGTTCCTGACCACGGCCTTCATGATCGGCGGCATTTCGGCGTATTACCTGTTGCGCCACCGTTTCGTGGAAAAGGCGCGGTTGTGCCTCAAGGCCGCGCTGGTGTTCGTGGCCATCGTCGCGCCGCTCCAGATCGTCGTCGGCGACATGTCGGGGCAGGAAGTCCGCCACAACCAGCCGGCCAAGCTGGCGGCGATCGAGGCCCACTGGGAAACCAGCGACAACGTGCCGCTGGTGCTGTTTGCCGTCCCCAACGAGGAAACCGAGAGCAACGACTACGCGATCAACGTGCCGCATCTGGGCAGTTTGGTCCTGACCCATTCATGGAGTGGTTCGGTCGAGGGATTGAAGAGCTTTCCACCCGATCAGCGCCCGCCCGTGGCGATCCCGTTCTATGCGTTCCGGATCATGGTGGGCCTGGGCGTGCTGATGGTGCTGGTCGCCTGGTACGGACTGTGGAAATGGAAGCGCGGGACTGCCTTCACTTCGCGCGCCTACCTTCGAAGCTGGATCTGGATGATGCCGTCGGGGTTTGTCGCGCTGATTGCAGGCTGGTGGGTGGCCGAGGTCGGGCGTCAGCCGTGGGTGGTGTATGGCCTGATGCGTACGGCCGATGCGGTCAGTCCGAACGTCACCGGGGGCAGCGTGTTGACCTCGCTGATCGTTTACGTCGTGGTCTATGTCGCGTTGTTCGGGTTCGTCGGCTGGTACCTGCTCAAGATGTTGCGGGTCGGCCCCATCGAGGCGCCGGAACGCAAGCAGCCCGTGCAGACCGCTGCGCGGCCGCTGTCGCTGGCCGACGAAGAAATGGGGGAACGGCCATGACGCTCGCGAATACGCTCCCCGTCGTGTGGTACTTCATCATCGGTTTTGCGGTGATGATGTACGTCCTCATGGACGGCTTCGTACTCGGCCTCGGCATCCTCACGCCGTTCGCCGACGACGACACCCAGCGCGACCACATGATGAATACGGCCGCGCCGATCTGGGACGGCAACCAGACGTGGCTGGTGATGGGGGGCGCGGGCCTGATGGCCGCGTTTCCGAAAGCGTATGCAGTGGTCCTGTCCTCGTTGTACCTGCCGATCCTGTTCATGCTGATCGCGCTGATTTTTCGCGGCGTCGCCTTCGAATTCCGGTTCAAGGCCGCCAAATCGCGGGTGGTGTGGGGCGTCGCCTTTGCAGTCGGCTCGATCGTCACGGCATTCATGCAGGGCCTGATCCTGGGGGCGTTGGTCGAGGGCATGCCGCTGACCGGAGGCAAGTACATCCACGCCGCCGCATTCGCCTGGTTCAGCCCGTTCTCGGTGCTGAGCGGAATAGCGGTCGTGTTCGGTTATGCGTTGCTCGGCGCGACGTGGTTGATCCTGAAGACCGA
>DASTIS010000059.1:0-4947 GCA_035717365.1 Rhodanobacteraceae bacterium
CGGCAGCACCGGCTCGAAATATTTCCGATACTGATGCCAGTGACCGATGCTGCGGGCGTTGACCGGCTCGATCACCTGGGTGTAACTGGGGGTGGCGATGTAACCCTTCTCGCGCGCACGCGCGTCGAAGCGCAGCATCGATTCGGCGTCGTCGAGCTGGAGAAACTCCGCGATTTTCCGGGTGCGCCCCGGCGTGTCCGCGACCAGCTCTTCATAGCGCGAAACGAACACATCGGGACGAATCAGCGCCTCGTGGTAGCGCCAGTTCTCCATCGCCGTGACATAGGCGCGCGCCAGGCGTTCGAGCGACCTGCTGGCTGCCGCGAGGGGCGCCGCGCGGAAGTTCTGCATGTAACAACTCAGGATCACGTCACAGGGATGGCGCAACGCGAGGATGAACTTTGCCCGCGGAAACATGCGGTGGATCATCGGGACCCACATCATGTTCAGCGGGTTCTTGTCCACCAGCCGCGCATCCCAGCGCCTCGGCACCTTGCCGCACGCGAGGATCAGGTAGCCCTTGCGCAACTCGTCGCAATCCCGTTGGTCGAGCGTGTGCAGATCCCGGGGCACCTTGATCCCGATGTCCCCGAGTTGGTCTGCGAGGTTGTTGAGGAAGGGCCTTTCATCCATCGATTGCATGCGGGGATGGGCATCGAGCATCTGCTCGAGCAGCGTGGTCCCGGAGCGCGGGAATCCCACGACGAACACCGGCGATTGCGCGAGATCCGGTCCCGCCAGGTCGGGCCACTTGCGAAAATCCTCCGCGTCCAATCGGTCGTTGGCGTGCGGCAACGGAGGCGCATCGGGTGCAAACAGGTGCCCGGCATATTGCCGGATTTCATCGCCCTGGCGTTGGTGCGCGATCCGCAACACCTCCATGGCCGCGGCGGCATCGCCCAGCTTGTCGCACGCTTTCGCAAGCGAGTACAAATGGCCATACTCCGTGTCGCTGAAATCACCCAGTCCTTCGAGCAGGGTACGCGCCTCGGCGTAGGCGCGTCGGCGCATCGCAAGTTGTGCCTGCTGGATGGCGATTTCGCGACCGACGCCCTCGGCCGCCGCGGGGCTCGCCGCGATCCGGTCCAGCACCTCGGCCGCATCGTCCACCCGGTTGACGCGCTCGTAACCCTTGGCGAGCAGCAGCAGCGCGGTCACATCGGACGGCACACGCGCAACAAGATCCTCCAGCAGTTCGACCGTGGCGCGGACCTCGCCCACCTGGGAAAGCAGGTCGGCAAGTTCGCACTGCAAGTCGTCGTCGAGCGGCAGCCATTCCCGCCAGGGGGCAAGCAGGATGTCGGCACGCGTGTCACGGCATGCGATGCACCCGCGCGCGGCATGGATCCGGATGCCGGGCGAATCCGGTGCCTTCGCCCAGGCCCGCAGCAACGTGTCGCGGGCATCCGGCAAGCGTCCGAGTTGCAGGAACAGCAAACCGAGCTGCTCCAGGCGTTGCGGCTCGTCGGGCGCACGTTCGACCGCAGTTTCGGCCGCGCGCAGGGCGCCTTCCACGTCACCGGCGACCCGCAGCGCCGTCGCGTAATTGCCCCAGTGCATGCTGTTTTCGGGGTGGAGTTCCGTCAACCGTGCGTAGGGAGACACGGCCTCGGCCAACCGACCCTGGCGCTGCAGGCTCAGGCCCAGCAACAGCAATACGTTGGAGTCCCCGGGTTGTTGCTCGAGGCGGAGGCGGCAAAGCCGTTCGGCCTCCCCCAGGGCGCCGGCCTTCACGGCCGCGACGATCGGACCGGTCACGTCGTCATGATTCATTGCGCGTCACACAAAAAGAAGAGCCGCACGAGCATAGCTCGTGCGGCTCAGGCGTTGCAGGTTGAACCGATACCGTCCGATCAGAACTTGACCGTGAGGCGGCCCCAGTAGTAGCGGCCGAGCGTGTCGAAGTCGTTCGGGTCGGTGTTGGCGTTCTGCGAGTGGTTGGCCCACAGCAACGGGGGCTGCTTGTCGAACACGTTGTCCACGCCGATGTCGATCCGGGTGTTGATCGGTTCGATGTTGTAGCCCACGGTGACGTCGTTGTAGACGTACGCCCCGTAGCGATCGAATCCTTCGACGTTCAGCCCGCTCTGGGCTTCGTTCGGGATCTCGAACGGGTGGGTGTAGCGCATGGTCCACCGCGCATCCCAGGGTCCCAGCTGCCAAGCCAGGTTGCCCTGCGCCTTGACCCGCGGGAAGAAGCAGATCGCGCCGGCCGCAAACGGACAGGAACTCCCCAGCGACGAACCCGTCGTACCCATTACGCCGGCGCCGTTGATCACCGTGTTCCCGGCTTGGCCCGGCGCGGTCTGGATCTTGAACTGCGTCAGGTAGGTCGCGTTGAGGCCAATGGTGAACTGGCCGAACGAGAACGCCGGCAGGCGGTAGTTGGCCGAGAAGTCCACGCCCTTGACGTCGATGCGGCCAAGGTTGGCGGTCGGCTGCAGGAACGTGCCGGGCTGACCGGCATTCGGGCCCGCCTGGATGCGATCGACCCCTGAGCAAAATTGGGTCTGACCCGCGAAGCACAGGTCCAGCACGGTCTGCGCGCCGACGCCGGTGATGGTGTTGTTGAGGTAGATGCGCCAGATGTCGGCGCTCAACGACAGGCCGGGCACGAAGTGCGGCGAATACACCACGCCGAAATCGAACGACTTGCCCTGCTCCGGACCCAGCGGGAATCCGGCGTAGGCCGAGCCCGAAGTCACCGCGCTGATCTGCTGGGCGTTCGCCACGAACTGGTCGACGAAGCTGCCGGTCGCGGGTACGCCCGCGCACGCCGGATTGCCGGCATTCGGGTTGGGCGTGGTCGGGCTCGGCGCGTTGAAGTCGCAGGGATCCCGGGTCAGCAACGGCGCGCTGCTCACCGGCGGCGCGAACACCTCGGCAATGCTCGGGGCCCGGAACACCGTGGATACGGTGCCACGCAACAACAGATCCTCGATCGGGCGGAATTCCAAGCCGACCTTCCAGTTGTTGGTGCTGCCGAAGGTGCTGTACTTGGAGTAGCGATCACCCAGCGTCACGTTGAGCGCGTGCACGAACGGCAGATCCTTCAGGAGCGGGATGAACAACTCGGCGTAGGCTTCCTTGGTGGTGTAGCCGCCCTGGGTGTGCGCCGAGCACTGGCTGCCGAGGGTGCAGGTGCCGGTCGCCGGATTGAGGATCAACACCGGGTCGACCGTGTTGTTGCGGTAGCGCTTGGAGTAGGACACGCCCGCCGCCAACTGCATGGTCCCCGCGGGGAGGTCGAACAGCCCGCCGCTGATGTCGGCGTGTTCGGTCCGCAAAACCTGGTACGAGTTGATCAGCGCCGGCGAGGCGGCACTACCAAGCACCGTTTGCGCGGAAGGCGAATTCAGATTGAACGCGTTCCACGGCGTGCAATCGGCGAGCGAGATCGGATCGGCGGCGGTGCCGCACTGGACCACGCCATCCGCGTTCATGAACGACGCCTGCAGGCCCGGCAGGATCTTGGATTGGTCCGGCAGGCCCAGGAGGGTGCTGACCTGCGAGATGTGGACGTAGTTGTAGCCCACGTCCCAGGTCCAGTCGCGATCCAGCACGTTGAAGTGGCCGCGGAAGCCAAAGTTCACGAAGTCGGACGTGGTGCCGATTGCCGCCGCACGATTCCCCGAAGGGTACAGGCGGGAACGGTACAGGGCGCCGCTGGTCCCCGAGAAGTCCACGCCGAACGGATTGTAGTAGCTGTCCTTGGAAATCGTCACGCCAGCCACGGTCGCCGTACCGAAGACCGCAGGCGCCAACTGGAAGCCGGAGCTGGTCTTGTTGTGGATGACCGTGCCGTAGAAGTCGATGTTGTCGGTCAGGTGGTAGGTGCCCTTGAAGAAGCCGTTGGTGCGCTCCTGCGGCGTCATCAACAGGTTGACCGACGCGTAGTTGTACTTGTCGCCCGGCTGCGAGCCGAAGCAATGGTAGTCGGCGGAAGTGGTCTTGGCGTCGGAGTTGGTCCACGCCGAGGGGTTCAGCGACAGGGTCTGGTCGGTGGCGCAGCCGAACTGCGCGGCCAGTGCCGGGGACACCGAAATGAAATCGCGCGCGGCGAAGGTCGATCCGCCGACCGACGCGGAGATGCCGCCGTTGGCGGTCACGCTTGCGGACAAGGCATCCTTCGACCAGTCACGCGCCGACTGCAGGACGCCGTCGAACTTGTTGTAGCTCACGCCGGCGAGGATGCTGCCCTTGTCGGACGTCTGGCCGAAAATGAAGCTCGCGCCGCGGCGGGCGCCGTCGTCGTAGTCGGAAATGCCGTAGTTCAACTGGAACTGCGCACCCTGGTAGTTGGACTTCAGGATGATGTTGACGACGCCGCCGATCGCGTCCGAACCGTACACGGCCGATGCACCGTCGGTCAGCACTTCGATGCGCTCGACCGCAGCGGCCGGGATGACGTTCAAGTCAGCGACACCGCCCAGGCCGATGAGACGGGCACCGTCGATCAGGATCAAGGTGCGCTGCGCACCCAGACCACGCAGACCGATGTTGGTGGCGCCGCTGCCGCCGCCGTTGTTGACGCGCGGGTTCTCCACGCCGCCGGTGATTACCGGCAGGCTTTGCACCACGTCACCCAGCGTCAGCTTGCCGGTGGCCTGGATTTCCTGCGCGCTGATGGCCACCACCGGGTTGGAGGTTTCCAAATCCACGCGGCGAATATGCGACCCCGTGACCACGATGGTCTGCAGGGTTTGCGGTTGTTGCTGGTTGTTCTGGTCGGGGGTTGCGTTCTGCGCCATGGCAGTCCCGGCAACACCCACGGCAGCAACGGCACCCAGCGAAAGGGCCGTGCTTACGGCCTTGGACAGCTCACTGCGGTCGAGTCTCATTGCACTCTCCAAACGTCTGTTGATGTGTGAAACAGTTTCGGGAAAGGTCCCCGTCAGGAACGCCGACGAGGCCTTGTTGAACCCTCGGCAGGTCGCATGCTAACAA
>DASTIS010000060.1:0-3668 GCA_035717365.1 Rhodanobacteraceae bacterium
CGGGCGCCAGCGCGAGCACCGTGGCAACGCTCGTCACCACGCCGCTGGAACAGCAGCTCGGGCAAATCAGCGGCCTGACGATGATGAGTTCCAACAGCGCCGCCGGCCTGTCGACCATCACCCTGCAGTTCGGGATGGACACCGACCTCGACGTCGCGGCGCAGGACGTGCAGTCGGCGCTGCGCACCGCGCGGCTGCCGGGCAGCCTGCCGTACCCGCCGGTGTACAAGCGCGTCAATCCCGCCGACGCGCCGATCCTCACGCTCGCGCTCACGTCCGACAGCCTGCCGCTGCGCGACGTCAACGACTTCGCCGATTCGATCCTGGCGCAGCGGCTGGCGCAGGTGCCGGGTGTGGGGCTGGTTTCGATCGCGGGCAACGTGCGCCCGGCGATCCGGGTGCAGGTCGATCCCGGCAAGCTCGCCAACCTCGGCCTGACCATGGAGGACGTGCGCAGCGCCCTGACCCAGGCCAACGTCAATGCCGCCAAGGGTTCGCTGAACGGTGCGGTGCAGACCTACGAGATCGGCACCAACGACCAGTTGCAGAGCGCGGAGGATTACGCCAACACCATCATCGCCTACAAGAACGGCGCGCCGGTGCGGCTGTCGAGTGTCGCCAACGTGGTCAACGGCGTCGAAAACGACCAGCTCGCGGCGTGGGCCAACGGCAAGCCGGCGGTGCTGCTCGACATCCGGCGCCAGCCCGGCGCCAACATCATCAAGACGGTCGACCAGATCGAGCAAACCCTGCCGTCGCTGCGCTCGGTGCTGCCCGCCGGCATCCACCTGTCGGTGTTCGCGGACCGCACCGTCACGATCCGCGCGTCGGTGCGCGACGTCCAGTTGACGCTGCTGATCGCGGTGGCGCTGGTGGTGGCGGTGATCTTCGTGTTCCTGCGGCGATTGTGGGCCACGATCATCCCCGCGGTCGCGGTGCCGCTATCGCTGATGGGCACCTTCGCGATCATGGCGTTTGCAGGCTTCTCGCTGGACAACCTGTCGTTGATGGCGCTGACGGTCGCCACCGGATTCGTGGTGGACGATGCGATCGTGATGATCGAGAACATCGTGCGCTACCTCGAGAAGGGCATGAGCGGCCGCGAAGCGGCCGAGACGGGTTCGCGCGAGATCGCCTTTACGGTGGTGTCGCTGACGGTCTCGCTGATTGCGGTGTTCCTGCCACTGCTGCTGATGCCGGGCGTCACCGGGCGCCTGTTCCACGAATTCGCCTGGGTGCTGACGATCGCGGTCGCGATCTCGATGGGCGTGTCGCTGACCCTGACGCCGATGATGTGCGCGTACCTGCTGAAACCGGGCTCGCTGCCGACCGGCGACGAGGCTGCGCTGGAACGGCGTCGCGGCTTCTACGCCCGGATGCTCGGCTGGTACGAAAGCAGCCTCGACTGGGTGCTGGTGCATCGTCGCACCACGATCCTGGTTGCGGCGGCGTCGGTGGCGGTGACCGTGCTGTTGTACGTCGTGATCCCCAAGGACCTGCTGCCCGAACAGGACACCGGCCTCATCACCGGCGTGGTGCAGGCCGACAGCGACGTGGCCTTTCCGGCGATGGCCAAGCACATCGAGGCGGTGACCGCGGCGTTGCGGCGCGATCCGGCGGTCGCGGGGGTGTCTGCGTTCATCGGCGCCGGTACCGTCAATCCGACGCTCAACCAGGGCCAGGTCAGCATCGTACTGAAGCCGCGTCACGAGCGCGGCGCTCTCGACGAGGTGGTCGCCAGCCTGCATCGCGACGTCGCCCGCATCCCCGGGGTCGAGCTGTTCCTGAAGCCGGTGCAGGACATCACCCTCGACACCACCGTCGCGCCTACCGAATACCAGTTCGCCGTGTCGGAAATTTCCCCCACGGACCTCGCGAAGAACGCGGCGCGCGTCGTGCAGGCCGTCAGGCAGTTGCCCCAGCTTGCCGACGTCTCCGACAACATGGGGATGAACGGCCGCGCCTTGCACCTCGAGATCAACCGCACCGCCGCAAGCCGCCTCGGCGTGCCGGTGCAGACCATCGACGACACCCTCTACGACGCCTACGGCCAACGCCAGATCTCGACCATCTTCACCCAGCAGAACCAGTACCGGGTGGTGCTGGAGGTCGCGCCGCAGTTCCGCAACCGTTCCGACCTCATGAACATGCTCAGGGTGCGCTCGAACGGCGCCAGCGGCGCGCTGACCGGCAGCAACGCGACCAGCCTCGGCATGCTGCGGTCGTCCAATTCCTCGACCACGACCGGGATCGGGCAATCGAACACCGGCATCCCGATCGGCGGCGGCAACACCGTGCCGTTGTCCACCCTCGCCACCGCGACCATCGGCGAAGCGCCACTGGTGGTGGCCCACCAGAATCAGTTGCCGGCGGTGATCATTTCGTTCAACGTCGCGCCGGGTTATTCGTTGTCGCAGGCGGTGGACGCGATCAACCAGGCGGTTGGCTCGCTCGACCTGCCGCCGCAGGTCCGCGCGGGATTCATCGGCAAGGCCGCGGAATTCTCGTCCTCGCTGGGCAACGAGGCGTTGCTGCTGCTGGCCGCGATCGTGGTGATCTACATCGTGCTGGGCGTGCTGTATGAAAGCTACATCCACCCGCTGACGATCCTCTCGACCCTGCCGCCCGCGGGGGTGGGCGCGTTGCTGGCATTGATGATCTTCGGGATGCCGCTGTCGGTGGACGGGATCGTCGGTATCGTGCTCTTGATCGGTATCGTCAAGAAGAACGCGATCCTGATGATCGATTTCGCGATCACCGCGCAACGCCGCGGCATGAATCCGTACGACGCGATCCACCGCGCCTGCCTGCTGCGTTTCCGCCCGATCATGATGACGACGTTCGCGGCACTGTTCGGCGCGCTGCCACTGGCGCTCGGCAACGGCATCGGCGCCGAACTCCGCCGTCCGCTGGGCGTGGCGATCGTCGGCGGCCTGCTGCTCTCGCAACTGGTGACGCTGTACACCACGCCGGTGATCTACCTTTACATGGAACGCTTCCAGGATTGGCTGCGCGAGCGGATCGGGCATCGGCGTGGCGAGCTCGCTGCCGAGAGCGGAAAATGAGCGTCGAAATGATTGCGTTGCTGCACAAACCTGCCCCGCTTTTCCCCTTCCCCTTCAAGGGGAAGGTCGGGATGGGGATGGGGTCGTCCTGCTCAACCCATCCCCACCCAAACCCTCCCCTTGAAGGGGAGGGCTTTCAAAAGCCATGAACATCTCCGGCCCCTTCATCAAACGTCCGATCGGTACCTCGCTGCTGGCGATGGGCGTGCTCGCGATCGGGGTGCTGTGCTACACGCTGCTCGGGATCAGCGCGCTGCCGCAGGTTTCGTTCCCGGCCATCTGGGTTTCGGCGTCCCAGCCCGGCGCCAACGCCACCACCATCGCGGCCACCGTGGCAGCGCCGCTGGAGCGGCACCTGGGCCAGATCCCGGGCGTCGACATGATGCGGTCGCGCAGCTCGAACGGCAGCACGTTCGTCCTGCTGTTCTTCGATTCGGACGTGGACATCAACTCGGCGGCCCAACAGGTCGATGCCGCGATCAACGCCGCGGTCCCCGACCTGCCCAGCGGACTGCAGATGCCGCAATGGCACAAGGCCAATCCCAACGACGACCCGGTGCTCACGCTGGCGCTCACCTCCGATACCCAGCCGATGTCGGAGCT
>DASTIS010000061.1:0-8034 GCA_035717365.1 Rhodanobacteraceae bacterium
CGGGCGTGGAGGTTTTCGATTTTCAGCATGTCATCCTCTGTGTTCGACTCCTTCCCCTTCAAGGGGAAGGCTGGGATGGGGATGGGGTTGAAACGTCAACTGCAAACCCATCCCCATCCAGCGCTACGCGCTCGGCCTTCGGCCGCCTCCCCTTGAAGGGGAGGGAACTCGGCGGGTTACGCGCCTCTGGCGCTAACCCGCCCTACCTTCATCTCAACCGATCGCACCTTCCAGCTCTCGTAGGGTGGGTTAGCCGCGTAGCGGCGTAACCCACCGGAACCTTACGGCGGGTTACGCGCCTGTGGCGCTAACCCGCCCTACTTCTCACCTCAACCGATCGCGCCTTCCAGCGACACTTCCAGCAGCTTCTTCGCTTCCACCGCGAATTCCATCGGCAGTTCGCGGAACACCTGCTTGCAGAAACCGTCGACGATCATCGACACCGCGTCTTCCTCGCCGATCCCGCGCGAGCGGCAGTAGAACAACTGATCGTCGGAAATCTTCGACGTCGTGGCCTCGTGCTCGACGACTGCGGTCGGATTCTTCACTTCCATGTACGGGAAAGTGTGCGAGCCGCATTTCTTGCCGATCAGGATCGAGTCGCAGCGGGTGTGGTTGCGGGCATTGGCCGCGCCTTTCTCGATCTTGACCAGGCCTCGATAGCTGTTCTGGCTGCGCCCCGCACTGATGCCCTTCGATACGATCTTGGACTTGGTGTCGCGGCCGATGTGGATCATCTTGGTGCCGGTGTCGGCCTGCTGGAAATTGTGGGTCAACGCCACGGAATGGAACTCGCCCACGGAACGGTCGCCGCGCAGCACGCAGCTCGGGTATTTCCAGGTGATCGCCGAACCCGTCTCGACTTGGGTCCAGGTGATGCGCGAATCGTCGCCGCGGCACTCGCCGCGCTTGGTGACGAAGTTGTAGATGCCGCCCTTGCCGTTCTCGTCGCCGGGATACCAGTTCTGCACCGTCGAGTACTTGATGTTGGCGCGCTCCAGCGCCACCAGCTCGACCACGGCAGCGTGCAACTGGTTCTCGTCGCGCATCGGCGCGGTGCAGCCCTCGAGGTAGGACACGACCGAATCTTCCTCGGCGATGATCAGCGTGCGCTCGAACTGACCGGTGTGACCCGCGTTGATGCGGAAATAAGTGGACAGTTCCATTGGGCAGCGCACGCCTTTCGGGATGAACACGAACGAACCGTCCGAGAACACCGCCGAATTCAGTGCCGCGAAGAAATTGTCGCCCTGCGGCACCACCGTGCCGAGGTACTGGCGGACCAGGTCGCCGTGCTCGCGGATTGCCTCGCTCATCGAGCAGAAGATCACCCCGACCTTGGCGAGCTGCTCGCGCGCGGTATTGGCGACCGATACCGAGTCGAACACCGCGTCGACCGCGACGCCGGCGAGCTTGGCGCGCTCGTGCAACGGCACACCCAGCTTGTCATAGGTTTCCAGCAGTTTCGGATCGACCTCGTCCAGCGACTTCGGCTTGTTCTTGGGCGCCGAGTAGTAACTGATCGCCTGGAAGTCGATCGGCGCGAGTTTCACGTGCGCCCAGTCCGGCTGCCTCATGGTCAACCAATGGCGATAGGCCGACAAACGCCATTCGGTCATCCATTCCGGCTCGTCCTTGAGGGCGGAGAGTGCGCGGATGGTGTCCTCGTCCAGCCCCGGCGGCAGGCTGTGCGATTCGATGTCCGTGACGAAGCCCGCGTCGTAGCGTCGCGACAATGCAGCCTGGACTTCACTGGATTGGGTTGCCATGCTCGTCTCCCTCACACTGCCCGCGCGTCGTGCACGCCCGGCGGCCGCCGCTGCGCCATGTCGGCGAGGCTGACCGCGCGCAACGCGCTGTCGATCGTGGCTCCGACGCCCTGCCAGTCACGCGACACCGCGCAATAGGACCGGCGTTCGCACCCCGCGTGGCCGACGCTGCACTCGGTCAATCCAATCGGACCGTCCAGCGCCTCGACGATTTCGGCCAGCGAAATGTCCTGCGCCGGGCGCGCAAGCCTGTAGCCGCCGGCCGCGCCGCGAAACGATTCCACCAGACCGGCCTGGGCAAGCCGCTTCAACAATTTGCTGACCGTGGGCAATCCGAGGCGCGTTTCCTCACCCACCTCCGCGGCCGGCAACACCTCCGCCGGATGGCGCGCAAGGCACGCCATGACCACGGACGCATAATCGGCAAGCCGGCTGACGCGGATCATTCGGGTTGGGGACCGTCAATAAGTACCAATATGGTACTGATTCGAGCTTGCGCCCGCAAGCTCACACCAACACGCAGCGTTCACATCCGTCAAACGCCTGAAGACACACGCTTTGGATTGCGTAGCCCGGATGCAGCGCAGCGAAATCCGGGCGTTCGTGCCCGCCACCAGAGCCATACCGGCGGGATTCGCTTCGCTGCTCCCGCCCTACCCTGTTCGAAAACGAAACGGGCGCACGCGGCGCCCGTTTCCGGATCGAACGTGGGTCGCGATCAGCCTTCGGCAACCACGTGCACCCTCACCGGCGCCTTCACGTCGGCGTGCAGCGAAATCTCCACCTCGTAGTCGCCGATGTTGTGGATCGCGCCTTCCGGCATGATCACTTCGCTCTTCTCGAGCGCAAGGTCCTGCCGGGTGAAAGCGTCCGCGATGTCGCGCGGGCCGACCGAGCCGAACAGCTTGCCTTCGGGACTGGCGTTGGCGCTGATGGTCGCCTCGGCATTCTCGAACTTCGCGGCGCGCGCCTGCGCGTCGGCCAGCAGTGCGTTGGCCTTGGCTTCGTACTCCGAGCGCTTCTGCTCGAAGGCTTCGAGGTTGGCCTTGTCGGCCGGCACGGCCTTGCCCTGCGGCACCAGGTAATTGCGGCCGTAGCCGGGCTTGACCTTGACCTTGTCGCCAAGCGCACCGAGGTTCTTCACCTTTTCCAGCAAAATGACTTCCATTGAATTCTCCGATTCGTTAGCGCCTGACGCGAGACGCAGCCAGTGGACGGGTGTCCGAAGGAACAAACAACAGACGCCCCGTTCGGAGCAGCTGTTGTGAAAAGTCAGGCCACGGAGCTCTTTGCCATGGATGGCGGCTTCGATGGCCGTTCTGATGTCGCTGACTGCCGAAGGCATGACGCGTCTCGGCAGATCATTACGCGGCGATCACGGACGATCGCAAAAGCACGTGAAAAGTCAGGGCAGGAAGCCCGTTCTGAAGTCGCCAATCGCCGATGGCATGACGCGTCCCGGCGGATCATTACGCAGCGATCAGGGACGATCGCTATACAAAATGATTGTCGCTGTACGGCAGCAACGCGAGGAACCGTGCGCGCTGCACCGCCGTCGACAACTGGCGCTGGTAACGCGCCTTGGTGCCGGTGATGCGGCTGGGGACGATCTTGCCGGTCTCGGTCACGTATTGCTTGAGGGTGGCAAGATCCTTGTAGTCGATGTGCTCCACGCCCTCGGCGGTGAAGCGGCAGAATTTCCTGCGGCGAAAAAACTTGGACATGTTGGGAGCTCCAGTCTTCTTCCTGGTCGGGCGAGGCATCAGGCGGCTTCCTCTCGATCATGGCGTTCGTTGCGATCGCCACGATCATTGTCGTTATCGTCATCGCGGCGACGGGACGGCTTGTCGTCCTTGTCCTTGGTCTTCATGATCAGGGACGGCTCGGTTTCGGCGCAGTGCCACTGCATGATCAGGTGCCGCAGCACCGCGTCGTTGAAGCGGAAACCGGACTTCAACTCGTCGATGGCCTTCGGGCCGCACTCGATGTTGAGCAGCGCGTAGTGGGCCTTGGCCAGGTGCTGGATGGGATAGGCGAGCGGGCGGCGGCCCCAGTCTTCGACGCGGTGCACCTTGCCGCCTTCGGCCTCGATCAGGCTCTTGTAGCGGTCGAGCATGCCGGGCACCTGCTCGCTCTGGTCCGGATGGACCAGGAACACGACTTCATAGTGACGCATTGTGTTTCCTCATGGATGTCGCCATGGCAAACCGCCATGACGGGACAGCCTCCCGACACGGAATCCGGCGGTGAGGCGAGGGCTTGCGTTGGGCCTGAGCCGTGGACGCAAGAGGCAGAATTTTACGGGAAACGCCGTGATGGCGCAAGCAGAAAGCAGGGTGGGTGGCGTGGTCGCGTCCACACGGGCGCAGCGGTCCCGGACCTGCGACAGGCCCCCAAAACGCCCGCTCCCTACGCGCCCCCAACCCCCTGCTGGTCCACGGTGAAACTTTCCCCGCAGCCGCACTCCGCCACCGCATTGGGATTGTGGAACACGAACGCGGCGTTGACGCCCTCTCGGGCGTAGTCGATGCGGGTCCCTTCCACGAGCGGCAGCGCCCTGGCGTCGACCACGAGCTTGATGCCGTCGAGATCGAACACCTTGTCGCCGGCGGCCACGCTGCTGGCCAGATCGACGGTGTAGCCGAATCCCGAGCAGCCGGTTCGCTTGACACCGAAGCGGATGCCTGCGGCCGTGGGGTTCCTGCCCAGGAAATCGCGCATGCGCGCGGCGGCGGACGGGGTGAGTTCTATGGCCATGGCGAAGTCGGTTGCAGGGTCGGGGTCGGGACGTGCTGCGCTATTATCGCGCGTTCACTTGGCTCCAACATGACATCGGCAGAGCAGGGTTTCAAGCAATGGCGACCTTGAGCGTCAAACAGGCCTTGTCCGGGGACGTCCCGGAAGGGGAATCCATCGAAATTCGCGGTTGGGTGCGCACCCGCCGGGATTCCAGGGCCGGGCTGTCGTTCGTGAACGTCTCCGACGGCTCGTGCTTTGCACTCCTGCAGGTGGTCGCGCCCGCGTCCCTGCCAAATTACGCCGCCGACGTTCAGAAACTCACGGCAGGCTGCGCGATCGTCGCGCGCGGCAAGCTGGTGCGCTCGCAGGGCAAGGGCCAGGCCTTCGAGTTGCAGGCCGACGCCATCGAGGTATCGGGCTGGGTGGACGACCCGGAGACCTACCCGATCCAGCCCAAACAGCACTCGCCGGAATTCCTGCGCGAGGTCGCGCACCTGCGCCCGCGCACCAACCTGTTCGGCGCGATTTCGCGGGTCCGCCACACCATGATGATGGCCATCCACCGGCACCTGACTGCCGAGGGGTTCTACTGGGTCAACACGCCGATCATCACGGCCTCGGACGCCGAAGGCGCAGGCGACATGTTCCGGGTTTCCACGCTGGACCTGGCCAACCTCCCGCGTGACGACAAGGGGGCGATCGATTTCAAGCAGGATTTCTTCGCGCGCGAGGCGTTCCTCACCGTCTCGGGCCAGTTGAACGTCGAGGCCTACTGTCTCGCGCTTTCGAAGGTGTACACCTTCGGACCGACCTTCCGCGCCGAGAACTCCAACACCCCACGGCATCTGGCCGAGTTCTGGATGATCGAGCCGGAGATCGCCTTCGCCGATCTCGACGACAACGCGGATTGCGCCGAAGCGTTCCTGAAAGCCATCTTCAAGGCCGTGCTGGACGAACGCCCCGATGACATGGCGTTCTTCGCCGAACGCGTGCAGAGGGATGCCATTTCCCGCCTCGAAAAATTCATCGCTTCGCCCTTCGAGCGCATCGACTACACCGACGCCATTGCAGCGCTGCAGAAATCCGGGCAGAAATTCGAGTTCCCGGTCGAATGGGGCGTGGACCTGCAAACCGAGCACGAACGGTGGCTGGCCGAGACCCACATCGGCCGGCCGGTGGTGGTGATGAACTATCCGGAGGAGATCAAGGCGTTCTACATGCGCCTCAACGACGACGGCAAGACGGTTGCGGCGATGGACGTGCTGGCACCCGGCATCGGCGAAATCATCGGCGGCGCGCAGCGCGAGGAGCGACTGGATTACCTCGATCGCCGGATGCTGCAGTTCGGAATCGATGCCGAGCACTACCAGTGGTATCGCGACCTGCGGCGCTACGGCACGGTTCCGCATTCGGGCTTCGGGCTCGGATTCGAGCGCCTGCTGGTGTACGTGTGCGGGCTTTCCAACATCCGCGACGCCATTCCCTACCCGCGCACGCCGGGTCACGCCGAATTCTGAATCCCGGAGCCACCGGAACCGGGCCGGGCCGGACGGGTCACACTACCCGTCCCGTTGCCACGCCATGCTCGGCGGGACCCGGAAATGCGACTCGCAGTCCGGTTTCGACGCGCCACAACCTGTACACTGCATGAATCCTGCGCCTTCGTTCGCCGCCAGGCCCGTGCTCGACGGCGTTTCGCCACAACCCGACCGCCTCCTCGTCCGTGTTCCGCTTGATCCGCATCCCCGTTTCCATCCTGGCCGCCGTTCTGCTGGCTGGCTGTGCCCACTCGATCAAACTCCCGTTGCTGGGCACGATCGACAACACGCCGCCGCCGTCGCGCGACGCGGCGATGCAGCGCCTGGACACCAAGCCGCCTTGCTGCCACGCGTGGGCCGACCTGCCTTTTCACGACATGCTGCCCAGCGAGCCACGCGAATTCACCGTCGACCGTTTCAGCCCCGTCGCGGTGCTGGACGGCGAACACACCCATTTCCTGACGTTCGAATTGCCGAAGTACAAGAAGTCCTACCGCGTGGTGTTCCAGACGCAGCCCAGCGCGCGGCACCTCGGCAACAGCTTCCTGTTCGCACCCACGGTCACGCTGCTGAACGCCAACTACGAGCCGATTTCCCGGACCGACGTGGCGCTGTGCGTCTACATCAACTGGCGCCCCAGCATGTCGGGCGGGTTCGGCGCGGTGACCGTCGACAATCCCAACGCGCAGTACCTTGTGGTCACGACCTCGAAAAAGCAGCTCGCCGCGACCACCTACTGGGCCCAGTCGCCGACCAGTTTCAGCGACGTCAACGTCCCCTCGGCGTCGGCGTTTGCGAGCATCAAGCCCTCGACGCCGGTCACCCGCGGCAGCTTCAACGTTGCGCATGGCCCGGAAGGCACGCTGTACCTGGGCAAGATGACGCCCGCGTATGCCGACGCCGTGGACAACGGCCTGTGCGGCAAGCCCCAACCGGGCGCCGGCCTGTTGCCGGAATTGCGCAACGCATTGCGCAGCAGATGATTTGTGCAATCATCCCTGATTGCGGCATCAACGGACCTTTGAACGGGTAGAGAATCAGGCACTCGGGGAGCACCAGAACGCCCTTCGAAGCCGCCATCCATGGCAAAGAGCTCCGTAGCCTGACCGTTCACAACAGCCGCTTCGAATGGGCGCTGGAAAATCCCGCGCGGCCGTGAATCGGTTCGAAGAAAAATCATCATTCAGGGAGAACGCAGCATGGATCTTGATCTGACCGGCCGCCACGCGCTGGTATGCGGCGCATCGCAGGGCATCGGCCGCGCCTGCGCGGTGGAACTGGCGAAGCTCGGCGCAAACGTCACCGGGCTCGCCCGCCGCGAGGACGTGCTGAAGCAACTCGTCGATGAACTCCCGCGCATCCATGCGTCGCAAACGCACGATTTTGTTGTCGCCGATGCAGGCGATACCGAAGCTCTGCGCGCGGCGGCACAGAAACTCGTCGAGGCAAGTCCGGTGCACGTGCTCGTCAACAATTCCGGCGGTCCGCCGCCCGGACCCGTGCACGGCGCCGGGGTCGATGCATTCCTGGATGCATACCGCAAGCACCTCGTCGCCAATCACGTTCTCGCCGAAGCCTTGATCCCCGGCATGCAGGGCGCGGGCTACGGCCGGATCGTCAACATCATCTCGACTTCGGTGAAGGAACCGATACGGGGCCTCGGGGTGTCCAATTCCACGCGCTGGGCGGTCGCGAGTTGGGCCAAGACGCTGGCCGGCGAACTCGCTCCGTTCGGCATCACGGTCAACAACGTGCTGCCCGGTTCGACGCACACACCGCGAATCGAGCAGATCGTCGCGACGCGCGCCGAAAAATCCGGCAACAGCATCGAGGACACCCAACGCGCGATGGAAGCGGAGATCCCGATGCGGCGTTTCGCCGATCCGTCCGAGATCGCCGCCGCGGTCGCGTTCCTCGCCTCGCCCGCCGCGGGCTACATCACCGGCATCAACGTGCCGGTGGATGGCGGGCGCACGCGTTCGTTGTAG
>DASTIS010000062.1:0-7548 GCA_035717365.1 Rhodanobacteraceae bacterium
TTGCGTTGATCAACTCAGATTTGTTCATGAGATTCCCTCTAGGGTTTCGAGCAGCCCGCGGAATGTTCGGTGGAAAGACGCGTTCCGGAAAACGATGGAGGCGTCCAGTCCGGTCGTGTTGCAGTTCCCGTATCGATGCGCGGCATTGATTCGTGCGTCGCACGGCCCGGTCTTTATACCAGCGCCCCGGAGGGCGCGCAATAAAGGCAGGGCTTGGATTTCAGCGCATCGACATGTGGCATGCAACAGTCCGTCCACGGGATCACGTCACGCGCCGAAATGCAAGTGCCGGAGGGGGACGGACACTTCCCCGTCAATGCGTGCGTGACACGGCGCCGTCGTCGGTGGACTCGTGTGCGGATTCGGGCGCCAGCTTCCCTGCTCCCGTCGCGACTGGATCGGCTTGCACCGGCAACGGCGTCAGCGGACGCTCCAGCGCGAGCTCCAGCACCTGGTCGATCCAGCGCACGGCATGGATGGTCAAGGCATCGGTGATGTTCTTCGGTATGTCGGCGAGATCCTTCTTGTTTTCCTCGGGAATGATCACGCTGGTGATGCCGCCACGATGTGCCGCCAGCAGCTTCTCCTTGAGGCCGCCGATCGGCAGCACCCGGCCGCGCAAGGTGATCTCGCCGGTCATCGCGAGTTCTGCGCGCACCGGGTTCCTGGTCAGCGCCGACACCAGCGCCGTGCACATCGCGATGCCGGCGCTCGGGCCGTCCTTGGGCGTCGCGCCTTCCGGGACGTGGACATGGATGTCGTACTTGTCATGGAAGTTCGCGTCGATGCCGAGCAACTGGCTGCGCGCGCGTACCACCGACTGCGCGGCCTGGATCGATTCCTTCATCACGTCGCCGAGTTGCCCGGTCAGGATCAGCTTGCCCTTGCCCGGGACCACCGTGGCCTCGATGCTGAGCAGGTCGCCGCCCACCGACGTCCATGCGAGCCCGGTAACCAGGCCGACCTCGTTCTGCTGTTCCTTGCGGCCGAAGTCGAAACGGCGCACGCCCAGGTACTTGTCGAGATTGCGTGACTCCACCTTGACCTTGGCGGCGGCGCGTTTGCGGGGCGCAGGTTTGACCTTTCCCGACTCGGCTTCCGCGGATTTCTTCCCACCGTTGCCGGCCGTCTGCGCGAGGGTCAATTCCTTGACCACCTTCCGGCAGATCTTGGCGAGCTCGCGCTCGAGGTTGCGCACACCGGATTCACGCGTGTAGTAACGGATGATGTCGCGCAGCGAACCTTCGGACACGGAAAGTTCGCGATCCTTGAGCCCCGCCGCCTTGATCTGCTTGGGCAGCAGGTACCGGGTCGCGATCGCGACCTTCTCGTCCTCGGTGTAACCCGGGATGCGGATCACCTCCATGCGGTCAAGCAACGGCGCCGGAATGTTCATCGTGTTGGCCGTCGCGATCCACATCACTTCGGACAGGTCGAAATCGACTTCGAGGTAATGGTCGTTGAAGGTGTGGTTCTGCTCGGGGTCGAGCACCTCCAGCAATGCCGCGGACGGATCGCCACGGAAATCCATCGCCATCTTGTCGATCTCGTCCAGCATGAACATCGGGTTTTTCGTACCGACCTTGGCCATGTTCTGGATGATGCGGCCCGGCAGCGAACCGATGTAGGTGCGGCGATGGCCGCGGATCTCGGCCTCGTCGCGCACGCCGCCCAGGCTTTGGCGCACGAACTTGCGGTTGGTTGCGCGTGCGATCGAATGCCCCAGTGAAGTCTTGCCGACACCGGGCGGCCCGACCAGGCACAGGATCGGACCCTTGATCTTGTTCACGCGTTGCTGCACGGCCAGGAACTCAAGGATGCGTTCCTTGACCTTCTCCAGCCCGTAGTGGTCCTCATTCAGCACCTGCTCGGCCATGCGCAGGTCCTTGCGTACCTTGCTGCGTTTCTTCCACGGTACGCTGGTCATCCAGTCGAGGTAATTGCGCACCACCGTCGCTTCGGCCGACATCGGCGGCATCTGCTTCAGCTTGTTGAACTCGGCCTTGGCCTTCGCGGCCACCGCCTTGGGCATGCCGACCTGCTCGATCTTCTTCGCCAGCGCATCGATCTCGTTGCCGCCCTCCTCGATGTCGCCCAGTTCCTTCTGGATCGCCTTCATCTGCTCGTTGAGGTAGTACTCGCGCTGGCTCTTCTCCATCTGGTTCTTGATGCGCCCGCGGATGCGCTTCTCGACCTGCTGCAGGTCGAGTTCACTTTCGACCAGGCCGATCAGCATCTCGGTACGCGCGCCGACCGCGACGGTGTCGAGCACCTTCTGCTTGTCGGACAGGCGCACCGAAAGGTGCGCGGCGATCGAATCGGCGAGCCGCGACAAGTCGTCGATGCCGGACAACCCGGTCAGCACTTCCGGCGGCAGCTTGCGGCTCTGGCGCACCAGTTGCTCGAACAACCCGATCAGCATGCGCGCGGCGGTTTCCAGTTCGGCGGCCGGGCGATCGAAAACCGGTTGCAGCGACACGGCATCGCCGCGCAACATGCCGTCGGTTTCGAAGCACCGCTGCAACTGCGCGCGCGACTGGCCTTCGACCAGCACCTTGACGGTACCGTCCGGCAATTTCACCAATTGCAGCAGGCTGCCGATGGTGCCGACCGTGTTCAGGTCGTTCTCGCCGGGGTCGTCGGTTTCCGGTTGCTTCTGCGCCAGCAGCAGGATGCGGCGGTCGCCTTCCATGGCCGCTTCCAGCGCCTTCATCGACTTCTCGCGGCCGACGAACAGCGGGATCACCATGTGCGGGTAGACCACGACGTCGCGCAGCGGCAGCACCGGCAGCTCGACGGTCGCGGTCAGGGTTTCGGGGGTATCGTTTGCCATGTCCGGGTCTTGGGTGGATTGCGCAAAGCCCGCAACGCGGGCGATGTCTGGAGAATGGTGGCGGCACGCGCCCGGATCAAGCGCCCCGCAGTGACGCAGCTCGCAAACGGCTTGCGTTCGTCGGGGCGAAGCGCCCAGGAAGATGCCGGATTTCGCCGGGACGATGCCGGCGAAACCGTCATGCCATGCGCAATGGGGTCACCTGCAGGCAGGCTCCCGGGAGGCAGCCTTCGGGGGACCGCGCCTGCACGCGAGCGGAACGCGGTTCAATCGCCCATCTGCTTTTGCAGATGCTCGCGACGCTCCTGGGCGTCCAGCGACAGGGTTGCGATCGGGCGCGCTTCCAGGCGTTCCAGACCGATTTCCTCGTCGGTTTCCTCGCAGAAACCGTACCGCCCCTCCTCGATCTTGCGCAGTGCCTTCTCGATCTTGGAGATCAGCTTGCGATAGCGGTCGCGGGTGCGCAGCTCCAGCGAGTTCTCGGTTTCGCGTGTGGCGCGTTCGGCGTCGTCACCCACGTCGCGAACTTCCTCGCGCAGGTTCTCCATGGTCTGGCGCGATTCCTCGACCAACTGGTCGCGCCAATCCTTCAGCTTCTGGCGGAAATACGCCAGCTGCTTCGGACTCATGTATTCCTCATTTGCACCGGGACGATAGCCTTTCGGCAAATCGATGTTCACGGTGGACGGCAAGGCGTAGCGGCCGTCTTCCCGGGTGATGGTCTGCTCATCGCCACCACCAACGCTGAGGCGCGCGGCGACGCCGCCCACCGGCCGCTGGTGCACCCGCTTGCGCGGCGCAGCCTGGTGCGGCGCGTGCTGGCCGACGTGCGGCGCCGCCGAATGTCCGGAAGCCACGCGGGTACCCGCCGCCTTGCGCGATGCGCTGGCCTTCCCGGCCTTCCTGGCCACCCGCGGCGCGGCGGATCGCTTCGGCGCCTGCGGCTTCGCAGGACGCTTTGGCGCCTGCGGTTTCGCCGTACTTCTCTTCGCTGCAGCCTTGCGTACCTTTTTCGCTGCAGGCGCCTTGGCGGCCTTCTTCACCGCGGCGGTCCTGCCCTTCACGGTCTTCCTCGCCTTGACGGCTTTCGCGGCGGGTTTGCGCGGGGTCCTGGCCGCAGTCTTGCGCGCCGGCTTTGCAGCCGCCTTCTTCGCGGGCCGGGCCCTGGCCACCTTGGCCGCGGGCTTCGCTTTTTTCCCACTGCGCCGGACGGCGCCGTGCTTCGATTTTGCCATGTCCCTTGCACTCGAGGTTGTGGAGATGCGACCGCGTGTTATAGCGTAGTCGATCCGACCGGGCAACCGATTTCGGCAACCCGGACGGACGACTCCATCCATCCTTTGGCTGCACAGCCTTGACCCGTCTCCTGCTGTTCCTCATCGCAGTCTACAAGCGCTGCCTGAGCCCGTTGCTGGGGGCACGTTGCCGCTTCTACCCGAGTTGCTCGAGCTATGCCCGCGTCGCGATTGCGCGTTTCGGCCCGTGGCGCGGTGGCGTGCTCGCCGCATGGCGTATCCTGCGTTGCCAGCCGCTGTGCGAAGGCGGCATCGATCCGGTGCCCGAATCCTTCACCCTGCGTCGCTGCCACTCCCACGGAGAAGACTGAATGGCCGACTGGCTGATCAAGTGTGCCGAACTGGTCAACGACGGCCGGCGATTCCGGGCCGACCTGCGCATCCGCGGTCAGCGCATCGAGCAAATCGGGAACAGCCTGGCCGCGCACCCGGGCGAGCAGGTTCTCGACGCATCCGGGTTGTGGCTGTTGCCCGGCATGATCGATGACCACGTGCACTTTCGCGAACCGGGCTATACGGCCAAGGCGGACATCGCGTCGGAGTCCCGCGCCGCCGTCGCGGGCGGCGTCACCAGCTTCTTCGAAATGCCGAATACGCTGCCGGCGACGCTGACCCACGCGTTGCTGGAAGACAAATACGCGATCGCCGCGCGCACTTCGCTCGCCAATCACGCGTTCTACTTCGGTGCCAGCAACGACAATCTCGATGCGATCCGCACGCTCGATGCGCGCAAGGTCCCCGGCGTGAAGGTGTTCCTGTGCGAATCGACCGGAAATCTGTGCGTCAGCGATCCGGCGACATTGGAAGGCGTGTTCCGCGACGCACCGGTCCCGCTGCTGGTGCACGCCGAGGACAGCCACATCATCCACGCCAACCTGGCTCGCGCAAAGGCCGAATACGGCGACGACATCCCGATGGCATTGCACCCCGCGATCCGTTCGCGCGAAGCCTGTTTCGAGTCGACGAAGTGGGCAGTGGAAACCGCGCGCCGCCACGGCACCCGCCTGCACGTGCTGCACGTTTCCACCGCCGACGAACTTGCGCTGTTCGAGTCCGGGCCGATTTCGGGGAAAAGGATCACCGCCGAAACCTGCGTCCACTTCCTGCGCTTCAGTGACGCCGATTACGCGACGCTCGGCGGCAAGATCAAATGCAACCCGGCGATCAAGACGGCATCCGACCGCGACGAACTGACCCGCGCGCTGGCCGACACCCGACTGGACATCCTCGCCACCGATCACGCGCCGCACCTGGAATCGGAAAAGGCCAACCCGTACACGGGTTGTCCGTCGGGCATCCCGCTGGTCCAGTTCGCGCTGCAATCGGCGCTCGAGGGCGTGTTCCGCGGCGATTTCTCGCTGGAACGCCTGGTGGAAGCGTACGCGCACGCACCGGCAGCGCTGTTCAAGATCGTCGATCGTGGCTATTTGCGCGAAGGCTGTTTCGCCGACCTCGCACTGGTTGATCCGGACACGCCGCAATCCGTGCGCCGCCAGGACATCGTCTCGAAGTGCGGCTGGTCGCCGTTCGAGGGCGACACGTTCCGCGCCAGCCTTGCCGCGACGTTCGTCAATGGAAACCTGGTGGCACGCGCGGGCAAGGTACTCGATGCCCCGCCCGGGATGCGGCTGGAGTTCGGGAGGTAGACACCTGCCCGGGACGGGAACATCCCGTGGCGCGCTCCGCACGCGAGGTTCCTGCATGCGGCGGCACCATACGGTCGCCTGCAGGCAGGCTCCTACCCGGGGAAATGCTTGGCGACTTCCGCCACCGCGTCGTGCGGATGCAGGCTTTCGTGATGGGATGCGACGATGTGGTAGCCGGCGATACGCTCATCGGGATCCAGCGCCGTGCGGATACGGCGCGCAGCATCCTCGCAGAACATCAGGTTTTCGGCGTTCAATCTCGCGAAGGCCTGCTCGTCCTCGCGCTTGACCGCGGCCTGCACGGGCGTCGCCAGCGCATGTTCGACCGCGTCGATCAGTTCGGCCACCGGCAGATCGAACCCCGGTGCAAGACGCACCGTAACCCGTGCGGTGCTGCGCTGCGCGTGCGGGGTGGCGGCCATGCCGCGCTCGCCGCCCAGCCACTCGCGCACGGCGCGCTGCGACGGCAGCGTGTCCGAGAAATCATCGTCGAATCGCTGCTGGTTGAGCTGCCGCGAGAGTGCGGCGGATGCCGGGCAGGTCGAGGAATAGGTGACCTCGCAACCGAGTTGCACGCTGAAGCGTTCGTCGAGCAATTGCGCGGTGACGGTGACCGGATAGCTGCGCCAGCCGGCGTTGTCGCTGACCAGCGCGCGACGTTTCATCATCTGCGCGTAGTCGATTCGCAGGCGCGCGCAACCGGACAGCCCGGCGTGCGATGCGACCAGCGCGTGCAACAGGCTGCGCAGCCCGGACGGGGTCAGTGCCTGCTCGCCCAGCGACTGTTCGAGCGCGAGGTACAACCGCGACATGTGGATGCCGCGCGCGCCAGGGTCGGCGAGGTTCACCTGTACCGAAATCCGCGCGGGGACGACCAGCGTGCCGCCTTGCCCGTCCGCGCAGCGCACCGGCAGGTCGATGCCGTCCATCCCCACCCAGTCCAGCGCGCCGCCCGCCACCGGGTCCGCTCCGGTGGCGACGTCGGGCAGGCGTACGTTGTCTGGATCGCTGGTCATGATTTCGCCTTGGTATGGGACACCCCGCGCCACATGCGGGCCTCGCGCCACGTTTGCAACAGGTTGCCGAACCCGGAATCCGGCGCACACAACGCCTGCAAGGGATCGGCGGCGTGGGTAGCCCGACCCAGGCTGCGCAGATCATGATGCAAGGCAACGGCACGAAACAGGGTCAACGGCCCCGGTATTGTAGCGACGTCGTTCAGTGCATCACGCAGTGTCCCGGCGTAATCACGCAACGCCGCGCGTCGATCCGCCCCGTCCACGCCCAACCCTTCGATCGCGAGGCCGTGCCTGGCCAGCAGGTTCATGGGCAATGGCGTGCGTCCATGCCCCACTTCGGCGGCGAGCGCACGCGCCCCGGCAACGAGGTTGGCGAGGGCGACGACCGCCGCGGCACGCGAACGCTCTGCCCCGCTGCCGAACCAGACGCGCGTTTCCAGTCCCGCGATCGCGTCGGCCAGCGGCGCCGCGGCAAGTCGCTGCGCGTCGAAGTCGGCGGGCGGCGGCGCGTCGATCGCGAGCAGGGCCGCTTCCACCACCGCGGTCCAGCACGACAACGGCACCTCGCGCACCTGTCCATCGGCAAACAGCGATTGCGTCAGCGGATGACGCGGCTCGCCTTCGGCCGCGCGTTGCAATTCCTCGCGCCACCACGCCAGCTTGACCGCAGCAACCTGGGGCTCCTGCACGTCGTGCAGCGTTTTCCACCACTCCTGCACCAGCGCCGCAAGCGCGCCATAGCGGACGCTCTCCTC
>DASTIS010000063.1:0-21894 GCA_035717365.1 Rhodanobacteraceae bacterium
CGTGGGCCAGATGTTCCGCAATGCCGGCATCGAGGTCGTGTTGCGTGGCCAGTGATGGCGCCAGGTTTTCGTCGAAGCTTTCGGCACCGACCAGCTTGAGGTCGCGGGTGCGGCATTCGCTTCGCGCAACAAGTCCGAAAGTTTCGACAACTCGATCGACGGTCTCTTCCGCCATGAGGCGATAAGTGGTCCACTTGCCGCCGGCGATGGTGACGAGGCCCTTGGGTCCGACTTCAATGTGGTGCTCGCGCACGATGCTGGCGGTGCGGGTGGCGGCCTCGGCGATCAGCGGCCGCAGGCCCGCCCAGCTCGCGCGCAGGTCCGAGCGGTCCGGCGCCGGGTGCAGCCACTCGCGCAACTGCGCCAGCAGGTAATCGATTTCCGCGCCGCTCGGTTCGGGGTCGAAGCATTCAGGCGTGGCGACATCGGTGGTGCCCGCGATGGTGCAACCCTGCCACGGCAGCAGGAACAGCACGCGGCCATCCGAAGTTTTCGGGATCAGCAGTCCATCGCCCGCGGGTGTCCAGGCACGCTCGAACGCGAGGTGGGTGCCGCGGCTGGGTTCCAGCAACGACTCGGCATCCGGCTGTTCCATGCGGCGCAGGGTATCGCCGCCGGGACCGGTGGCATTGACGACCACGCGCGCATGCAGGTCGAAGGTCTTGTTGCCGATCCGGTCGCGCACGCGGGCGCCATTCAGGCGTCCGTCGGATTCCAGCAGGGCCAACGCTTCGACACGGTTGGCGGCGACCGCGGACTCACGCGCCGCGGTGGCCAGCACCGCGAGCGCCATGCGCGCATCGTCGAACTGGCCGTCGTAATAGGCAACGCCGCCCTTGAGGCCGCGCGGCCTGAGGCGGGGGAACGAGGCGAGCATCCGCGCACGCGACACGAAATGACTGCGCCCGATCGCGGCGTCGCCGGCCGCGCGGTCGTACAGCCACAGGCCCGTGCGAAAAAACACCGCCTGCCACAGGGTGTACGCCGGTACCACCGTGCGCAACGGATGCACCAGGTGCGGCGCGATGGACAGCAGGATCGCGCGCTCGGCCAGCGCCTCGCGGACCAGGTGGAACTGGGCGCGATCGCGATGCATCACCGCCGCGTCGAGGTAACGCACGCCGCCGTGCACCAGCTTGGTCGAGCGGCTGGACGTGCCGCTGGCGAAATCGCCGCGTTCGATGAGGGCGACCGATAACCCGCGCGACGCGGCATCCAGCGCCACGCCGGCGCCGGTGGCGCCGCCGCCGACCACCAGCAGGTCGAACGGTTTCCGCTCGAGCCGTGCCAGGTTCTGCGCACGATCCATGCCGCTCACGTTTCGGTGTCCCTGGCCCAGTCGCGCGCACGTTCGAGCGCACGTTGCCATTGTGCGTAACGGCGATCGCGTGCGTCCTTGCTCCATGCCGGGTCGAAGCGCCGATCCACCTGCCACCAGTCACCGAAGCCATCGGCATCGATGCTCGACGATCCTGCCGCCGCCAGCATCGCCGCGCCAAGTGCAGTGGTTTCGGTGGCCTCAGGCCGCAGGATCGGCACCCCCAGCACGTCGGCCTGGATCTGCAGCAACAGATCGTTGCCGGCGGCCCCGCCATCGACGCGCAAGGTCTCGACCGGGGCCGCAAGCGCGGCACGCATCGCCTCGACCACATCGCGGGTCCTGAACGCGATGGCTTCGAGGCTGGCGCGCGCAAGCTGCGCGGCGTTGGTGCCGCGGGTGAGACCAAGGATCGTGCCGCGCGCCACCGGATCCCAGATGGGCGCGCCAAGACCGGTGAGCGCCGGAACGATGGTCACGCCGCCGCTGTCGGGCGCCTCGCGCGCGAGGGCTTCGATGTCCGCCGCGTGTTCGATCAAGCCCAGCCCGTCGCGCAACCATTGCACCCAGGCGCCGGCGACGAAAATGGAGCCTTCCAGTCCATACGCCGCAGGTTCGCCTGGCAGGCTGCACACCGGCGAAGCGATCAATCCTTCGGCGTCAAGCCGTCGAGAGCCCGCCTGCATCAACACGAACGCGCCGGTGCCGTAGGTGTTCTTGACCTGCCCGGCCTTGCGGCATTGCTGGCCAAGCAGCGCCGCAGGCTGGTCGCCGGCCACGCCGATCAGTTCGATGCTGCCACCGCAGAGCCGGGTACTGCCGAAGCGGCCCGCCGACGGGCGCACCTCGGGCAGCAACGCGCGCGGGATGTCGAACAGCTCCAGCAGCTCGTCGTCCCAGTCCAGCGTGTCGATGTCGAACAGCAGCGTGCGCGACGCGTTGGTGACGTCGGTGGCATGCACGCGGCCCTCGGTGAGGTTCCACACGAGCCAACTGTCCACGGTGCCGAACGCCAGATCACCGCGCCGGGCGCGTTCGCGTGCGCCCTCGACGTGTTCGAGGACCCAGGCGATCTTGGTCGCGGAAAAATACGGATCGAGGCGCAAGCCGGTTTTCGCGCGGACCCGCTTGTCGGCGCCGCGCTCGTGCAGGCGCCGACAGAGTGCGGCCGTGCGGCGGTCCTGCCACACGATCGCGGGGGCGATCGGCCGGCCGTCGGCACGATCCCAGACGATGGTGGTTTCGCGCTGATTGGCGATGCCGAGCGCGGCCACGTCACGTGCATCGATCCCGGCCTGCGCCAGTGCCTCCCCGGCGGCCTCGCGCTGGGAAATCCAGATATCCAACGCATCCTGTTCGACCCAGCCCGGATGTGGACAGGCGACCGCAAGCTCACGGCGCGCGGTCGCGAGGATCCTGCCACGGCGGTCGAACAGCATCGCGCGGCTGCTGCTCGTGCCTTGGTCCAGCACCAGGAAATGGGTCATGTCTTCCACCGCCGCCGAAGGCTGCAGCCAAGCAGCGTCGATCCATTCGGTCAACCACGCCCGTAAACCTGACAGGCGGCGCCGGATCGATGACACGGGGTAGTGCCTGCGCGCCGTGCCGCGTGGGCCGAAACCAAACCGCACCTGAGGCCGGCCGGTCGCCGGCGGGGGCCCGGGTGCCTTGGGGCGAACGCAAGATCTTCATCATGTACCTCGCGCCTGACCGCGAGGAATGGAAGCGCCACGATGCATGCGAGCTGTTGCGCGCCGGCGCACGCTTCGACGGGCCATCCTGGTCGATCAGGGCGAGGAAGACCCTTTCCTCGAGGAACAACTGCGCCCGGAACTGCTGGAACAAGCCTGCGGGGAAGTCGGCCAGCCGCTGACCCTGCGCATGCAACCCGGCTACGACCACTGCTACTGGTTCGTGCAGAGTTTCATCGAGGATCACCTGCGGCATCACGCGGCCACACTGTGTCGATGATCCGGGGCGAAAGCTGCGCATGACCAACGGCACTGAGGATTGCGGACCCGTGGGCGCTAGCCTGTGCAGCATCCCGCAAGGATCATTCCATGCCCGCCGCCCCCGTCGCGTTTACGACGCCGATCACGGCACCCGTTTGGAAACGCCGGCTGCTGTTTTCGCCCGCCGCGCGCCTCGTGCTGTTCGCAATATTGCTGGTCGGCACCGGATTTGCCGTGCATGCCGCGGTCGCGGCGCTGGGTTGGACGGACAAGACCGCCCCGCCATTGCTGCGCGCGTTGGCCAGGCTCGGCATACAGGCGCTGCCGGCGCTGTTCGGCTATCTGATCGTGGTGCGATGGGTCGAACGACGCCGCATGCGCGAACTCGATCCGCGTGACATTCCGGTGTTCGGCCTCGGCAGCCTGTTGCTCGGTGTCGCGTTGTTCAGCACCGTGGCCGGCGTGTTGTGGCTGCTCGGAAGCTATCACGTCACCGGCACCAACGATCACGTGAACTGGGCCTTCGGGTTTCTGGTCGCGGGGATTGGCGCCGGCATCGGCGAGGAAATCATCACGCGCGGCATGCTGTTCCGCGTGATCGAGGAAGGCATGGGGACTTGGTGGGCGCTGCTGATTTCTGCGGCTTTTTTCGGCGCCGCGCACGCGTTCAACCCGGGCGCGACGTTGTGGAGTTCCGTGGCGATCATGATCGAGGCCGGCGTGCTGCTGGCGCTGATGTATCACGTGACCCGCTCGCTATGGGCCTGCATCGGGCTGCACGCGGCGTGGAACACGACCGAAGGGCTGGTCTACGGCGTGTCGGTGTCGGGTGGGTCCGTCCACGGCTGGCTGAAATCCACCCTGACCGGACCCGATTGGCTGACGGGCGGCCAGTTCGGCGCCGAAGCCTCGGTGGTTGCCGTTGCGGTCTGTTCGGTGTTGTCGGCGATCCTGCTGGCGATCGCGTTGCGGCGTCGTTCGATCGTGCCGCCCAGTTGGCGCCGCAATGCGAACGCGCCGCTCACCGGACCATCGACGGCAGCACAAGAGGGTTGACGTCCAACACGCACGGCGCATCGCTGCGCCCGCGTGCGGCCACGGAGCTCGTGGCCATGGACGGCTGCTTCACGCCGGCAACGGCAAAAGCCGGCGCTGCGCGCCGGCCGGCCCCCGCATCCAGTACTGATTACGCCACGTGCAGCGAGCGCGTCGAATCCTTGCTGCCGTGGATGACCGCGGCGCGCAGTTCCTCGGGATCGAAGTCGTCGACGTTGATGAACTCGGCGGTGGTCTTGCGCAGGCGTTCCAGTTGCTTGCGTTCGGTTTCGCTGATCGCTCCTTTCCGTTCCGCTTCGGCCAGTTGTTCGAAATAGTCGTATGACTGGATGGTGCCGGCCTTGACGGCCTTCAGGAACTTGCGCTCGACCGGCTCGGCGGCGATCACGTCGGGCAGCATTGCATGCATCCGGCCGACCGGATTGTTGGCGTTGGGAGCCAGGTACATGCCGCGCACCAGCGCGTCGCGCGCAGCATTGGGCGCGGTGATCAGCGCGGCGACGCGGCGACCGAGGCGATCCGAAGGTGGCACCTCGCGGCGACCGAACGGAAATACCAGCGTGTGCACCAGCCACGCCACCGGCCGTACCGGGAAGTTGCGGATCACGCCGTCCAGGGAAATCTGCATCCGCCACACCGAATCGTGGAAGGCCCAGGCCAGCATCGGACGCTCGACTTCCGGGCGGCCCTCGTCCTCGTAGCGCTTCAGCATCGCCGAGCAGATGTACAGGTACGACAGCACGTCGCCGAGCCGCGCGGAAATCTTTTCCTTGAACTTCAGCTTGCCGCCCAGCACGCCCATCGCGGTGTCGGCCAGCAGCGCCAACGCCGCGGAATAGCGATTCAACTTGCGGTAGTAGCGGCGGGTGTAGTCGTCGCCCGGCGCCTTGCCGAACTTGGCGAAGGTCAGCCCCAGCCAGAAGGAGCGTACCGCGTTGGAGATGCCGAAGCCGATGTGGCCGAACAGTGCCTCGTCGAGCTCGCGCAGCGCCTTGGCGCGGTCGGGTTCGCGCACCGCGTGCATTTCCTTGAGGATCCACGGATGGCAGCGGATCGCGCCCTGCCCGAAGATCATCAGGCTGCGGGTCATGATGTTGGCGCCTTCCACCGTGATCGGGATCGGCGCGCCCTGCCACATCCGGCCGAGGTAGTTCGACGGCCCCAACTGGATGCCCTTGCCGCCGTGCACGTCCATCGCATCCTGGATGACCTGGCGGCCGAGATCGGTGGCGTGGCATTTGGCGATCGCCGAAGCCACCGCGGGTTTCTCGCCGAGATCGACCGCGGCGGCCGACGCGCGCGACAGCGCCGTGATCGCATAAGCATAACCTCCGATCCGCGCCAACGCTTCCTCGACACCCTCGAACCGCGCCACTGCGAGACCGAACTGCTTGCGGATGCGTGCGTACGCGCCGGTGGCCGCGACCGCCATCCGCGCGAAGCCAGTGGCATTCGACGGCAGCGAAATGCCGCGCCCGACCGACAGGCACTCCACCAGCATCCGCCAGCCATGCCCCGCCATGTGGGTGCCGCCGATCAGCGTATCCATCGGCACGAACACGTCCTTGCCGTGCAGTGGTCCGTTCTGGAATGGAATGTTGAGCGGCAGGTGGCGGCGGCCGATGGACAGTCCGGGCGTGTTGCGCGGAATCAACGCCAGCGTGATGCCGAGGTCTTCCTTGTCGCCGAGCAGATGCTCGGGGTCGTACATCCGGAACGCCAGCCCGACCAGCGTCGCAACCGGCGCCAGGGTGATGTAGCGTTTGTCGAACGTGAGCCGCAATCCCAGCGTTTCACGGCCATCGACGGTCTGCCTGCAGACGATGCCGTAGTCGGGAATGGAGGTGGCGTCGGAGCCGGCATACGGCCCGGTCAGCGCGAAACACGGCACCTCGCGGCCGTCGGCAAGCCGCGGCAGGTAATGGTTCTTCTGTTCCTCGCTGCCGTAGCGCAGCAGCAGTTCGGCAGGGCCGAGGGAATTGGGGACCGCCACCAGCGAGGACAGCGTCGCCGAAATGCTGGACAGCTTCTGCAACACCGCCGAGTGGGCCAGTGCCGAAAATTCGAGACCCCCGAACTGCTTCGGGATGATCATCGCGAAGAAGCCCTTCGCCTTGATGAAGTCCCAGATCTCCGGCGGCAGGTCGGCCAGCTCGTGGGTGATCTGCCAGTCGTCGACCATCCGGCACAGTTCCTCGCACGGGCCGTCGAGGAAGGCCTGCTCCTCGGCGCTCAGTTGCGGCTTCGGCTGGGACAGCAGCTTCGACCAGTCGGGCTTGCCGGCAAACAGCTCGCCTTCGAAGCCGACGGTGCCGGCATCCAGGGCGACCTGTTCGGTTTCGGAAATCTTCGGCAGTACGCGCTTGAGCAGCGCAAGCAACGGCGCGGCAAACAGTGCGCGGCGCAGCGGCGTCGCGTTCAGTGGCAGCGCGACCAGCACCGCGAAGATGCCGAGAAGCACCCACATCGGCGTGAGTGCCTGCAGGCCGACCCCGACCACCAGGATCGTGACGATGGTCGCCAGGGTCCACGCCCACAGGCGGGTCCGGAAATACGCGCAGGCCAGCGACACGATCAGTGTGCAGATGATGATGACGATGGTGTTCATGACGGGGCTCCGGCAGCAGTTTGTCGAGCGTCGCGACGGCCCCCGTCCTTGCGCGATGGAGCCGAATCGACAGACTTCAGGAATGATGCAATGGCTGCGGTGAACGCATTATTGTCGTCGCCGGCCACCGCATGCGTGGCTTCGGGCACCTCGACGTGTCGTGCGTCCGGCACGTTGCGGAGGAATTCCGCCACGGTGCGGTCCGAAACCACATCGCTGCGGCCACCCGAAACCAGCAGCACCGGTACGTCGATGTTGCGGGCGTCCTCGATCAGGCGCGGCTGGTGGCGTTCGCCTTCGACCGCGATGGTATCGAGCAACGCCGGATCCCATCGCCAACGCCAGCGCCCGTCGTCACCGCGGCGCAGCAGTTGCGCCAGCTCGGCGACGCCACGTCGCCGCGGACGCTGCGGTTCGTAGGCGGCGACTTGCCGGGCGGCGTCCTCCAGCGACACGAAGCCGTCCCGATGGGCGCGCATGAAACCGAGGATGCGCTCGACGCCCGAGGCTTCCCAGCGCGGGGTGATATCGACCAGCACCAGCGCGCGAAACGGACTGGGCCGGACTTCGCCTGCCGCAACCATCGCCAGCAGGCCACCCATCGAATGACCGACCATCACCGGCGGCTCGCCGAGCGATCGGACCACCGTGAGCAAGTCCGTGACGAACTGTTCGAGGTGGTAGGCGCCATCGGGGACGCGGCCGCTGCCGCCGTGCCCGCGCGCGTCGAACGTGATCGTGCGCCAGCCCTGCCCTGCGATCGAGGCTGCGGTACGCGCCCACATTTTCCGGTTCTGCCCGAAGCCATGCGCAAACAGCACAGGACAGCCGTCGGCCGGACCGCGCATCTCCGCGGCCAGCGACAAACCATCTTCGGCGGGCAGGTGGATCACCGTGCCAGGCGGGACCGCATTGATCGTTTCCATACGCAGCAGTATGGATTTGTGCCGCATGCTTGTCAATACGCTACAGTATGGTCGTGACCCCGCCGTCGACCCGCCTGCCCTTTCGCGACGAAGCCTCGCGACGCACCCGCGTCCGCACCCGCCTGTCCGCCGCCGACTGGGAGCGTGGAGCGCTGGAGATGATCTCCGAGCAAGGCGTCGCGGCGCTGGCGGTCGAAGCCCTGGCGCGCAGGCTCGGCGTGACCAAGGGCAGCTTCTACTGGCACTTCAAGAACCGCGAAGCGCTGCTGTCGGCCGCGCTGCTGCGCTGGGAAGCCGACGATGAACGCGAACTGCAGCGTCACATCGGCGCCGCCGCTGATCCGCGCGAGCGCCTCGGTGCGTTGTTTCGCTGGGTTTCGGGTGAGGCCCAGTCACACCGCATTTATGCTGCACTGCTGCAGGCACTGGACCATCCTCTGGTCAAACCGGTGATGACCCGGGTATCACAGCGCCGCATGGACCTGCTGGTACTGGCTTTCCGGCAGGCTGGACTCGGACACGACGATGCGCGCCACCGCGCCCGGCTCGTCTACGCCGCCTACGTGGGATTCCTGCAACTCAATCTCACGCTGGAACTCCCGCACCTCTCGCACGAGCAGTACGACGCCTACGTCGAGCACGTGATCGAGGCGTTGGTGCCAAGTTCTTGCGAGCATCCCTGATCGCAGCTCCTCTGGACGTCCGAACGGACCAGACGGTTCGGAATCCATCAAGACCAGAACGGCCATAGAGCCGCCATCCATGGCCAATAGCTCCGTGGCCTGACTTTCCACAACAGCCGCTTCGAAAGCAGCCATCAGCGCTCATGCTGCAACCGCACATGAACTTGGATCAGGCGTGTCTTGCAAACGGGAAGGGCGGAGTTTACCGTCACAAACCCTCCTTTCAGGTGGCGCCACGGCGCCAAATCCCGATGCCGAGCAAACTCGATGCACTGAACCAATGGGTCGATGATGTCGCCAGGAGGGTCCGACCCGACGACGTCCATTGGTGCGACGGTTCGGAGGCCGAATACGACCACCTCGTCACCGGAATGCTCGAGACGGGCGACCTGATCGAACTCAACCAGCAGACCCACCCACGCTGCTACTTGCACCGCTCCGACCCGAGGGACGTGGCGCGGGTCGAGAAGCTGACCGTCATCTGCACCCGCAACAAGGACGACGCCGGCCCCAACAACAACTGGTTGGACCCGGCCGAGGCGCACGCGAAAATCGACGCTTTGTTCGACGGCTGCATGCAGGGCCGCACGATGTACGTCATTCCTTATTGCATGGGTCCGCTCGGCTCGCCGCTGTCGCGCTGCGGCGTCGAGATCACCGATTCACCGTACGTGGTCGCCAACATGCGCATCATGACCCGCATGGGTACTGCCGCGCTGGAGCGCATCGAGCGCGAGGGTTCGTTCATCAAGGCGCTCCATTCCATCGGCGAACTCGATCCCGAGCGCCGCTGGATCATGCATTTCCCGGAAGAACTCAGCATCAAGTCCTACGGTTCGGGTTACGGCGGCAACGCACTGCTCGGCAAGAAGTGCCACGCCCTCCGGATCGGATCCTGGCAGGCGCGCAGCGAGGGCTGGCTGGCCGAACACATGCTGATCGTCGGCATCGAAAATCCGCAGCATGAAATCCGCTACGTCGCTGCCGCGTTCCCATCGGCCTGCGGCAAGACCAACCTGTCGATGCTGATCCCGCCGGAAGGCTATCGGCAGGACGGGTGGAAGGTGTGGACCGTCGGCGACGACATCTGCTGGATGCGGCCGGGCAAGGACGGGCGGCTGTACGCGATCAATCCCGAGGCCGGTTATTTCGGCGTCGCACCCGGCACCTCGAAGAAGACCAACGCCAACGCACTGGCGATGCTGCAGCACGACACCATCTTCACCAACGTCGCGGTGACCGCCGACAACCAGCCGTGGTGGGAAGGCCTGGACGACCGCAAGCCGGTCAAGGACTGGCAGGGTCGCGACTACGATCCTGCCAACGGCCCGGCCGCGCATCCCAATTCACGTTTCACCGTGCGTGCTTCCCAATGTCCGAGTTGGTCGCCGGAGGCCGAAAATCCGCAGGGCGTGCCGATCGACGCGATCGTGTTCGGCGGCCGTCGCGGCTCGCTGGTGCCGCTCGTCGTCGAAGCGCGCGACTGGACCCACGGCGTGTTGATGGGCGCCTCGATGGCGTCGGAAACCACCGCTGCTGCCACCGGCAAGGTCGGCGTGATCCGGCGCGACCCGATGGCGATGAAGCCATTCTGCGGCTACAACTACGGCGATTACTTCGCGCACTGGTTGTCGTTCGACCAGCCGGGGGCGAAGCTGCCGAAGGTGTTTCACGTCAACTGGTTCCGCAAGGGCGCGGACGGCAAATTCCTGTGGCCCGGCTTCGGCGACAACATGCGCGTGCTGGAGTGGATGTTGAAACGGGTCGCCGGTGAAGTCGAGGCCGAAGCCACTCCGATTGGCAACCTGCCCTGGGCCGACGACCTCAACCTCGAAGGACTTCGACTGCCCGACGGTGCCGTGGACGAGTTGTTTCGCGTCGATGTCGCCGGCTGGCGCAAAGAGCAGGACGCGATCGGCGAATACCTGGACGGCTACGGCCCGCACCAGCCCGGCAAACTGAAGGCCGAACGCCAGCGCGTCGTCGATGCACTGGACGCCGGGGCGGGCGGCGCGGCGCCGGCACGGGCCGCTGCGGCGTCCTGAACGCCACCCGCGGAACGCAGGAAAAGCACATCCCCTCAATCCCCCTTCGTCCCGAAGGGGGAAGAGCAAGCGCGAAACCTCATCGAACGACCACCCCCTTCGCTCGCGAAGGGTGGAGCGCAGCGAACACGCGCGCAGCGCGACAGCGCAAGCATCGGGGGGATGCCGCCACGCGAAGCGCGGGCGCACGTTTCCCCGGCGAACCTGACGTTTGCTAAGCGGCGTTCTTGTCAGGCGCGTCCGCTTGCGATTCCGGAGCGGCCATGGCAAAAGGGTCGAGCTTGCGGCAGGCCGCATCGATCCGCTCGATGGTCGGATAACGCGACAGCGAAACCTCGAAGCGCCGCGCGTTGTACACCTGCGGCACCAGGCAGCAGTCCGCGAGCGTCGGCGCATCGCCTTCGCAGAACCTCCCCGTGTGCCCGCCGCCGGCCAGCACCGCCTCGATCGCCTCGAAGCCGACCTCGATCCAGTGGCGCGACCATGCGAGTTTCCGTTCGTCGTCCACGCCGAGTTCGCGCGTGAGGTACTGCAGCACCCGCAGGTTGCCGAGCGGGTGGATGTCGCAAACGACCATCTGCGCCAGCGCACGCACCCGCGCGCACGCCAACGCGGCGCGCGGCAGCAGGGGCCGCGTACCGGGATAGGCTTCCTCGAGGTATTCGATGATCGCGACCGATTCGCGGATCACGTCGCCGCCATCGATGAGGGTCGGGATCAGTTGCTGTGGGTTGATGGCGCGGTAATCGTCGTGATGCTGCTCGCCGCCCCCGCGCACCAGGTGCACCGGCGCGATCGCGTAATCCAGGCCCTTCAGGTTCAACGCGATGCGCACGCGGTAGGACGCGCTGGATCGCCAGTAGCTGTACAAGGTTCTCGTGTTGCCCACTTCGGCTCCCATTGCGGTCGAAAACCACCAGCGTAGCGCAATTGCGCGCCGCGGGCGCAGCGCCGACAATGCCAGGCTCGCAACCCCTTGAATCAACGGAGTGCAAGCCATGGCGTTTCTCCGCATGACCGATCTCGACCTTGCAGGCAAGCGCGTGCTGATCCGCGAAGACCTGAACGTGCCGATCGAAGACGGCCGGATCACTTCGACCCAACGCCTCGACGCGGCCTTGCCGACGCTCCGGGCCGCGCTCGATGCCGGGGCCGCGGTGCTGGTGATGGCGCACCTGGGGCGCCCGAAGGAAGGCGTGTTCGACGCAAGCCAGTCGCTCGAGCCGGTCGCGGCGTGGCTTTCCGACAAACTCGGTGCCGGGGTCCGGCTCGAACGCGACTATCTCGACGGCGTCGCGGCCGAGCCTGGTGAGGTGGTGCTGCTGGAAAACTGCCGGATGAACGTGGGAGAGAAGGCCGACGACGACGCACTCGCGAAAAAATACGCCGCGTTGTGCGACGTGTTCGTGATGGACGCGTTCGGCACCGCGCACCGCGCGCAGGCGTCAACCCACGGCGTGGCGAAGTTCGCGAAAGTCGCGTGCGCGGGGCCGTTGCTTGCCGCCGAACTCGAGGCGCTGGGCCAGGCGCTGGAGAACCCCGCGCGCCCGTTGCTGGCGATCGTGGCCGGCTCCAAGGTCTCGACCAAGCTCGAGCTGTTGCAGAACCTGGTGCCGCGGGTCGACCAGTTGATCGTGGGCGGCGGCATCGCCAACACCTTCATCGCCGCCGCCGGCCACAACATCGGCAAGTCGCTTGCCGAACCCGACTTGATGGATGCCGCGCGCAAGGTCGTCGCAGCGGCTTCGGCACGCGGTGCCGACCTGCCGGTCCCGACCGACGTGGTGGTCGCCACGGCTTTTGCCGCCGATGCGAAGGCCACGACCAGACCGGTCGATCAGGTCGGCGACGATGAAATGATCCTCGACATCGGGCCCGATACCGCGCAGCGCTACGCGGCATGGGTGGCCAGGGCCGGCACGGTGGTCTGGAACGGCCCGGTCGGGGTGTTCGAGTTCGACGCGTTCGGCCACGGCACCGGAACGCTCGCGCACGCAATCGCGGACTCGCAGGCATTCTCGATCGCGGGCGGCGGCGACACCCTGGCCGCGGTCGACAAATACGGTATTGCCGACAGGATCTCCTACATCTCGACCGGCGGCGGGGCGTTCCTGGAATTCCTGGAGGGCAAAACCCTGCCCGCCGTGGCGATACTGGAACAGCGCTTCCGGGGCTGACGGCCCGCCACGCACGCCGCCCCGCAACGGAGCGGGCCCGGCGTGACGCGACGCCATCCCCACCCCGGCTCCGCTCGAAGAAGAGGGATCCAGTCCGACCCGGGCCGGCTTTGCATCCGGTCATGAAAACGTTTACGTTCGGTCACGGGAGGAGCCCGATGACACAGCGCGAGACCGACAAGCCCGACGCGGCACCCGGCAGCATCGCCCGTCGATCCTTCCTGAGGGGCTCCGGCACCGCCGTCGTGGCGGCTTTCGGGGCCGGCCTGCTCGGTGGTCCCCTCGCGCGCGCGGCGCGGGCGCGGGAATCGCCCTTGCGCGTGACGCCCCGGGGGTCCACCGCGACGGCCGTGGTCGACCCCGACAGCCATTTCTTCGCAACGGCAAACGTCGAGTACTGCTATTCGGTCACCACCGACAGCGACGGCGACCTCTGGCCTTCCTGCTGGGCGGACGACGGCCACGTCTATGCGGCCAACGGCGATGGCAAGGGCTTCGGCCCGGCGCCATCGCACGACATCTGCGTCAGCCGCCTGTCCGGCACCCCGGAAACCGACATCACGGGCGTGCGCGTCGCCGCCGGCGAGGACCTCGGCCGCATCTGGGCCGACCCGAAACATTACAACCGCAAGCCCACCGGGATGCTGGCGGTGGACGGCAACGGCGACGGCCGCTGCGAGCTGTATCTCGCGATCCAGAACCTGCACACGGCGCCCTGCCCCCAATGCTTCAACGACGCGCCCTCGGCGACGATCGTGCGTTCGGATGATTACGGGGAGACCTGGCAGGACACCGCCGCGCCGATGTTCACGGACCACGCGTTCACGACGATCTTTTTCCTCGATTTCGGCAAGGCCGGCGAGCACGCACGCGTGCTGGGGCGGGAGGATTCCCGCTACGCATACGCCTACGGGATCGACTACAACTGGCGCGATCCGACCGACCCGGCGCTGCCATCGACGACCGACCTCTACCTCGCGCGCGTGCCCACGGACCGGATCCAGGACCGCGCGGCATGGCGCTTCTTCGCGGGTCCAGGTGACGACGGCGCGCCGCGGTGGGTCGAGGACATCGGCGCGCGCAAGCCCGTCCTGCACGATGCCCGCACCGTGTACCCGAAGCTGCGCTGCGGCGGCCGCCCGGTCAACGCAGAGGCGAGCAATGTCTCGGTCATCTCGCAGGGCGGCGTCGTCTACAACGCGCCGCTCAAGCGCTACCTCTACACGTCGTGGACGTGGTACACCTTCGAGTTTTACGAAGCGCCGACTCCCTGGGGACCGTGGCGGCTCTTCATGCACAAGGATTTCGGGGCGACGCCGTTCTACGGGCCCAACGACGATCCATCCTGTCCCGGCCTGCGCGCCGGCGGTTACCCCACGACCATTCCATCCCGGTACATCAGCGCCGACGGCCGCACGATGTGGGTGCAGACCAGCACCTGGAAGCGCTGGAACTTCGCCTGCGGCGAGCCGAACTACAACTTCGGGTTGCGCAAACTGACGCTGGAGCCGTTCGCGCCTTCCGAGCCCCGCAACACGCCGGACCCGACCGACAATCTTGCGCGAACCGGTGAGGGCTGCGTGGCGATCGAAAAATGCGCGCGCTACGGCCGGACCGGACGGCTCAACGACGGCGGCACCGGTGAAAGCGAAAGCAGTTTCGATTGCGAGGCCGACAAGCCCCTTGATTTCTGGGGATACACCTGGACCCGCGCCTACCACCTCGACCGGGTCGCCTATACCACAGGCAAGACCTTCGACGACGGCGGCTGGTTCGACGACCTGAAGGTCCAGGTGCGGCAAAACTTCCGCTGGGTCGATGTACGGCGGCTGCGGATCACGCCTGCGTATCCCTGCAGCCGCGACGCCGGCCCCAACAAGCGTTACGTGCTCGACTTCCTGCCGACATGGGGCGACGGCGTCCGCATCCTCGGCAAACCCGGCGGCAAGGCCACCTTTACCACGATCGCCGAGCTGGAAGCGTATTACGTCCACTGACCATGCACCCACGTTGCCATGCCGCCGTGTTCGCCTTCGCCCTGCTGCTGTCGGGTACGGCGGGCGCGTCGCAGGCCCTGTTCCACCTGCCGCAGGGGGTGCAGTCGCGCATGGCGAGCCCCGAGAACCCGAACGGGGCCAAAGGCCGGGGCGCACGCGAGAACCAGGGCGCCAAGGGACACGCTTTCGACAGCATTCCGGCGCACGGGCACCTCGACCTGCTCGACGTCGAAGGCGCCGGCGTGATCCGGCGCATCAAGCTGACCGTGGACGACCGCTCGCCGACGATGTTGCGCTCGCTGCGCATCGCGATGTATTGGGACGGCGCGAAGGAACCCGCCGCTTCCGCCCCGCTGGGTGACTTCTTCGGTTTGGCCTTCGGCGCGACGGCCGCCTACGACACGGCGCTGTTCACCGATGCCGAGGGACGCTCGTTCACCTCGATCGTGCCGATGCCGTACCGCACCGGCGCGCGCGTCGTCATCTACAACGATTCGGACACCCGGCTCGCGCACATCTATTACAACGTCAACTTCGAGCAATGGGACCATCCGCCAACGGACGTCGGCTACCTGCACGTCTACTGGCACCGTGCGAGCCCGGAGTTGGGCCGCGACTTCGTGATCCTGCCGCGGGTCCACGGCCGCGGCGCCTTCATCGGGGCCAACATCGGCGTCAACGCCAATCCCGTGTACGGCGACCTGTGGTGGGGCGAGGGCGAGGTGAAGATGTACCTCGACGGCGACCGCGCCTTCCCGACCATCGCCGGCACCGGTGTCGAGGACTATTTCGGGACCGCCTGGGGAGCCGGTCGCTTCATCGACCGTTACAGCGGCTGCATCATCGCCGACAAGGCACGCCGGCGCTGGGCCTGCTATCGCTGGCACGTGCCCGATCCGGTGTATTTCCGGCACGACATCGAGGTCACCGTGCAGCAGATCGGCGGCGGCCCGCTTGCGGCGGTCAGGAAGGTGGCGGCGGCTGGTGCGCCACTCGACCCGATCAGCGTCGATGAGTCCGGGCACATGCTCAACCTCAAGGACATGCCCCGCCCGCCCGCGCTCGCCGACCCGGATTTTCCACAGGGCTGGACCAATTTCTTCCGCCGCGACGACTGGTGCGCCACGGCCTACTTCTATCTTGACCGCGCGACCGACGACCTGCCGCGGCCGGCGCCGCTGGCCGAACGTATCCGTGGGCTGCACCCGAAGTAGCCCGTATTCCGTCGAAGTCACCCTGCCACGAGCCAACGCCGTACGGGCTGCACTGCCCGCCGAACGACGGCGGTCAATATCCACCCTGCGGGAGTGGTCCCCGCCACGGCCTGCGAGGCATCTGCCCGGGCTTTGCAAATTGTGATGAAAACGTTTACATTCGCCAGGAACCGGATGTACCAGGACGACCGCATCCGTCAAGTCATGGCCAAGGGGAGCCGGGTTGTGGTGACGATCAAAGACGTCGCCCGGGAGGCGAAGGTTTCGGTGGCTACCGTGTCACGCGCCTTGAACGGCAACAGCAATGTCACTCCCGACACGCGCGCGCGCATCGAGCGGGCCGCCGCGCGCCTGCGTTACGTGCCGCTCGGCGCGGCGCGCAGCCTCGTCACGCGGCGCACCCAGGCCATCGGCGCGCTACTGCCCGACCTGTTCGGCGAATTCTTTTCCGAGCTGATCCGCGGCATCGACCTGGCAGCACGCGCGCGCGGCCTGCACCTGCTGGTCTCCAGTACCCACGGCAATGCCGACGAAACCGCCACCGCACTGCGCGCGATGCAAGGCCGGGTGGACGGATTGTTGATCATGTCGCCGCATGTGGATGCCGGCTTCCTGCGCAAGCATCTGGCGGATTCCGTGCCGGCGGTCCTGATGGACACCGCGCTGCGGGGGCGGCGCTGCGCGCACGTCAACATCGACAACTTCGGCGGCGCCAGCGCGATGACCGCACACCTGCTCGCGCGCGGCTATCGCAACCTCGCGTTCATCGACGGCCCGGAAGCCAACCACGACGCCCGCGAGCGCCGTCGCGGCTTCGAGGAAACCGCTGCCGGCCGCCACGGCGTGACCGTGCGCTTCCTGCAAGGCGACTACAGCGAGGAATCCGGGTACCGCGCCGGACGCGAATTGTTGTCCACGCCCAGGCGTCCCGAAGCGGTTTTCGCCGCCAACGACATGATGGCGATCGGTTGCCTGTCTGCGTTCAACGAGGCCGGCGTGCGGGTTCCGGATGAAATCGCGTTGGCGGGATTCGACGACATCCCGATTTCCCGGTACATGCACCCGCCGTTGACAACCGTTGGGGTGCAAATCGCCCAACTCGGGCATACCGCGCTGGAACGGCTGGTGACGCAGATGCAAACACCGGACACGCCGGAAGCGGACGTGACGACCATGGCGTGCGAGGTGGTGGTACGCGCCTCGTGCGGGTCGCGGACGGACACGAACGGCGAAGCCGTGACAAGGCAGGAGCTTCACATACACACCTGATCCATCCCAACGCGCTGGAGGGGACATGAAACGCCAAACGAAGTTGCGCAAAAAGCTGCTGGCGGCACTGATCACGAGCGGAGTCGCCTCGACCCTGAGCCTGCCCACGATGGTCTGGGCCCAGTCGGCGAATGCCAATCTGCGCGGCACCGCGCCTCCCAGCGCGCAGGTCACCGCGCGCAACGTCGCGACCGGCCTGGTGCGGGTCACCACGGCTTCCGGGAGCGGCAGCTACGTGCTGGTCGGCCTGCCTCCCGGCACCTACCGCGTCGACGCCGGCCCCGGCACCGAACAGACGGTGACGCTGTCGGTCGCGTCGACCGCAACCCTGAACCTCAGCGCCGCGGCCGCCCCGGCTGCCGCGCCGGGCGCGGCGCCAACCCTCGGCACCGTGCAGGTCGTCGGCAGGTCGCTGATCGACGTCAAGACCTCGCAGGTCGGTGAAACCGTGTCGCTGCACCAGATCCAGACCATGCCGCAGGTCACGCGCAACTTCCTGGAGTTTGCCGATACCGTGCCGGGCATGATCTTCACGGTCCAGCAGAACGGCAACACCTCGCTGCAGAGCGGCGCGTTGAACGCCAACGCAATCAACGTCTACATCGACGGCGTAGGTCAGAAAGGTTACGTGCGCGGCGGCGGCATCACCGGACAGGCTGCGAGCCGGGGCAATCCGTTCCCGCAGCTCGCGATCGGCCAGTACAAGGTGATCACCTCCAATTACAACGCCGAATACGCACAAGTTTCCAGTGCGGTGGTCACGGCGGTGACGAAGTCCGGCACCAACGAGTTCCATGGCGAGGTGTATGGCAACTACACCGACGGCAGCTATCGCTCGGCCACGCCGGGCGAGGAACAGGCCGGGATGAAGACCGATTCGCGCAGCAAGGAATACGGCTTCTCGCTGGGCGGCCCGATCATCAAGGACAAGATGCACTTCTTCGTCACCAATTCGGTGAAACGCTTCGTCACGCCCACCACGGTGGTGCCCGGTGTTACCGGCGTCACCGACCTGCTGCCGCCGGACGCGCAAGCGCAGATCGGGCCGGCGAGCGTGCCGTTCTTCGAGAACCTGTTCTTCGGCAAACTCGACTGGGAAATCACCGACAGGGATCGCGTCGAGTTGCGTGCGAAGATCCGACGCGAAAACCAGATTGGCCAGATCGGCGGCACGGGCGCCGCGTCACACGGCCTCGATACCGAGAACACCGACAAGCGCTACGAGTTGTACTGGTCGCACGGCGCGGACAGCTGGTTCAACGAATTCCTGCTGACCTACGAGAACGCGTTCTTCGTTCCGCAGGCGATCACCGCCGGCGTCGGGCAGGCGTACACCTGGGGCCCCGACAACAACAGGTTGATCGTCCAGACCGGCGCGCCCGATCCTCGCGCTGCGCAGAACAAGGGCCAGAAGGGGCCCGGCTTCCACGACGACCTGACCTTCACCGACCTGCACTGGCTCGGCGACCACGTCGTCAAGGTCGGTATCCGCTACAAGAAGATCAAACTGGTGGCACAGGACGCCGGCAGCAACACCGCGCAGGCGTTCTACAACGTATGTCCGGCTGGCAGCACCGACCCCAATTGCCCGCCCGGCCTTGTCGGCACCAGCCCGACGCCCTACAAGGCGACGTTCGGCGCGCCGTCGGTGGGATACAGCCCAATCGTGCGCTCGGAAGACAAGCAGTACGGCGCCTACATCCAGGACGACTGGACCGTCAACGAGCATTGGACCTTCAACCTCGGCGTGCGCTGGGACATGGAGCACAACGACTCCTTCCTCAACTGGGTGACGCCGGCCAATGTGGTCGCCGCCCTGAACGGCCCGAACCCGGACCCGAATGCGCCTCCCGGGCAGACTTACGCAGAAGCGCTGGCACTGGGGGGCGTCAACATCAACGACTACATCAGCACCGGCCACAACCGCTCGCCGTTCAAGGACGCGTGGCAACCGCGGCTCGGTTTCTCGTACGACATCAACGGCGACCAGAAGCACGTGATCTTCGGCGGCGCCGGACGGGCCTACGACCGCAACCTCTACGACTACCTGCAACTGGAGCAGACCAAGTTCGCGCTGGGCCAGTTCACGTACTTCTTCAGCGCACCCGGACAGCCGTGCATGGGCCAGCCTTGCACAGCGTTCGATCCAAAGTACCTGACGGTCGATGGTCTGCAGTCGCTGGTGCAGGCCACCAACCAGGGCAAGGAATACGACGCGATCAACAACGACATCAAGGTCCCGTACACAGACCAGTTCAGCCTCGGCATCCGCAACCAGCTCGGTGACTGGAACACCAGCGCCACGGTGGTGCGGGTCAACAGCCACGACGGCTTCGTGTTCACGCTGGGCAACCGCTATCCGAACGGCGCGTTCTGGATGAATGGCGGCCAGCCGTGGGGCAACGGCATCCCGGGCTTCGGCAGCCTGATCATCGGCAACAGCGGCATCGAAACCCGCAGTACCCAGGTGCTGCTTTACGCGGAAAAGCCCTACACGCCGCAGTCGGGCTGGGGCGTCACCATCGCCTACACCCACACCGATGCGGACCAAAACCGCGACATCAACGAGCACTACTCGTTCGACCAGGCAACCATCGAGGATTACGCGTTCATCCTGTCCAACGCCGCACCCAAGCACCGGATCGTCGCGACTGCCGTGGTCGATGGCCCATGGGGCCTCACGTTCTCGGGAAAGTTGACGCTCGCCACGCCGACCCCCGCAGACGGCTTCTTCCATTACGCCTATCCGGCGACCGCTCCGAACGGCGCGAACAACGTGTCGGTGGCGGGCATCCCCAGCGGCGGCAAGCGCTTCGTGATCGGCGGCCCCATCTGGGGCTATCGCGACATCGACCTCGCCGTGATCAAGAACTGGCACCCGTTCAACAACGATGTCAACCTGTACGGTCGGCTGGATGTCCTGAACGTGTTCAACTACAAGAACTTCGTAAACGTGTTGACCACACCCCAGACCTTCTTCCCGATTTCGTACAACACGACCGGCAACATCACCGGCGTGCCGCGCACGATCAAGTTCACCGTGGGGATGAGGTGGTAAATCGACGCCGCTTCGGCACGCAATCCTTCAGCGTGGGATGGCGGGCCCGGAACACCCTCCCGGGTCCGCCCTTTTTCGAGGCCGCCGCATGCGTGAGTTGAATTCGTCCCGCATCCGGGACATCGTGATCGTCGGTGGCGGCACCGCCGGCTGGATGGCCGCCGCCGCGCTGGCCAAGGTGTTCCCCGGGACGCTCGCGATCCGGTTGATCGAGTCCGAGCAGATCGGCACGGTCGGCGTCGGCGAAGCCACCGTGCCGCACCTGAAGTTGTTCAACCAGTTGCTGGAGATCGACGAGGCCGAGTTCGTGCGTACCGTCAAGGGCACGTTCAAGCTCGGTCTCGAATTCGTGGACTGGGCGCGTCTCGGTGACCGCTACTTCCACGGCTTCGGCACGATCGGCCACGACTACGGCCTGCTGCCGTTCCACCAGTATTGGCTCAGGGCCCATCAACGCGGCATTGCGGCCGAACTCGGTGCGTATTCGCTTCACACCATGGCCGGGCCGCGCGGCAAGTTCATGACCCCCGCCAGCGACGTGCCGGCGGGTTCACCGCTGGCCGACATCGCCTATGCCTACCACTTCGATTCCGGCCTGTATGCGAAGTACCTGCGGCGCTACGCGGAACAACGTGGCGTGCGGCGCACCGAGGGCAAGGTCGTGGACGTGCGCCTGCGCGGCGAAAACGGTTTTGTCGAAGCGGTGGTCCTGGAAAGCGGCGAGCGCATCGAAGGCGACCTGTTCCTCGATTGCTCCGGGTTCCGCGGTCTGCTGATCGAACAGACCCTGCACGCGGGTTACGAGGATTGGTCGCACTGGCTGCCTTGCGACCGCGCCGTTGCCGTGGCTTCGGAGAACGTCGGGCCCCCCACGCCGTTCGTGCGCTGCAGCGCGCGCGAAGCCGGCTGGACCTGGCGGATTCCGCTGCAACACCGCACCGGCAACGGCTACGTGTATTCGAGCGCGCACCTCGACGACGACGAGGCCGCATCGCGGCTGCTGGGGCAGATCGACGCGCCCGCCATGGGTGAACCACGCGTGCTGCGGTTCACCGCGGGCCAGCGCAAAAAGACGTGGGACCGCAATGTGGTCGCGCTCGGGCTCGCGTCCGGGTTCCTGGAACCGCTGGAATCCACCAATATCTATCTCATCCAGTCCGGCATCGCGCGCCTGGTCAACCTGTTTCCGGACCGCGGTTTCAACCCAGCGGTGGTCGATCGTTACAACGCGCAGACCGCATTCGAGATCGAACGCATCCGTGATTTCATCATCCTGCACTATTGCGCCACCGAACGCGATGACACGCCATTCTGGGATTACTGCCGCACGATGTCCATTCCCGAGCCGCTGGCCGAAAACATCCGCCTGTTCCGCGACAGCGGACGCTTCTACCGCAACGCCGAGGAGTTGTTCGCCCTGACAAGCTGGGTGGAAGTGATGATCGGCCAACGCATCCTGCCGCGCGCCTGGCACCCGGCAGCGGACCAGCTCTCCGACGCGGAACTCAAACAATTGATGGACAGCGTCCAGCGCGTGATCGCGACCTGCGTGGACGCGATGCCCACGCACCAGCAGTTCATCGCGCGCTGT
>DASTIS010000064.1:0-17270 GCA_035717365.1 Rhodanobacteraceae bacterium
GGATGTGCGGTAATCCGGGGCGCCTTGCCCGCAAGATCACTGGATCCCGGCCGGCGCCGGGACGACCAACAAAGAGAACGATCATGACCAGACAAGTTCAAGACGCCTACATCGTCGCCGTCAAGCGCACCCCGGTCGGCAAGGCGCCGCGCGGCGTGTTCCGCCACACCCGTCCCGATGACATGCTTGCGCACGTGTTGCGCGAGACCCTCGACCAGTGCGCCGGCATCGACGTCAACCGCATCAGCGACGTGGTGATCGGCTGCGCGATGCCGGAGGCCGAGCAAGGCATGAACGTGGCGCGCATCGGCGCGCTGCTCGCGGGCCTGCCCGATTCCATCCCCGGCATGACCATCAACCGCTTCTGCTCGTCCGGCCTGCAATCGGTCGCGATCGCGGCCAACACGATCCGCCTCGGCGAATCCGATCTCGTGCTGGCGGGCGGCACCGAGTCGATGAGCATGGTGCCGATGATGGGGTTCCATCCGGTGATGAATCCCGAAATCTTCAAGGACGACAACATCGGCATCGCCTACGGCATGGGCATCACCGCCGAGAATGTCGCGACGCAATGGAAGATCAGCCGCGAGGAACAGGACGCGTTCGCGCTGCGCAGCCACCAGCGTGCGATCGCGGCGCAGGACGCCGGCAACTTCAAGGAGGAAATCGCGCCCTACCCGCTCGACGACCGCTATCCGGACCTGGCGAAGCGCGGCGTGTACGACGATCGCCGCGTGATCGAAAACGACGAGGGCCCGCGCCGCGACACCAGCGCCGAAGTGCTGGCGAAATTGCGCACCGTGTTCCGTCGCGACGGCACCGTTACCGCCGGCAATTCATCGCAAATGTCCGACGGCGCCGGCGCGGTATTGCTGGCCAGCGAACAGGCGATCAAGGATTACGGCCTCACCCCGCTCGCGCGCTTCGTCGGATTTTCGGTCGCCGGCGTGCCGCCGGAAATCATGGGCATCGGCCCGAAAGAGGCCATTCCGAAGGCACTCAAGGCCACCGGCATGAAGCAGGACGACATGGAGTGGATCGAATTGAACGAGGCCTTCGCCGCGCAGTCACTCGCGGTCATCAAGGATCTCGGACTCGACCCCGACAAGGTGAACCCCGAAGGCGGCGCCATCGCACTCGGTCACCCGCTCGGCGCCACCGGCTCCATCCGCATCGCGACGCTCGTCCACGGCATGCACCGCAGGAAACAGAAATACGGCATGGTCACCATGTGCATTGGCACCGGCATGGGTGCAGCGGGAATCTTCGAGATGGTGTGAAGCGTAGGTTGGCGCTGAGCGCAGCGAAGCCCAACTTGGTCGCACGTGACGATGCGGGGCTTCCTGCGGGCTTCACCCGCCGTCAGCTGAACCTGCGCTGGCCTGGCCGCGCCGCGTGCTAGACCAGCAGTGCCAGCGCGAAAGTTCCAAGCATCATGAACGCCGTCGCGAGCTTGACCGCGGTGCCGATCACCAGGCCGATCCAGGTGCCAACGCCGACGCGCGCGGCGCGATCGACCGCGCTGCCGGATGCAAGCTGCCCGACCACCGCCCCGACGAATGGTCCGAGGATGATGCCCGGGATGCCGAAGAACAAGCCGACGATCGTCCCGATGAAGGCGCCCCATACTGCCGCCTTGCTGGCGCCGTAGCGTTTCGCTCCATAGGAGCCCGCGAGGAAATCGAAGACGACCGAGAACGCGGCGAGGACGCCCAGCAAAACGATCGCCCACACCGGAATCTTCTCGAAATGCCCCGCCCATGCGGCCAGCAGCATGCCGCCGAACATCATCGGGATACCGGGCAAGATCGGCAACAGCGTGCCGACGAATCCGGCGACAATGACGATGCCGGAGATGACGTACCAGAGGATGTCCCAGTCCATCCGCGCAGGATAGCTGCTCTTCCTCTCCTCGCCTCTCCCAAAGGGAGAAGGGAGAGTCAGCGCCACGGGCGGGCGGTCGCGCGTTGCTTCACTGGCGCACGCTGCAAGGTCAGGAACTCCGAACGGCTGCATCGTGATCGTCGTGTCGTGGGCGGTATCCAGCGGCTTCGGCACTTCCTTTTCGCGCGTGTGCCACACGTCGCTGACGTCGAACGTGCGAGCGGCGCGTTTCGGCATCGGCAACGGTCGGCCGAAATCGAAAATTGCCTGGCGCGCCTCGACATCGGGATTGCGCACCGTAATGAGCGCTTGCGATGGCCGTTCGTGAAACGGCCCCTGCATCGTGCCGCGACCCGCCTTGCCTGAATCAATGCGGAATATGGGTTATGGTGCCAAGCGACGGTTGCGTAACCACGCTCCGTCTTTCTTCACGAAAACCGAAAGGAGAGAACCATGATGGCATTGGTGGGCAAGTGGGCTTTCATCATCGGCCTCATCATCGCGGTGCTCGGTGGTTTCGGCATCGGCTTCGCCTGGTTCGGTTGGGTCATGGCGGTACTCGGCCTGATCGTGGGATTCCTCAACGTGACCGAACAGGAAACCCAGCGCTTCCTGCTGGCGGCCATCGGGCTGCTGGTCTCGGCTGCGGCGATCAACATGATCCCGTGGATCGGGGGTTATGCAGGCAGGATCCTGGCCAACCTGAGTATCTTCATCGGGGCGGCGATCCTGGTGGTCGCGTTGCGTTCGCTGTTCGCCACCATGAAAAATTGACAGCACGCGCGTTGAAAAAAGGCCGGCCCACGTGGGCCGGCCTTTTCATCGGGCGCGGGATCGATGTTGCATCGTTGCTCCAGGTCCCGCCGGGCCCTTCCGCAAGCTCTCCCTCCCTCCTGCAACCTTTCAAATCACCGGTCGCCGTTTCGGCTGGTCGGCTCCGGCTTCCGCCTTTCGTGCCGGCCGCGGCCACGGACAGATCATCGGTACCTCGCGCTGGTAGCGGCGGTAGTCTTCGCCGTGCAGTACGGCCAAATCGCGTTCTTCGAGAAACCGTACCGCGACCAGGATGTAAGCGGTTGTCGCGACCGCAAACAGCAGGTGTCCGACGGTCATGCGGGGGGTCGCCCAAAACGCGATGATGAACCCCAGCATCAGCGGATGCCGCACGATGCGGTAGTAGAAGCTGTCGACGAATTCCGGCGCCGTATAGGCGACGCCGCGCGCGCGCAGCCATACCTGGCGCAATCCGAACAAATCGAAGTGGTTGATGACGAAAGTGCCCGTCAGCACGACCAGCCAGCCCAGCGCCGAGACGGCATACAGCAGCCACCACGCCCCGCCATGGCCCGCGTCCCAGATCACGCTGGGCAACGGTCGCCACTGCCAGAACAACAGGATCAACACGAGGCTGGTCAACAAGACGTAGGTGCTGCGTTCGAGTGCCGGGTCCAGCCAGCGCGTCAGCCACGCCTTGAAACCGGGCCGGGCCATCGCGCTGTGCTGCACCGCGAACAACCCCAGCAGCACGATATCGACGATCCAGTCGCCGGCACCACCCGCCGGAACCGGCACCGGATGGTCGATGGTCTTCGGCACCCAGGCGTCGGCGACGAAGCCGATCGCGTACAGGAAGGTCAGGAAGAACACGACGTAGCACAGTACGCCGTACAGCAAGGTCAAGGTCCCACGCATGGTTGGACTCCATTGATGACGAATTGACGACAGCAGCCGGCGGCTTCACTCCGTCAACGCGGCGCCGGAACCGCCCATGGCTTCCGGAAGATCCTTGAGCTTGGTCACCCCATCGCGGATCGGCAGCACGCTTTCTGCGTAGTGGACGTGCACGCCCGGCGCGAAATCGAAATCCTCGATCACCGCGGCATACACGTCCACGAGGCCCCACGCGGGGTGTTCGGTCAGCACGTGACCGCCGCACTGCTTGCACCAGCGGCGCACGCTGGCGGAGGTTTTTGCGTAGCTGCCGAGTTGATCCGCGCCTTTCGTGACCCGGACCGACGCATCCGGCCACAGGCTGAAGGCATTGACGGGCCCCGCCGACCAGCGCCGGCAGGACTCACAGTGGCAGTAGCCCATCGCCTCGGGCGCGCCGGTCAGGCTGACCTCGACCGCGCCGCAGAAACATCGTGCCGTGTGGACCATGGCCGTTCCCATACTTTGCCCCTTGTTCATTGCTGCTTCGACGGATCGTCCGCCGGGTTGACGTAATGGATCTGGAAGGGTCCGTAGAAACTCAGGTCGATCACGGCACCCTCGCCTTCGGTGTAGGCGTAGTGGTGATGCATGGCGGGCAGCGACGCGAAGCCCCTCGCGGGCGTGGCGGTGGCCCGGGTCTTGTCCACCTTGTCGCCCATGCCGACGTAGAGTGGTCCCTCGAGCACCGTGAAGCTCTCGGCGGTCGGGTGCCAGTGCGGGGCGAACGTGGTGTGCGGCGGGATCTTCAGGCGCACGATCGAAAAGCCCTCGGCGGACGGATTGCCGAACAGCACGGCGATCTGCACGCCTTTCGGCAGCACCGGTGGCGCCGGCGTCCATTTGACGTCGCCAGGCGCCAACTGCACGTGGTCGGCCGGCGCGGCGGGCTGATCGGCGATCGCGCTGCCGGCGACGCAGCCGAACCCCAGCAAGCAGACCAGCAATGTCGTCGAGCATGGTTTCCGGTTCATCGACTTGTCCTCATGTTGGATCGCGGGTGCGTTCCGGGCGATGTCGGAACAGGCAAAAGGTGCCCAGCACACCCACCAGTTTCCGGGCGCCGACACCGCCGCCACAATGCCCGCCGCACCGGCAAACATGCCCGAAACGCCGGCCCTTGCGGTCGAGAGATCAACCCGCCGCTTCGTTGCACGAGACCCGCGGGTTCCACATCGAGAACGCACCCATCGAGTTGTTTTTCCAGGCCCACACGTGGATCGAGTAGAAGGCCGGCAGACCGTAGCGATTGGGCGCGTCGGTGAAGTCCAGGGACTGGCCCATCAGTACCGGCGGCACGCCGCCATGGCCAGCGTTCCACTGGTCGGCCAATACCAGATACTCCACCGCCACCAGGCGCAGCTGCCCGTGCGGCTGCGGTTCGTAGACCAGCACCTCCGGGTGTTGCGGGTCGAGCACTCCGTCGCCGACATAGGTTCCGTTGGCGTAATGGTTGCCCATGGCCCCGGTCATCGGGCCACTGACGCAACCAAGGAACGGCCCGTAGCCGTCATGGAGGGCCGTCACCACGTTCTGGTATTTGCGCGATGCTTCCCTTACCGCCGCGATCAGGCCGTTGCCGGAATCGTGGAACGACATGCTGTCGTTGTCGTCGTACGGTGCGGCCCCGATGCGCGGCGTCCAGCAGACCGCGAGCGCCGTGGCGACGGCGATGGCAATGAATGTGGCTCGCGTTTTCATGGGATCCTCCCGGGATCGATGTTTCCGGATGAATGTTTGCGGCACCCGCCGTGTGCGGGTGATTGCCATACGAAGAACACCGGATAACGCTGGCTTGCGACATGCGCCCGTTCGATCGAATTCTGCCGCGGCTGTCCGGCGTGAACACCTCCTCAGGGCCGCGCCTCCAGCACGATGTTGAACGGCGTTTCCGTCGCACGCCGGAAACGCGAGAAGCCGCCTCCGTCCACCAGCACCCCGCGCAGGCGGGCCTCGCCGGCCTGGGCCCCGAGCGCGGGTCCCTTGCGCGCCAGCGAGACCGGTACGCACAATTGCGCGGATGCTCCGTAGTAGACACGCCCCACCGGATTGAGGTTGTCCGCGACGCGATCGCCGGCGAAGGGTTCCACGATCATGCAGGCCCCGTCGTCGCGGACCGCCCGGCGTGCGTGCCTGGCCGCGCCCACGGGATCGGCCATGTCGTGCAGACAATCGAAGAACGCGATCAGATCGAAATCGCGATCGTCATAACTGGTGGCGTCGGCAACCTCGAAACGGGCATTTTCGACCCCGGCGGCCTTGGCGCGTTCGCGGGCGACCTCGACCGATTCCTGGTGGTAGTCGTAGCCGACGAACTCGGATTCGGGGAAAGCCTGCGCCATCAGGATCATGCTGGCGCCGTGGCCGCAACCGACATCGGCGGCCTTGCCGCCGCGCTTCAGTTTCTCCACGGTGCCGTCCAGCGCCGGCAACCACGATGCCAGCAGATTCGCGTTGTAGCCGGCCCGGAAGAATCGCTCGGTCCCATGGAACAGGCACGGGTGATGCTCACCCCACTCCATGCCCTTGCCCGTCTTGAAGTTTTCCTGCGTCCGATCCAGCGCGTGGAACATGGCCTCGACGATGAAATAGGCGCCCGGAAGGTCAACCGGACCATTCGGATCGGCCAGACACAGACGCTGCTCTTCGCTGAGCGAATAACGGTCGCTGGCGGCGTCGTATTGCACGTAGCCGCCGGCCGCCTGGTTGCCGAGCCATTCCCGCACGTAACGTTCGTTGGCGCCTGCGCGTTGTGACAGTTCGGCAGGGGTCGCCGGGCCTTTCGCCAAGGCCTTGTACAGGCCAAGCCGGTCGCCGATCAGCATCAGCGAGGCGCTCATGGCGGCGCCGAGGTCACCCACCGCTTTGCCCAGAAATTGGTGGAGCTTGTCTTCGTTTGCGCTCATGGCCGCTCTCTCCATCGGTGCGCCAGGTTGCCGAATCCCACGACTGGTGCGCCGCGGCGGTCATCGCAATGCTGCAAGCCCCCCAAGCGATCGTCACAAGCCGCCGCCCAGCAGCGGTTTACTCCGGCGGTTCCAAGGCAAGGGCAAGGAGTCTGGCCACGGGCGGACGAGGGCACAATGACCTATACTCCGCCATCCATGCTCGAAACGCCGCCGGGGGCGTGAAGCAGGCATGAGCACCGATCTGCTTTCCGATGTACTGACCCTCGTTCGCCTGACCGGCGCGCTGATCTTCGAGGTGGACGTCACGGGTCCGTGGGGCATCGCGGGAAACCCGGCGGTGGAAAAGTTCGCGCCGCTGCTGCCGCCGGGCACCAGCCAGATCATCGCCTTCCACGTCGTGCTGGAGGGGCAATGCTGGGTCCGGCACGCCACGCAGGACTGGTTCGCCGTCCCGCGAGGCCACGCGGTGGTGATCCCGCACGGCGACCCGCACGACCTGTGCGACCGGCCCGGACGCATCACCAAACCCTTCTCCGCGATACTCGGCGGTCGTTCGTTGCTGGATCTGCGCCATGCACGCTTCGAGACCGGCCCGGGAGAGTCGGTGAGACTGCTGTGCGGCTTTCTGGGTTGCGACCGGCGCGCATTCGAACCGTTGTGCCGTGCCCTGCCGCCGGTATTCGAAGTCGATCTCGGTGCGCGCAGGGGTACGCTGGTTCGCTACGCTGTCGCGAACGCACTCGACGACAGCCCGGGCGCGGCGGGCTTGCGCGGGCGGCTGGCGGAGTTGCTGTTCCTGAGCGCCCTGCGGCGGTACATGCGCGACCTGCCTGCGGATACGACCGGCTGGTTGGCCGGCCTGCGCGATCCTCTGGTGGGGCGCGCCCTGCAAGTCCTCCACGCCGAACCGTACCGGCGCTGGTCGGTGGACGAGCTGGCCACGACGCTCGCCAGTTCCCGCTCGGTATTGGCCGAACGATTTCGCACGATCATCGGCGAGCCGCCCATGCACTACCTGACGCGGCTGCGCATGCAGCTTGCGGCGCGCCGCATCGAGGAGGGTCGGCACAGCATTGCGCGGGTGGCCGACGAGATCGGTTACGACTCCAGCGCCGCCTTCCAGCGGGCCTTCAAGCGCTGCTTCGGCGTGTCACCTGCCGCGTGGCGGCGCAGCGTCGCAACGACGCGATGAAACACGGCGGTCAGCCTTCCGCGATTTCCTTCAGCCTGTCGCGCCCTTGCAACCACCAGTAATTCGCCTGCGCCGCGAGGAAACCGAATGGGCGGAAAGCGCGCTGCAACCCGAACCGGGCGAACTCGCGCCAACTCTGGTCATTCTGCGCGATCGCACTGGCCAGCAGCTCGCCGGCAGCGCAGGTCGGCGCGGTGCCGTGGCCGCCGAACGCCTGCATCCACCACAGGCCGTCGCCGCGGGTACCGAGCTGCGGCATCTGGTGACGGGCGTAGCTCATCAGGCCCGACCACGTGTAGTCGATCGCGACGCCTTCGAGTTGCGGAAACACCCGCATCAAATCACGTGTCAGCAAACGCCGGATCGATTTCGACGAACGCTGCCGGATCGAAATGCGTCCGCCCCACAGCAGCCGGGAATCCTTGAGCGGCCGGTAGTAATCGAACGCGAAACGCGTGTCGTAGATCGCGGCTTGCGTGTGCAGGCATTCCTGCAGGCGCGCGCCCAGCGGTTCGGTCGCCATCACGTAGGTCGCGATCGGCAGCACCGCCCGGTCGACTTCGCGCTTGAGCTGCGCAAGGTATCCGCCGCAAGCCAGTACCACGGTTTGCGCCTTCACTTCGCCGGCGTCGGTGCGTACCCGCCAGGCCGCTCCCTCCCGATCGACGCGCGAAACGCGCGACCGCTCGTGGACCTGCACGCCTTGCGCCTGCGCGACGCGCACCATGCCGTGCAGGTAGTCGAGTGGATGCAGGTGCAAGGCATTTCGCTCGAACAGTCCGTCGTGGTAGCGCTCGCTGTGTATCGCCGCCCGCAACTGTTCCTGGGGAACCCATTCCCATTCGACGCCATAGGTTTGCGACAGGAGACGCTGACGTGCGCGCAACACTTCGGGATCACGGAACCAGTTGGCCCAGATCACGCCAGCGTCCATTGCGTCGCACTCGATCGAATAGCGCGCGATCCGCTGGCGGATCAACTCGACCGCATCGGTGGTCGCGGAATACAGGCGGCGCGCGCGCTCGGCGCCGATCTGGCGGAGCAGCGCATCCTCGCCCAGCGAATAGCCGCCGAACACGAAACCGCCGTTGCGACCCGACGCCCCGTGGCCGATACCGTCGCGCTCGAGCAGGACGACATCGTGCACGCCGCGCTCGGCAAGGCCGAGTGCCAGGCACACTCCTGCGTAGCCCCCGCCGACGATGGCGACGCGTGCGTCGTGCCTGCCTTCCAGGGGCGGCAACGGGTCGAAAGGACGCGCGCTCGCGGCGTACCAGGTAGGCTGGGTCATCGGCCAAGCATAGCGGCCGACAAAAACCGGGGTCAGAGTGCACTTTCGCGATTGGGTCCCACAAAGCTGGGGTCAGAGTGCACTTTCGCACGAGCGGCCCATGCTACGCGCGGGAACTACTCGCGAAAGTGCACTCTGACCCCTTGCTTCCCAGCTTCTCTAGCGGTCCACCAGGTGGCGAAGATCGGGGTCGGCCGCGGCGAAGTGCAACGTCGCGCGCACCATGCCTGCCTTGTTGCCGCAATCGAAGCGCTTGCCCGCGAAGCGGTGCGCGAGTACGGGCGTCTCCGTCAACAACGCGGCAATGGCGTCGGTCAACTGGATTTCCCCTCCCGCGCCGGGCGTGGTGGTCTCGAGCAGGTCGAAGATGCGCGCGGGAAGGACGTAACGGCCGACCACGGCAAGGTTGGAAGGCGCAGCCTCGGGTCTGGGCTTCTCGACCATGTGGCGGATCCGGTCGCCGCTCGCCTCGACATCGACGATGCCATACTTGCCGGTGTCCGCGTGCGGCACTTCCTCGACCGCCAGCACCCCGGTCTTGCCGTCGACCGCGCGCTCGGCCATCTGGCGCAGGGCTCCCGCGCCACCGTTGACGATCAGGTCGTCCGGAAGGATGATGCCGAACGGCTCGTTGCCGACCACCGCCCTGGCGCACAACACGGCGTGGCCGAGCCCCAGCGCCTGCTCCTGGGTGACGTACACACAGCGTACGTGTTTCGGCAGCAGGCCCTGGACCATCGCCAGCAACTCGAGCTTGCCGGCGCGCTCGAGCGTTTCTTCCAGCTCGTAGGCCGAATCGAAATAATCCGCGATCGAATGCTTGTAGCGGTTGGTGACGAACACCAGGGTGTCGGCCCCGGCGTCGACGGCTTCGTCGACCGCATACTGGATGAGCGGTCGATCCAGCACCGGCAACATTTCCTTTGGGACCACCTTGGTCGCCGGCAGGAAACGCGTGCCGAGTCCGGCCACCGGGAATACCACCTTGCGCAATCGGGTCACTTCTTGTCCTTGCACTTCTTGTCCTTGATGGTTGGATAGCCTGTTCGAAGCGGCCATGGCCGTTCTGACGTGCGCGACTTGGGAACCACGCCTGTCGGCTCCCATCCAACGGCGGCGATCTGCGATCGATCGCAGAACAAGCCCTCTATGCCGCCGTGTCACTCCCGCTGCCGCGCTGCAGGGGCAACACCTCGGCGCTTTGCGTGGCGTTGCCGGCTTCACCGCGGTACGTCGGCAACAACGCGGTCATGCAATGTCGCAGCGCTTCCTCGTCGAACTTCGCGGCGGCATCCGCCGCGCGCGCCAGTTGCGCCATGACCATCTCGCCCGATTGCTGGCGCGGGCTCGCCTCGAAAATCTTGGGGTGGGAGGTGCTGTGATAATTCTCGAGCGGGTGGAACAGTTCCTCGAACAGCTTTTCGCCAGGACGCAAACCGGTGTAGAGGATGGAAACGTCCCGACCGGGTTGTTTGCCGGCGAGGCGGATCATCTGTTCGGCGAGATCGCGGATGCGGATCGGTTCGCCCATGTCGAGCGCATAGGTTTCGCCACCCTGCCCCATCGCCATGGCCTGCAGGATCAACTGGCACGCTTCGGGAATGGTCATGAAGTAGCGCGAGATCTCCGGATGGGTCACGGTCACCGGCCCGCCCGCGGCGATCTGGCGGCGAAACAACGGCACCACCGAACCCGCGGAGTCCAGCACGTTGCCGAACCGCACGGTCACGAACCGCGTGGCATGGCCTTCGGCGAGCACCTGGCACACGATTTCGGCGACCCGCTTGCAGGCCCCCATCACGCTGGTGGGATTGACCGCCTTGTCGGTCGAGATCAGCACGAAGCTTTCGACGCCGTGACGCACCGCTTGTTCGGCCACGGTGCGCGTGCTCAGCGCATTGTTGCGAAACGCCTCGCGCAACTGGTCCTGCAGCAGCGGAACGTGTTTGTAGGCGGCTGCGTGGAACACCCGCTGCGGATTGCCCACTTCGAACGCGTTGGCGCAGGCTGCGGGATCGCCGCAATCACCGATCAGGCATCTCAGCAGCAATTCCGGGTACTGCGCGCGCAGTTCCTGTTCGATGCGGTACAGGTTGTATTCGGACAATTCCAGGATCGTCAACTCGGACGCACCGAGCCGCGCGATCTGCCGGCACAGTTCCGATCCGATCGAACCGCCGCCGCCGGTGACGAGGACCCGTTGCCCGGTGAGGCTGCGCCGGATCGCGTTCCACTCGAGCTTGACCGCCTCGCGGCCGAGCAGATCCTCGATCGCGACTTCCTTCAACTCGTTGAACTGGGCGCGACCCGACACGACATCGTCGATCCGTGGCACGGTGCGAAACGGCAGGCCGGTCTGCTCGCAGAGGCCGACCACTTTGCGCATCTGTTGCTTGTCCGCGCTGGGCATCGCGATCAGCAACATCTCGGCGCCGACGCGACGGGCCATCTCGGCCAGCCTGTCGGTCCCGCCCAGGACCGGCACCCCCTGCAAGCGCGAGCCGCGCAGCGAAGCGTCGTCATCGATGAAACCGGCCGGGATGTAACGCGAATCACGACGCAGGTCGCGGACCAGCGCCTCGCCCGCGCGGCCCGCGCCAATCACGAGCACGCGGTGGCTGTGTTTGGTGTGGAACAGGTCGAGCTGGCGGTCCTTCCAGTAGCGATAGGCCAGCCGCGGCGCGCCGAGCAGCATGGCCAGCAACACGGGATAGATCAGCAGGACCGAGCGCGAGATCCCGGCCATGCGGTCATACAGGAACAGTGCGACGTAGATCCCGATGGCGCCCGCGGCCACCGCGCGCAGGATATTCCACAGGTCGGGAACGCTCGCGAAACGCCAAAGCCCCTTGTACAAGCCGGTCCAGTAGAACATCACCGCCTGCACGCCCAGCACGATCAGGGTTTTCCAGTCCAGCAGATCGAGCTGCTGGCCGTAGGGCAGCATCGCGTAGCGCAGCGTGTTGGCCAGCCACCAGGCAAGTATCGTCACGCCGAGGTCGTGGACCACGACCGCCGCGCGCGGATGGATCTTGCCCAAAAGATCACGCAGGTTCACGGATGGCCCTCCGGCGCGCCGACACCAGGCACGCGCGCTTGCCGAAATGCCAGACGACCAGCGCCGCCGCGTACGCGGCAACACAGAACAGCCAGCCGCGTTGCGGCCAACTCGCAGCCAGCCAGGCCAGCGGCGCGGCAATCGCGAGATTCCAGATCAAGTAGGCGGCGTCCGTGCGAGCATGGCTCCATCTTACCCGCACCAGCCACTGATAGAGGTGCTGTCGATGCGGCGCGTACCACCGTTGCCCGCCGAGGATTCGCCGCGCGAGGGTCAGGCCGCTGTCCACCAGGAATGCCGAGGAAAGGATCAGGCATGGCCACAGCATCGCAGGGTTCCGCTGAACCAGGAGCGCGGCCACCGCCCCGATCAGCAAGCCCAGCGCACCGCTGCCCACGTCGCCCATGAAGATCCGCGCCGGCGGGGAATTGAAAACGAGGAACCCCAGGCAACCGGCTGCCGTGGCGAACGCGAGAACCGCCGCGCCCGGATAATCCCCGGCCTCGGCCAGCAATCCATAACCCAACATCACGAACAGCCCCTGCTGGCCAAGGATGCCGTCGATCCCGTCCATGAAATTGTGGGTATTGATGAACCCGACCAGCACCACGGCCAACGGCAGAAGACCCCACCAGATGTGCGGCGTCGCACCGGACCGGGCGACCAGCACGACGGCAGCCACCAACAACGCGGCGCCGAGGTGCACGGCAAGCCGCGGCAGGATGCCCAGCGGCGCATGGTCGTCACGCCAGCCAACGAGCGCGACCGCGACCACCGCGGCGACAATTGCCACGAGCCTGGCGCCATGCGCGGCGGGATCGACCCAGTACCACGCCGGCAGACCGACCAGCAGCGCGGCGCCGACGATGCCGACGCCGCCGCCGCGGGGCGTCGGCACGCTGTGCGAACGGCGCTGCCCGGGCAGGTCGACGAGCCCGCGGCGCCGCGCGTAGGCCAGCGTGGCGGCCGTCAGCAACACCGAGACCACGAATCCGCAAGCCGCGCTGATCCACGTTTCCACGCGACTACTCGCTGACGACGCTGTGGATCGGTCTTACCGTACCCCAGCCCTTGCAGCTTGGGCACTGCCAATGATGCGCCTTGGCGCCGAACCCGCAGTGGTTGCAGCGGTACATCGCCCGGCCCTCGAGCAGCTTGTGGGTCAGGTCGCGCAGGATCAGGAAGTTGTCGCGCGCCTCGCCTTCGACACGGCCCATCGTGGCATCGATCAGCGCCATCATGCCGCGCACCGACGGGCGCTGCCGCAACTGGCCGGTGAGGAAATCGATCGCGGCGCGATCACCTTCGCGTTTCTTGTACAGATTCGTCAGCGCCAGGACCGGGGTGATCCCGTGGTAGCGCTCCACGACATGCCTCAGGAACTTTTCCGCGCGTTCCATCTCGCCCGCATGCGCATAGGCGTCCAGCAACGGCGGCAGGATCTCGGGGACGAAATCGACGTCGGCATCGACCGCCTGCTCGAACGCGAGCACCGCCTCGTTCCAGCGCCCTTCCTCCGCGTACAGATAGCCGCTGATCATGTAACCGCGCACGCAACCCGGCTGGCTGGCGAACGCCTCCTCGAGGTAGGCACGGGCTTCGGCACGCGCGCCATGCTGGCGCGATTGCTCGGCCAGTTCGCACTGGAACTGGGCGATCGTCGCGGCCTGCGACTCGCCGGTCATCTTCTCCAGCCGCCGCGCATGGCCGATCGCCTTGTGCCAGTCGCGCTCGTGCTGGTAGATCGCGATCAAATGCCGCAACGCCGAGGGTGCGTGCGCGTCCATCGCCACCAGGTCATCGAACAGGGCCTCGGCCCGGTCGAGCAACCCCGCGCGCATGTAGTCCTCGCCGAGCTCCAGCAACGCGACGGTGCGCTCGGCTTCGCTGAGATTGGAGCGGCTGACCAGATGCTGGTGGACGCGGATCGCGCGGTCGACTTCGCCGCGGCGTCGGAACAGATTGCCGAGCGCGAGGTGGGTTTCCACCGTGTCACGGTTGAACTCGGCCAGTTTCATGAACACCTCGATGGCCTTGTCGGGCTGCTCGTTGAGCAGGTAGTTCAGGCCGCGGAAGTAGTTCGAGGAAAGTTCGGTGACGCGGGCGCCCGAGCGGCGCGCGGTCGCATGCCGACCGATGATCCATCCCAGCCAGCCGGCCATCGGCAGCAGCACGAACAGCAGTAACAGCGGATCTGTGGGCAGGAAGTTCACCTATCGACATCCAGATCGAAGCAGCTGTTGTGAAAAGTCGGGCCACGGATGGTCGTTCTGGTGTGTATCAGCCGGGTGGCCATCGGCGTGCAGGACGATCGAACGAAGCCGCGATCAGGGACGATCGCAAAAAAATGTTCGCGTCACCGCGACGGATTGCGCCCTTCGTTGACCCGTTGTCGCAATTCCTTGCCCGGCTTGAAGTGCGGGACGTACTTGCCCGGCAACGCCACCGCGGTGCCGGTCTTGGGGTTGCGGCCGGTGCGCGGGGGGCGGAAGTGCAGCGAAAAACTCCCGAACCCGCGGATCTCGATGCGATCGCCGCCCGCAAGCGCAGCGCTCATCTGCTCGATCACGTTGCGCACCGCCAGTTCCACATCGGCAAACGCCAAGTGCTTTTGACGATCAGCAAGGGCGGAGATCAGTTCGGATTTGGTCACGGATGGCAACGTGCGACTACCTTGCAAGCTCGTGGGTGCGAATCGCGCACGCGCGATCCCGTCGAATGGCGCCACCCCGGTTTCGGGGCGGCGCCCTCATGTCACATCAAAACGCAAGCCTTTATATAGGCTTACTCGGACTTGTTCAACTTCTCTTTCAGAAGCGCCCCCAACTTGGTGGTTCCCTGCGCCGCATGTTGGTGCTGGCTCTGGTACTCCGAGAGCGTCTCGGCCATCTCGGCCTCGTCCTTGGCGCGGATCGAGAGCTGCAGCATGCGGCCCTTGCGATCCATTCCCACGAACTTGGCTTCGACCTGGTCCCCGACCTTGAGGTGCTGGCTGGCGTCGTCCACACGTTCCTTCGCGATGTCGCGTGCCGCGAGATAGCCTTCGATCCCGTCGGCGAGGTCGATCACCGCACCCTTGGCGTCGACTTCCCGCACCGTGCCGGTCAGGATCGCGCCGCGCGGGTGCGCGGCCATGAACTGGCCGAACGGGTCCTGTTCGAGCTGCTTGATGCCGAGGCTGATGCGCTCGCGCTCGGGGTCGACCGCCAGTACCACGGCGTCGACCTCCTCGCCCTTCTTGAACTCGCGGACCAGTTCCTCGCCGTTGCCCTGCCAGGAAATATCCGACAGATGCACCAGACCATCGATGCCGCCGTCCAGCCCCACGAAGATGCCGAAGTCGGTGATCGACTTGATCGCACCGTGCACCTTGTCGCCCTTCTTGAACATCGCGGCGAACGCTTCCCACGGATTCGACTGGGTCTGCTTCATCCCGAGCGAAATGCGGCGGCGCTCCTCGTCGACATCCAGCACCATGACTTCCACTTCGTCGCCGACCTGCACCACCTTGGCCGGATTGACGTTCTTGTTGGTCCAGTCCATTTCGGACACGTGAACCAGGCCTTCCACGCCCGGCTCCAGCTCCACGAAGCAGCCGTAGTCGGTGACGTTGGAGACCTTGCCGAACAGGCGGGTGCCGGACGGATAGCGGCGCGTGATGCTGACCCAAGGGTCGTCGCCGAGCTGTTTCAGGCCCAGCGAAACGCGGTTGCGCTCGCGATCGAATTTCAGCACGCGCACGTCGAGTTCGTCGCCGACGTTGACGATTTCGGACGGATGGCGCACGCGCTTCCACGCCATGTCGGTGATGTGCAGCAGGCCGTCGATGCCGCCGAGGTCCACGAACGCGCCGTAATCGGTGAGGTTCTTGACCACGCCATGCAGGATCGCGCCTTCCTGCAGCTTCTCGAGCAACTGTTCGCGCTCCTCGGAGTGCTCTTCCTCGACGATCGCGCGGCGGCTGACCACCACGTTGTTGCGCTTGCGGTCGAGCTTGATGATCTTGAACTCGAGGTCCTTGCCTTCGAGGTAGGCCGGGTCACGCACCGGGCGCACGTCCACCAGCGAGCCCGGCAGGAACGCGCGCACGTCGTGGATGTCCACGGTGAAGCCGCCCTTGACCTTGCCGTTGATGCGGCCGGTGACCGCCTCTTCCTTCTCGAAGGCGCTCTCCAGCTCGTCCCATACCATGGAACGCTTGGCCTTCTCGCGCGACAACTTGGTTTCGCCGAAGCCGTCCTCGATCGCGTCGAGCGCGACCTTGACCTCGTCGCCGACGTCGACTTCCAGCTCGCCGTCCTCGCTCTTGAACTGCTCGATCGGGACAATGCCCTCCGATTTCAGTCCGGCGTTCACCACCACCACATCGGGGCGGATTTCGACGACGATGCCGGAAACGATGGATCCGGGTTTCAATTTGGCCAGCGACTGGCTCTGTTCAAACAGCTCGGCAAAACTTTCGGTCATGGGGATTCCAGGTTGGGAATGGATCGCGACGCCGGCAGCTTCCATCGGGTTTTGCTCCACGGGCGGCGATCCGCCGGTTGGGGGATGCCTTTCGGGCACCCGTTCGAGTGACACCGCGCGAACGCGGCACGGATTTGGATCGGGTTTGGATCAAGCCTCATGCACGAGCGCGAGCACCGCGTCGACCACTGCGGGGATCGGTCGTCCGGTGGTATCGATCACCACCGCATCGGCCGCCGCCCGCAACGGAGCGGCCGCGCGCGACGCATCCCGTGCGTCCCGCATCTCGATCTCGTGCAAAAGGTCCGCTAGTGTAACGTCAAGTCCCTTTGCCTTCAACTGCTTATAGCGTCTTTCCGCGCGCTCGCTAGCACTGGCGGTGAGGAACACCTTGTACCGCGCATCGGGAAAGATCACCGTGCCCATGTCGCGGCCGTCGGCCACCAGCCCGGGCGGCCTGCGGAACGCCAACTGCTTGGCCACCAGGGCCTTGCGCACCGTCGGCAACGAAGCAATCGCCGAGGCCGCCGCGCCGGCGGTTTCGGTGCGGATGGCGTCGGTGGCGTCGAAATCATCCACGATGACACGGGTTTCGGAGCCATCGCCCGGATCACGGAACTCGATCCGGGTGCTGGCCGCGCAGCGCGCGACCGCCCCGGCATCGGCGAGATCCAGCGCCCGCGCACCCGCGGCGTACCCGACGGCACGGTAGATCGCCCCGGAATCCAGCATGTGCCAGCCCAGCCGGTCGGCCACGGC
>DASTIS010000065.1:0-12153 GCA_035717365.1 Rhodanobacteraceae bacterium
TATAGCAGACCGTACTCGAAACCGACACAGGTGGGCGGGGAGAGAATCCTCAGGCGCTTGAGAGAACTCGGGTGAAGGAACTCGGCAAAATAGCACCGTAACTTCGGGAGAAGGCACGCCCTCAATGGTGAAGGACTTCGCGTCTGGAGCCGATGGGGGTCTCAGAAAACTGGTGGCTGCGACTGTTTACTAAAAACACAGCACTCTGCGAACTCGAAAGAGGAAGTATAGGGTGTGACGCCTGCCCGGTGCCGGAAGGTTAAGTGATGGGGTTAGCTTAGGCGAAGCCCTTGAGCGAAGCCCCGGTAAACGGCGGCCGTAACTATAACGGTCCTAAGGTAGCGAAATTCCTTGTCGGGTAAGTTCCGACCTGCACGAATGGCGTAACGATGGCCACACTGTCTCCACCCGGGACTCAGTGAAATTGAAATTGCTGTGAAGATGCAGTGTACCTGCGGCAAGACGGAAAGACCCCGTGAACCTTTACTACAGCTTTGCACTGGACTTTGAGCTTGTTTGTGTAGGATAGGTGGGAGGCGAGGAAGCCGGGACGCTAGTTTTGGTGGAGCCGGCCTTGAAATACCACCCTGGCAGGCTTGGAGTTCTAACTTAGGTTCGTTAACCGGATTGAGGACAGTGCATGGTGGGTAGTTTGACTGGGGCGGTCTCCTCCCAAAGAGTAACGGAGGAGTGCGAAGGTGCCCTCAGCGCGGTCGGAAATCGCGTGGTGAGTGCAAAGGCAAAAGGGCGCCTGACTGCGAGACGGACAGGTCGAGCAGGGTCGAAAGACGGTCTTAGTGATCCGGTGGTTCTTAGTGGAAGGGCCATCGCTCAACGGATAAAAGGTACTCCGGGGATAACAGGCTGATACCGCCCAAGAGTTCATATCGACGGCGGTGTTTGGCACCTCGATGTCGGCTCATCACATCCTGGGGCTGTAGCCGGTCCCAAGGGTATGGCTGTTCGCCATTTAAAGTGGTACGCGAGCTGGGTTCAGAACGTCGTGAGACAGTTCGGTCCCTATCTGCCATGGGCGTTGGAGATTTGAGGTGGGCTGCTCCTAGTACGAGAGGACCGGAGTGGACGTACCGCTGGTGTTCCGGTTGTCATGCCAATGGCATTGCCGGGTAGCTACGTACGGAAGCGATAACCGCTGAAAGCATCTAAGCGGGAAGCGCGCACCAAGATGAGATCTCCCGGGCCACAAGGCCCCTGAAGGACCCTCGAAGACCACGAGGTTGATAGGCGCGGTGTGGAAGTGCAGCAATGCATTGAGCTAACGCGTACTAATGATCCGTGCGGCTTGACCATATAACCCCAAGACGCTTCGCTTGCGGCTGGGGTCAGAGTGCACTTTCTTTTGTTGACGCAAGTGGAAGTGCACGCCGATTAAAGAAGAAAGTGCACTCTGACCCCGGTTTTCGCCTCGATGATACGTTTTGGCTCGAAGAATCAAACACTCGTCACATCCCGACCCCATGCTGATTGCGCGCAATCGTGCGCGCATCGCACCGATTCCCTGGCGGCCATAGCGGTGTGGTCCCACCCGATCCCATCCCGAACTCGGAAGTGAAACGCACCAGCGCCGATGGTAGTGTGGCATTCGCCATGCGAGAGTAGGACACTGCCAGGGGCTTAAAACCAGGAAAGGCCTCCGTCCGACGACGGGGGCCTTTCGTTTTTGGTGTAATGATCCCGGATTCCTGCACCGATGACGGGCGACGAGGAGGACACACTGCATGGAACGGTACACTGGCGGTTGCCTGTGCGGCAACGTCCGCGTCGTGGCGTCGGGACGGCCATATCGGGTCGGGCTTTGTCACTGCCTCGACTGTCGCAAGCATCATGGCGCGCTTTTCCACGCTTCCGCGATCTTTCCCGAAGATGCCGTGGCGATCGAGGGCGAAACACGCGCTTACGCCGGGCGGTTTTTCTGCCCGCGCTGCGGCTCGTCCGTTTTCGGACGATCGGGGGACGAAGTCGAGGTGAATCTGGGCGCCCTGGATGCGCCGGACCAACTCAGGCCAACCTACGAACTCTGGACCGTCCGGCGCGAATCATGGTTGCCGCCGTTTTCGCTCGCGCGGCATTACGACCGTGATCGCGACGACGCGAGCCGATTCGAGGAATAGGCAGCAATAGGCAGCTAGACCCACCCGGCCAACTGCCGCATCGCGATGTCGGTCAATGCGGTTGCGTGGGACCGTGTGGCGTTGAGCGCGGGGATGTAGCGGAACTGCCTGCCGCCATGGGTGAGGAAGGTCGTGCGGTAGCGCAGTGCAATTTCCTCCAGCGTTTCCAGGCAATCCACCGCAAAGCCCGGACACAACACGTCCAGCGTTTCGACATCCTGGCGCGCAAGCTGCTCGATCGTCTCGTCGGTGTAGGGTCGCAGCCATGGTTGTCGTCCGAGCCGTGACTGGAATGTCACCAGCAGTTCGTCGTCGCCCAGGCCCAGCGCATCGCCGAGTCGGCGCGCGGTTTCGTGGCACTGGTCGGGGTACGGATCGCCCGCTGCCGCGTACTTCCTGGGGATGCCATGGAAGCTGAGCAGCAGCCGGTCACCTCGTCCGTGCTGCGCCCAATGTGCCTGCACGCTGCCGACCAATGCGGCGAGGTAGCCGGCGTCGGCATGGTAATCGTTGATCGTGCGCAATTCCGGCACCCGGCGCAGCCTTTGCATGACACGCAATACCGCATCCAGTGCGGCGCCGGTGGACGTCGCCGAGTATTGCGGAAACAGCGGCAGCACCAGCAGGCGGCGGACGCCGCGCGCCATCAGCGACTGGATGGTTGCGGCCATCGAAGGCTCGCCATAGGTCATCGCCAATGCGACCCCGACCTTGCCGTCGCTGCGGCGTTCGATCTCGGCGCGCACGGCTTCGGTCAGTCGTTCACTGAACACCAGCAGGGGCGAACCATCGTCGCGCCAGACCTTGGCATAGGCCTCGGCCGACCGGCGCGGCCGGGTGCGCAGGACGTAGCCGTGCAGGACCGGCCACCAGACCCAGCGTGGCAACTCCACGACGCGCGGGTCGGCGAGAAACTCGGCGAGGTAATCGCAAACCGCGTCGGTCGTGGGGGCAGCCGGGGTGCCCAGGTTCACCAGCAATATCGCCGCCTCCCAGGGCGTGGCTTGTTCAGGCGCGGTATCGAAACCGAGGTAACGGGGCATGCGCGTCGGTCCTGCTCGCGAACGTTGGCGAATCCGTCCAGTGTGCCACAGCACACACGACAGGACGCGACGGACCCGCCCGGGAACCACGGTTTCAGGGTGGCTCCCCTCCAGGCAATCCACCCCGCGGTTTCGTATCGACGGCTGCGGTACACTGGGCATCAGCGAAAAAGCCTGTCGGCGCGCCTTGCGACGACCAGACGCGAATTCGCACGAGGTAGTTATGGGTTTTGACAGCATCTGGCATTGGTTGGCTCTGCTTCTGATCGTGCTGGTGGTTTTCGGCACCAGCAAGTTGACCAAGATCGGTCCCGATCTCGGCAACGCCGTGCGCGGGTTCAAGAAGGCATTGAGTGGCGAGGACGACGACGCCAAGCAGAAGTCGGCCGATGGCGAGGAAAAGCTGCGCGCCGATCCGCCCGCCGCGGCCAGTGCCAAGCACCAGGAACAGCGCGAGTCGGCCGAGTCGAAGCACGACTCCGAGTAACCGGGGCAGCGCACCGCGATGATCGAGCTCAGCTTCAGCAAGCTGCTGCTGCTGGCGGTAATTGCGCTGGTGGTGCTTGGACCGGAGAAGCTGCCCAAGGCCGCCCGCATGGCCGGCGCGATGTTGAGGCGCCTTCGCCTCGGCTGGGAGAGCGTGCGCAGCGAAGTCGAGCGCGAACTGGAGATCGAGGAGATCCGGCGCAACGCGCGCGAGGCAGCCGAACGCGCCGAGTCGATGCGCAACGCCGCGGGCGATGCATTACGCAGCGCCCACGCTTCGGTGAACGAAACGGTTGCCGAGATATCGAAGCCGAGTGCCGCCGCCGGCGATTCGAAGGGGTCCTCCGATGGCGACGCCTGAGCGCGACCACGGCGACGATCGCGACACCGATTCGGGCTTCGATCTCGAACAGGGCATCTTTTCGCACCTGCTGGAGTTGCGCTCGCGGCTGTTGAAGGCGATTGCCTGCGTGGTGGTCGTGCTGGTGTGCCTGATCCCGTTCGCCAACCGCCTCTACACGTGGCTCGCCGAACCTTTGGTCAAGCGCCTGCCGCAGGGTGCGCACCTGATTGCCACCCAGGTCGCCAGTCCCTTCATCACGCCGCTGAAACTCGCCTTCTACATCGCGCTGTTCGTCAGCATGCCGGTCATCGTGTACCAGCTCTGGGCGTTTGTGAGCCCGGGCCTGTACCGGCACGAGAAGCGCCTCGCGCGCCCGTTGTTGATCGCGGCGGTGACGCTGTTCTATTGCGGTTGCGCGTTCGCGTATTTCCTGGTCCTGCCGGCGGCGTTCCGCTTCCTCACCGCGGTCACGCCGCAGGGCGTCGAGATGATGACCGACATCACGCACTACCTCGACTTCGTGATGCTGGTGTTCTTCGCGTTCGGACTGTGCTTCGAGATCCCGGTGATCCAGGTGATCCTCGCGGCGGTCGGCGTCGTCAACCTGCAGAAGCTGAAAAGCTGGCGACGCTATGCGATTGTCGCCTGCGCCGCGGTCGCGGCCGCCATCACGCCGCCCGACATCACCTCGATGTTGTTGTTGCTGATTCCGATGGTGTTCCTTTATGAACTGGGGATCGTCGCGGTGCGGGTGCTGGTGAAACCGAAAGGCGAGTCGGATACGGCGGGCCAGGCGTCCTGACGCACGCGTCCCGGGTGTGGGGCCGGGGACTCGCGGCCGCGATGGCTCCGCTACCATGGCGGTATCCGTTCGGGGAAAGAGGCGGCATGCACGAACCCGGTCACGAGTCGGCCGAGCAACTACCGCGCCACACCACGCCGACCTGGGAAGTGGAGTTGCTGATTTCCGGCGTTGCGGTGTTCGCGATGCTGCAACTGCCCGGCTGGCTGAACGAGCGGCTGCTGTTCCTGCTGCCGCGCTTCGCCGACAGCTGGCGCGGTTCGCTGATTACGGTGTTTTCCTATGCCATGGGTGCGGCAGTGATCCTGGCCGCGACTTTCGCGGTGCACCTGCTGCTGCGCGCGTACTGGATCGCGCTGGTCGGCATGTATTCGGTCTATCCCGGCGGCATCCGCTGGGATCGGTTGCGGATGGGACCCATCGAACGCGAGGTGATGCAACGCCGCGATGGCGACTTCGCGGCGTTGATCGAGCGCGCCGACAACCGGGCCTCGATCGTATTCGCCACGGGCGTGGCGCTCGCCATGATCCTGCTTGTGCTGACCGTGCTGGTGGGGGGCATGTTCGCAGTAGGGATGGCCCTCGTCGCGGCACTGCGCTGGCAGGTATCTCCCGAAAACATCCTCATGGTCGGTTTGGCCATCGTGATGGTGCCGCTGCTGCTGATCTACGGGCTGGATCGCAAGCTGGGGGTGCGCTTGCGCGAGGGCGATCCGTTGCGCCGCGCGATGGCGGCGGGGTTCGACTTGTATGCGCGACTCGGGTTTGCCAATCGGGGCGGGATACTGGGCGTGCTCTCGAGCCATCACGGCCGCTGGCGGGTGCAGGGGATCGCGATGGGAGCCGTGGCGGTATGCATCATCGGTGCGTTGTTCGGCCAACAGGCCATGCGCCAACCGGAGCGATTCGGGAATTATGCGTGGTTCCCGCGGTTCGACGGCGCGAGCGCCAGCGTGCTCGATGCGGCGCACTACGACGACCAGCGCGATCCGCTGCGCAGCCCCGTGGTGCCATTCATCCAGAGCGCCGAGATCGACGGCAACTACATCCGATTGACCGTGCCGTTCAAGCCTGGCGACGACGCGGCGGCCATGCAACGGCATTGCAGCGCTGTCGCGAAGATCGAAAATGCCGATGTGCGCGCCGCCGCGGCGCTTCGATGCCTGGCGGCGTGGCATGCGGTGACGCTGGACGGCGAGCCGCTGACCGGGTTCAGTTACGAGGCCGGCAGCGACCCGCGCACCGATCGACCGGCACTCGTGGCGATGATCGACGTGCGCACGCTGGTACCGGGCCGGCACCAACTTGCGGTCGCACGCGCGGCGTCCACCGACACCGGCAGGTCCGGGTCGCCGGGTCCATGGATCATCCCGTTCTGGCGGTGACTGCGTTTGCGTAGAATCGGGATTTGCGTCATTGGATTTTCCTGCATCGTGACCGTGATAGCCAGAAAGATCGTGCACGTGGACATGGACGCGTTCTACGCGTCGGTCGAACAACGCGACGATCCGTCGTTGCGCGGCAAACCCGTCGTCGTCGCGTGGAAAGGGGCACGCTCGGTGGTGTGCGCCGCCAGCTACGAAGCCAGGAAGTTCGGCATCCATTCGGCGATGCCGGCGATGCGGGCCGAACGCCTCTGTCCGCAGGCCGCCTTCGTGGCGCCGGACTTCGTGCGCTACAAGGCGGTGTCGCGCCACGTGCGTGGAATCTTCGCGCGGTACGCGGATCTGATCGAGCCGCTGTCGCTGGACGAGGCCTACCTTGACGTCACCGAATCCCGGTCCGGCCTGGCTTCGGCCACCGCCATCGCCGAGGCAATCCGCGCGGCGATCCGCGCGGAAACGCAACTGACGGCTTCCGCAGGCGTCGCGCCCAACAAGTTCCTGGCGAAAATCGCGTCCGATTTCCGCAAGCCGGATGGGCTCTTCGTGGTACGCCCGCGCGAGGCGCTGGCGTTCCTCGCACCGTTGCCGGTCGGGCGGCTACCCGGCGTCGGCAAGGTGATGCAGCGGAAACTGGCGGAGATCGGAATCGCGAGGGTGCTTGACCTGCGTGCGTCCGATCCCGTCGAGTTGGAGCGACGTTTTGGTCGCTACGGCCACCGATTGCACGAGCTGTCGCTGGGCATCGATGAACGGCCGGTGACGCCGGATCGCCCGACCCTGCAGATTTCCTCCGAAGATACCTTCGAGCATGACCTGACACTTGACGAACTTGCGCCGCACATCGAACGGCTTGCCGAAAAGACCTGGGCCGCGCACCAGCGCGAGGCTTCGGGTGAACGTGGCCGTGTTGCGCGCAGCGTCGTGTTGAAGCTGAAGACGGCGGAATTCCGGATCATGACGCGGTCCCTGACACCGGCCGAGCGACCCATGTCCGCGCGCGAACTGGCGGAAATCGCCTGTGCGTTGCGCGCGCGCGTGAATCTGCCGCCACGCACGCGCTATCGACTGGTGGGTGTTGGCGTTGCCGGATTCGTCGATCGCGAGAGCTTCGAGGCACAACCGGAATTGTTTCACCGGTTTGAGTGATCGATCCGCAACAAGTTGCGGGCGCCTTCCGAACCGCGGTTGCGCACGAGCCGTGGTCCCCCCGATCATGACGTTGTCGCCGACCCATGACCATCGGGTCATGATCGACAACATGGGGTGAATAATGCGACAGGCAGGAATCTGGTGGCTCCCGCTGCTGTTGGTGGCTGCAACCGCCGCACATGCCGGCAACAACTGGCCCACGCACCACACGTTCGGGAACGGCGTCGAAGTCGGGGCGAAGGGACTTCTCCAGTACGACAGCAACGATTTCGGCAACGATCGCCTGCCGGATGGCACGCATGTTTTCGAGGATGCGCATACCTGGCGGCGCCAGGAGCTCAATCTCTACATTCGCAAAGACGGCGTATTCGAAATCAACGCGGGTTACGATTTCCAGGCGCGCGCGTGGGTGGACAACTACCTCGCGATGGAAACGCCGGCCGGCCGTTTTCGCGCCGGAGAGTTCAAGACGCCGGTCGGCTGGGAGGACGGCAATACTTCAACCGGCGCGACGCTCTTCCTCGAGCGCGCGATGCCGGAGCATGCGGTATACGAAGGACGCCGTGCCGGCGTGGAATGGCAGAAGAGCATTACATCGAAGTGGCGGCTACAGGCGGCATGGTTTGCCCACGGTGACCTGAACGCCGACGGCGACGGCACCACGCTTGCCGGTCGCGCGGTGTTCGTGCCGGTGCGGCGTGCCGGCACCATCGTGCACCTGGGCCTGTCGGCCTCGCGCGAGGAACGCGACGGCGGGACCGCGCGCGTGCGGGCGCGGCCCGAAGTCGCGTTGACGCCGGTGCGCCTGGTCGACACGGGCACGTTGCAGGGGGTCGATCACATCGATCGCGTGGGTCTGGAGGCCGGCTGGCTGCACGGGCCGCTGCTGGTGCAGGGCGAATACCTGACCTTGCGTGCACGGCGCCCGCTGGCGCGGGACTTCACGAGCCAGGGTGGCTACGTCACCGCGGCGTGGTTGTTGACCGGCGAAGCGCACGGTTACAAGGGCAGCGGTTTCAGCAATCCAGTGCCGGCGCACCCCTGGGGCGCGGTGGAACTTGCGCTGCGCTTTTCCACCCTGGACCTCGATGACGCGGGCGTTGCCGGCGGCCGCGAACACGACTGGACGCTGGGCCTTAACTGGTACCTGGGGCAGCACTTCAAGCTGCAGGCCAACTACATCCGCGCCTTCAGCGATCGCGGCAACCTGCGCGTCGATCCCCGCATCTTTGCGCTGCGCGCGCAGGTCGCCTTTTGAACCCCGGGGTCGAAAACCCGCAATCCAGAAGCACCAAATCGTTGTAGGAGGGCCGGAAGGCCCGACCCGATTCCCGGCCAAGTTTGCATGCAGCATCCGGTCGCGCCTTCCGGCGCGCCTACCGTCTCCTGGGAATATACAAGTCGGTGATGGTGCCTTCGGCCACTTCCGCGGCCATGCCTACCGATTCACCGAGGGTCGGGTGGGGATGGATCGTGAGCGCGATGTCGCCGATTTCAGCGCCCATCTCGATCGCCAGCGCAATTTCGGAAATGAGATCCCCCGCGTGCACGCCGACGATGCCGCCGCCAATCACGCGATGCGTTGCCTCGTCGTAGATCAGTTTGGTGAAGCCCTCGGCGCGATCCATGCCCAACGCACGGCCCGATGCCGCCCACGGAAATTTGCCGACGCCGATCTTGAGCTCCTTGTCCTTCGCCTCGCGTTCGGTGACGCCAACCCACGCGATCTCGGGATCGGTGAACGCCACCGACGGCACCACCCGCGCGTCGAAGAAACGCTTCATGCCTGACGCGGCCTCGGCCGCCGCATGGCCTTCGTGCACGGCCTTGTGCGCCAGCATCGGCTGGCCCACCAGGTCGCCGATCGCGAAGATGTGTTCGACGTTGGTGCGCATCTGGGTGTCGACCGGGATCAACCCGCGTTCGGTGACGGTGACGCCGGCCTTGTCGGCGCCGATCTTGTCGCCGTTGGCGCTGCGGCCCACCGCAACCAGGACACGGTCGAAAAGCTTGCGTTCCGGGATGCTGTCACCCTCGAACTCGCAGGCGATCCCGTTCTTCTGCGCCTTTGCGGCGGTGACTTTGGTTTTCAGGTGTATCGCGACGTCCTGCTTCTTCAGGCGAGCGGCCAGCGGACGCACCAGGTCGGCGTCCGCGCCCGGCATCAATTGATCCATGAATTCCACCACGGTAACGGCGCTGCCCAACGCGCGATACACCGTCGCCATTTCAAGGCCGATGATGCCGCCGCCGACAACCAGGAGGTTCTTCGGTACCTCGTGCAGTTCCAGCGCGCCGGTGGAATCCATTAGGCGCTCGTCGTCCCACGGGAAGATCGGCAAACGCACGGCCTGCGAGCCCGCGGCGATGATGGCCTGCTCGAAACGGACCAGCTTCTTGTCCTTGCCGTGCACCACTTCCAACTCGTGCGGCGACACGAACGTGCCGGTGCCCTGGACCGCGCGCACTTTGCGCTGCTTGGCCATCGACGCGAGTCCGCCGGTGAGCTTGCCGACGGTCTGGTCCTTGAACTCGCGCAGCTTGTCGAGGCTGATTTTCGGTTTGCCGAATTCAATGCCATGTGTGCCCATCAGTTCGGCTGCGTCGATCACTTCGGCCGCATGCAGCAGCGCCTTGGACGGGATGCAGCCGACATTGAGGCAGACGCCGCCGAGCGCGCCGTAGCGTTCGACCAGCACCGTGTCGAGGCCGAGGTCGGCGGCGCGGAACGCCGCGCTGTAACCCCCGGGCCCCGAGCCCAGCACCAACATTCGGCATTCCATGTCGGCCTTGCGACCGGTTTCCTTGGCGGCTCGCGGCGCACTGCCGTTTCCCTCTCCCCCCGGGAGAGGGTGGCGCGTAGCGCCGGGTGAGGGTTCGGACTTGGCCGGTGCCGGTGGTGCACTGGTAGAAGATTGTGCGGGACCCGTACCCTCACCCCCAGCCCCTCTCCCGGCGGGAGAGGGGAGAGAATCTTCCGCTTCGACCACCGCGATCACCGAGCCCTGCGCGACGTTGTCGCCGACCTTGACCTTCACTTCCTTGATGACGCCGGCGTCGGACGCAGGCACTTCCATTGTGGCCTTGGCCGATTCCAGCGTCACCAGGCTCTGTTCCCTGTCGATCCGGTCGCCCGCGTTCACCAACACCTCGATCACCGGCACATCCTCGAAATCGCCGATGTCGGGCACCTTGAGTTCGATCGTGTTCGCCATGTCCGGTCCTCCGCTCAGAGCAGCGCACGCCGCATGTCGGCGAGCAGTTGCGCGAGGTAGCTGGCGAAGCGCGCGGCGGCGGCGCCGTCGATCACGCGGTGGTCGTAGGACAGCGACAGCGGCAGGATCAGGCGCGGCGCGAACTCGGTGCCGTTCCACACGGGCTGCGTGGACGATCGCGATACGCCGAGGATCGCGACTTCCGGCGCGTTGATGATGGGCGTGAACATGGTGCCGCCGATCCCGCCCAGCGAGGAAATCGAAAAACAGCCGCCCGACATTTCGCCCGGCGTCAACTTGCCCTCGCGGGCCTTTTTGGCCAGCGACGACATTTCCTGCGCGATGTCCAGGACGCCTTTCTTGTCGCAGTCGCGGATCACCGGTACCACCAGCCCGTGCGGCGTGTCGGCGGCGAATCCGATGTGGAAATATTTCTTGACCACCAGATTCTCGCCGGATGCGTCCAGCGAGGCATTGAAGTTCGGGAATTTCTGCAGGGCCGCGACGCATGCCTTGATGAGGAACGCCAGCAGGGTGACCTTGATACCGTTTTTCGCCTTCTCGTTTTCCTCGTTGAGCGCGACGCGCAGCGCCTCCAGCCCGGTAATGTCGGCATCCTCGAACTGGGTGACGTGCGGGATCATCGCCCAGTTGCGCGCAAGGTTGGCGCCGGAGAGTTTCTGGATCCTCGACAGGGCCTGGGTTTCGACTTCACCGTACTTGGCGAAGTCGATCTGCGGCCACGGCAAGAGGTTCAAGCCACCGCCAGCGACCGTGCCGGGCTTGCCTCCGCCGGTCATCGCCGCCTTCACGAATTTCTGCACGTCGTCCCGGCTGATGCGGCCGCCGCGCTCGCTGCCGGCCACCTGCATCAGGTCGACGCCCAGTTCGCGGGCAAGGGCACGCACCACCGGGCTCGCGTAGGGCACCTTGCCCGGCAGGATCGACTCGGCGTCGAACGGAATCGGCGGTGTGCGCGGTGCGCCGGCTTTTTCGTTGCTGCGGGTTGCGGCGGACAGTTCGCGGGACGACGACGCTTGATCGTCCTCCGCCTCCTGCTGGGCGGGAGGCTCGGATTCCCGGCGGGAAGAGGGCGGCTTTTCCGTTTCGGGCTTCCCGGTTTTTCCGCCGTCTGCGTCGGACTTTCCGGGCTTTTCCCCGTCGTCACCGGTTTTCCCGGATTCCGCGCCGCTGTCGCCGCCCTCGTCGGCCTCGATCAATGCAATCACGTCGCCCTGGGAAACCTCGTCGTTGACCTTGACCTTGACCTCGCGCACGGTGCCCGCGAAGGGCGAGGGCACTTCCATCGTGGCCTTGGCCGACTCCAGCGTCACCAGTCCCTGGTCCTTGTCGACATGATCGCCGGACTTGACCATCACCTCGATCACGGGCACACCCTGGAAATCCCCGATGTCGGGTACCTTCGCTTCGCGTGCGTCTGCCATGCCCGGCTCCTTCGATCCTGTACTTGCAAGACGCCCAGTTTCGCGCATTTGCGCCGCCACGTCATGTGGTCGCCGAAAGTCACAATGACCTGTGGCCGATGGACAGCCACGTGGACCGTGGGCACACTGGCGGGAGAGCCTGCCACCGGGATG
>DASTIS010000066.1:0-23022 GCA_035717365.1 Rhodanobacteraceae bacterium
GCAACCCGGGAATGGGCGCCGCGCCTTCGCGAAACAGGCGATGCGCGAACCTGAGCCAGTCATCGTCGCCGTAGTGCGGGAAGGCGGCGCCATTGATCATCCTGCAGTGTGCCGCGGCATCCCCCAGCCCGACCGCCAGCTCTCTACGGGGCCGTGATCGGCGCCGCGCTGTTCGTGGTCGCCGAAAGCTACCTGCAGGCGCTGCTCAAGGCGCTCGCGGGAACGGGCGTCACCGCGATCCCGGTGGCCGGCGAACTGCTGAATCCCGACCGCTGGTTCATGTGGATGGGGCTGCTGTTCATCCTGAGCGTGTATTTTTCCCCAAAGGCATCGTCGGCCAGATGCGGGCTTGGGCGGCCCGCAGGCGTAGGCGGCGTGGTGGCGACCCATCGCCGCACGACGAGACCATCCAGGCGGGATGAAACCGCGGGTTCGGGCCCTCGAAATCCGCTACAATGGGCGGCTCTCTCCAGTGCCCAGCGTCGCGGTCCGACGACCGTGACGTTTCCCGTGTGCCCATGTCCATCCAGAACCTCCGCAACATTGCGATCGTCGCCCACGTCGACCACGGCAAGACCACCCTGGTCGATCAATTGCTGAAGCAGTCCGGCACGTTGTCGGAGCGCGCGGTGGTGCCCGATCGGGTGATGGATTCGAACGACCTCGAGCGCGAGCGCGGCATCACGATCCTGTCCAAGAACACCGCAATCCGCTGGACCGATCCGCGCGGCGAGCTGTGGCGCATCAACATCGTCGACACGCCCGGACATGCCGACTTCGGCGGCGAGGTCGAACGCGTGCTGTCGATGGTCGACTCGGTGCTGATCCTGGTCGATGCGATGGACGGGCCGATGCCACAGACGCGCTTCGTGACCCAGAAGGCGTTCCAGATGGGTTTCAAGCCGATCGTGGTGGTCAACAAGGTCGACCGCCCGGGCGCGCGCCCGGACTGGGTCGTCAACCAGACCTTCGATCTGTTCGACCGCCTCGGTGCGAACGAGGAACAGCTCGACTTCACGGTGGTGTACGCCTCCGCGCTGCACGGTTACGCGGGCCTCGAACCGGACGTCCGATCGGGCGACATGACGCCGCTGTTCCAGGCGATCATCGAACACGTGCAGGCACCCAACGTCGATCCCGATGGCCCATTCCAGATGCGGGTTTCCTCGCTCGACTATTCCAGCTATGTCGGCGTGATCGGCGTGGGCCGCATCCAGCGTGGCAGCGTGCGCACCAACATGCCGGTAACGGTCGTCGATCATGAGGGCCAGCGGCGCAACGGGCGCGTGTTGCAGGTGCTCGGTTTCATGGGCCTGGAACGCCGCGAGGTTCCGGAAGCGCAAGCCGGCGACATCATTGCGGTAACGGGCATCGAGAACCTCGGTATTTCCGACACCCTCTGCGACCCTTCCGCGGTCGAGGCACTGCCAGCGCTGACGGTGGACGAACCGACCATCAGCATGACCTTCCAGGTCAACAACTCGCCGTTCGCCGGCAACAAGGACCTTTCCGGCGGCAGGTTCCTCACTTCGCGCCAGATCCGCGAACGCCTGACCCGCGAGACGCTGCACAACGTCGCGCTCAAGGTCGAGGACACGCCCGATCCCGACAAGTTCAAGGTGTCGGGGCGTGGCGAACTGCACCTGTCCATCCTGATCGAGACCATGCGCCGCGAAGGTTACGAACTCGCGGTGTCGCGTCCGGAAGTGATCGTCCGCGAAATCGACGGCGTGTTGCAGGAACCGTACGAGCAACTGATCGTCGATCTCGAAGAACCCTACCAGGGCGGCGTGATGGAAAAGCTTGGCACGCGCCGCGGCCAGCTCCGGAACATGGAGCCCGACGGCAAGGGCCGCGTCCGCCTCGAATACATGATTCCCGCGCGGGGGCTGATCGGCTTCCAGACCGAGTTCCGCACCCTCACGGCCGGCACCGGGCTGATGTTCCATGTGTTCGACCACTACGGTGCGAAATCAGAGGGCGCGATCGGCAAGCGCGCCAATGGCGTCATGATCTCGAACGGTACCGGCCCGGCACCGGCGTACGCGCTGTACGGCCTGCAGGATCGCGGCCGAATGCTGATCGACGCTGGCGTGCAAATCTACGAAGGCCAGCTCGTCGGCATCCACGCCAAGGACAACGACCTCACCGTCAACGCCCTGCGCGCCAAGCAGCTCACCAATGTCCGTGCCGCGATGAAGGACGACGCGTTGACCCTGACGCCGCCGGTGAAACTGTCGCTGGAACAGGCGCTGGAATTCATCGACAACGACGAACTGGTCGAGGTCACGCCCAAGGCAATCCGCCTGCGCAAGAAGCACCTCACCGAGAACGACCGCAAGCGCGCCTCGCGGCAGGCCGCGTAGAGTGTGACCTTGAACGCCAACACGCCCATCCTGTTGGCCTGGAGCGGCGGCAAGGATTGCCTGATGGCACTGGCGCGGCTGCGCGCCGATCCGGCATGGAACCCGGTCGCGCTGCTGACCACGATCACCCGCCCGTTCGATCGGGTGGCGATGCACGGCATCCGCCACGACGTGCTGTGCGCGCAAGCCGACTCGCTGGGGCTGCCGCTGCTCGAGTGCAGGATCGACTCGCCGTCTTCCAACGACGCCTACGAAGCCGCGCAAGCCGGGGCGCTGCGCGACGCCCGCGCGCGCTGGCCGGATCTGCGCCACTGCGGATTCGGGGACCTGTACCTGGAAGACGTGCGCGCGTATCGCGAACGCCAGTTGGCGCGCGAGGGCTGGAGCGGCGTGTTCCCGCTGTGGGGTTCGGACACGCGGGCCTTGTCGCGCGCGTTCGTCGCAGACGGGCATCGCGCGGTGCTGACCTGCGTGGACACCATCCAGCTCGACGCGCGCTTCAGCGGCCGCGCGTACGACGACCCGCTACTCGACGAACTCCCCGCAGGCGTCGATCCCTGCGGCGAGAATGGCGAATTCCACACGCTGAGCCATGCCGGACCGATGTTTGCGCAGGCGTTGCAACTACGACGCGGCGAATCGGTGCTGCGCGACGATCGGTTCCAATACACCGATTTCGTCCTGGCCTGACCGGCCGATCAGCCGACCCCCGTTTGCGGTTGTGCGCCCGATCGGAGCGTCAACGGCAATTCCCGGGCAGGTAGCGGTCGCGGATGTCGGGGCTGCTGCAATGCCAGCGCAGCAGCACGGCGTTGCCCACCGGCGATATCACCACGTGGCCGCCGTGGATGACCGGACTGGCCTGGTTGCCGTAGGTCACTACCACCTTGCCGCCCGAGACATGCACACTGGTGACATAACGGGTCCGCATTGCGCCCGGCCGCGGCAGCCCGAGGTCGGCGTTGTCGCCCGGAAACGCACCGCGCTGCACCACGTACTCGGCGAACAGCGCACGCGCGCGTTCGGTCGATGCGAGTCCCTGTGCCACTTCCGCGCGCACCGTGTAGCTTTGCCAGGCGGGAATTGCGAACGCGGCGAGGATGGCCGCAACGGGGACCAGCAGGAAACCGGCGGCGATCACGATCAATGCGATCCCCCAGCCCGGCATGCCGGTTCGTGGCGGCAGCGGGCCCGTTGGCGCAGCCGCGGTGGCGGCGGGTACCGAATCGTCGGGACGCGTCGATGCGTCGCTGCGCCATGCGACCAGTCCTGCCTTGCGCACCACGCAGCAGCCCGCCATCAAATCGTGCAACGCCTGCTTGCGTGCGGTCCAGCCGGCCATCAGGAATCCGACGCCCAGGATCAGCGTGGAGATATATTTGCCGAAGGTGCGCCCCGTGGCACGCGCGAAGCCGATTCGCTGGCCCCGCTCGCCGGTGACCTGCAAACCCAACGCGAGCTTGCCGGGCGTAGCCTGCCATGCCGACGCTTCGAACAACGCGAAATAAAGCCACACGATGACAATGCCGATCGGTTGCAGCGCGGTATCGAAGAACTTCGCGGCTGCAACACCGTGGACGCCGCCCAGCATCGCCCACGGCACGATGAGCCAGGTGCCGAGCGACAGTACCAGCACCCAATGGACCGTGCCGACGATCAGCATGTCGATGACCCACGCCGCGACCCGCCGCCAGAAGCCGGCGTGCAAATGCGGAGCCTGATGGTACGAAGGCAGTATCTGTTTGCTGTCTGCAGCAGTGGATTCCATGGGGTTGCGGGTTCCGGACGGCAGGGGTGATGGTCGCACAGCCGCCATTTGTCGTCATCCATCGACAACCTGCGCAAACCGAAGTGCCCCACCCTGCCACAATCGCTTGGATGTCCTCCGCCCGCAAACGCCCGATCCTCCCCGATGTCCTCGCCCCCGGTTTGCGAGTGGTGTTCTGCGGCACCGCACCCGGCACGCGTTCGGCCCACGATGGCGCGTACTACGCGCACCCCGGCAATTATTTCTGGCGCACGCTGTTCGAGGTCGGCCTGACGCCGGTGCGCCTGTCGCCGTCCGATTTTCGTCGCGTGCCTGAATTCGGGATCGGCCTGACCGACGTCGCCAAGCACCATTCTGGTTCGGACGCGGAACTGCCGCGTGGCGCGTTCGATGCGGATGCGCTGCAGCGCAAGCTCGCACGCTACCGGCCGCGGGTCGTTGCGTTCACCAGCAAAAACGCGGCGCGGGCGGGATTGGGCATCGCGGCGCGCGAACTTCCCTACGGTGAACAGGCCGTTTCGATTGCCGCAACGCGGGTGTTCGTGCTGCCCTCGCCCTCCGGCCAGGCGCGCGCATTCTGGAACATCGAGCCGTGGCGCCAACTGGCGCAGGCGGTTGTGCACTTGTAGCAGCGCGCCCAGGCGATGGAGGTTCCAACAAGTTACGGAACGTCCGATCGCCAGCAGGCTGGCTCCTACGAAGAGCGCGCCATCGTGTTTTTACGCAGGAGCTTGCCCCTCTGTCGAACTGGATCCCGGCCTGCGGGGATGACGAGAAGGAGGAGCGCGACGTGCGCGAGATGTCCGGCACCATCCCTGTTGTTCCGCCTTCGTCGATGCCGCCTTCGCAAGCGAAGCGGAGCAATAGCCATGAGGAAAATCAGATGACGACTACCCGTCCGACTTCTGCACCGCGCGGAACACGCCGTCGGTGACTTCCAGCGTCTGATCGGACTGGAACTTCTGCGCCGTGAAATGGAAGCGGCCTTCGATCAACGCCGGGTCCGCCTTGTCGATCGTGTAGCCGCCCTTGATGGCATGCCACGAACCGTCGCCAACCGTGAGATCGGCGGAATGGCCTTCGCCCAGGGGGCGTTCCTTGCCCAGGCTCACATGCTCCGTGTCGACGTAGAAGCCAAGCTCGACGCCGCCACCAGTTCCGCGGATGAAGTCCTCGTTCGAGGCGTTGATTTCCATCATGCCCGTTGCCTTCCACGGCTTGCCGTCGACCACGGCCTGCATGCCGTAGCCACCTTCGGACGTAGCCACCTGGGGCGGACCATAGGTTTTCACCGCGTCCTGGATCGCCGCGGCGGTGCGTTGCGCTTCGTCCTGCGCAGAGCTGTGGCAACCAGCCAAGACGCAAGCGCCGAATGCGAGAAGCCATGTCGTGTATTTCATGTGCGGATTCCTTTTGCTGGATGAATGGAGGATGTCTCGCTCCCGACTGCGCAGCCAGCGTGGGAAACAAAGCCGGGCGCATGCGGCTCAATCGTGGTCATGGTCCTGGTTTCCGTCGATGCGTTCGAGGACGGTCGAGGGCCGCTTCTTTTCCTGCGGCTTGCCGCCGACGATGATGATGGCCTTGCGGTTCGCGTCGGTCGCGGCAGACGTCGAGACCTTGAGGTCGGCTGCCTTGCCCTTCGGCCTGAGATTCGCGGCGGGAGCATGCACGGCAGCCGCAGTACCCGGGGCAACGCTTGCGCCGCGGGTGGCGCGCTGCAGTGGCGTCAGCGTGGAACCCGTGTGGCCCATTGCCGGAACGACGGGCTTTGGAGGAGCGAAAACCGGTGCGGGCCCGCAGATCAGCCCCATCGCGTCGACAAGTGCGCCGGAGCGACCGTGCATGCCGATGGCGATGGATTTTCCGGGGCAGTACCGTGGATGAAACTCAATCGGGGCGGTACCGGTAGCGCACGAGGAAAACAAACCTGGAGGACACAAATCCTTCTGGATCGGCGCGAAGAACTGATTCGACGGGAAGTTGCTGTCACTTGTCCAATTGGCGGAAACTTCGCCGCAATAGATTGCAATTTGATCCAGGCTGACGGTATCCCTGCCGTCTGCCAAAAGCCAAACGCCCACCACCACCGGCGTACCCGGTGGGCACAGCACCCGTCGCAGACCGCCGCCCCCGCCGCCATGCCAGCCTGCACCGAAGCCGTTGCTGAGCGGAGGTGCGCTGATCGTGGTCGGGCCGGACGGGGTCACGCACACCGCGCGTATCGCGTCGATGTCGTCGCCGGCACGCAGCTCGAAGCCGTTCAATATCTGCCCCTGCCGGCAACGTTCACTGTATTGCGCCCCGCCATCGCCGCCGACCTCCTTTACCCAGGAATCCGCGCGCGCCGGCGCGATGGCGCAAGCGGCGATCAATGCGGCAGCGACTGCAATCCTGATGGCGATATTCATGGCATCCTCCTGTCGGACGCGGGCACGATGGCCCTTGCCTGTCCATACGCAATCCGGCTCGTGAAGCGACATGCGGATTGCGGCGATGGCGCGTCACCACCCGAAATTGATGCCGGCGCCGACCGAGTTGTCGCCGTGCCCCGCCACCGCCGCACCCACCCGCAACGCAGCAGAGTGCCCCAGCATCCGGCTGTAACCGATGCCAACTGCACTGTGGCCACGGAAGGTGCCGACGCCGACGCCCAGTTGGTTGTCGCCCGGGATACGCGCATCCGGCGCGGTCATGGCCAGCGCCGCGCCCAGCGCCGCGACCCGCCCGATCCGGTCGTCGAGGGTGGCGACCTGCTGATCGAGCGTGTTCACGCGCAGATCCAGAGCGTCCATGCGCTGGCTCAGACTGTCGAAGCTGCCTCCCGCGAGCTTCGCGATCTGCGTATCGGTGTAGGCGTTGGCGGCGCCGAGGGTCGCGTTGTCGCCCACATCGGCATAGGTCTGGGCCGAATCCAGCGCGTCCTGCGTCTGCGCGTCAAGCTGACCTCTGTTGACCGCGTCGCTCGCGACCACCCCGTCGGCCACATTGCCGATCACGGTGCCGTGCTCGTCCGACAACAGGATCGTCTCGTGCGAACTGTCGCTGTAGCTCACTTGGTCCGGACCGCCGCTCGCGGGGCCGGCCGGACCTTGCGGGCCTGTGGCGCCTACCGGACCTTGCGGCCCGGTGGCACCCACTGGGCCTTGCGAACCAACAACACCTGCTGGACCTTGGGGCCCGGCAGGTCCGGTCGGGCCCTCCGGACCCGCGGGTCCCGGCGGTCCCTGGGTACCGCCACCGCCCACCTTCGAATACAAATCGGTCAGTTTGATATCGACCGCATCGAACGCACTGCCGACGTTGTTGTAAGCCGCCCCCTGGATCATGTAGGTAGGCGCTAGGAACGCGTCGCCGGCGAAGCTGGCGCCGCCGCCGAGAAACGTTGCGAACGGCATGACCTGCCCGAGGTTGACGGCGTCGGTGTCCGTCGTCGCCGCTGCGACATTCACGATCTGGCGTTCGCTGCCGGCCGCGCCGACCGATACCGTGTCGGCGCGGTCGGCGATGGACAAGGCTCCCAGCGCGATGCTGTTGTCGGCCGCCGCAACGCTCTGGCTCCCCAGCGCGGTGCCATTGATGCCTTCTGCGCGACTCACATATCCGAATGCGGCCCCGCGTGCACCTATCGCAGCGCTCGAGTGGCCCACCGCAATGCCGTTCTCGTCGAGCGCGCCACTGAAGCCACCGATCGCAATGGCCCCGCCGGCACTTGCTTGGCTGAACCCACCCAATGCAACGCCTTGGGAGCCGGCGGCACTGCTGGAGTACCCGAATGCAATGGCTCGTCCACCGGGCGCGGAACTGAACTGGCCGATGGCGGTACTTTCGAACCCTGTTGCCTGCGCCACCGAACCAATCGCAATCGCACCGAAATCGCCCGCGGTAGTCAGTTCATCCGCATCGCGGCTGTTGTCCCCGTCGAGATCATACCAGCCACCGACCGCGAGGCTCGAATCTCCCGCCGACACACTGCCAAAGCCCGCGGCAAGACTGGCTGCCCCGCTGGCATTGGTGAAACTTCCGAGGGCGGTGCTTTGGGTACCGGTCGCTCCGCTGAAGGCGCCAACCGCGGTGCCCAGACCCGATGCATTGCTGCGAAAACCCAAGGCCGATCCGAAAGTTCCGATCGTCGTACTGTATGCGCCGAATGCGCTGCTGAAGAGCGTTGCGGCACTTTGGTACCCGGTCGCGGTGCTTGCAGTTCCATCTGCCGTGCTTACTGCGCCTATCGCGGTACTGTGATCGCCGATTGCATTGCTGAATGTACCGAGCGCCGTCGCATCCACCCCGATGGCTTTGCTGTAAGTACCGATCGCATTGGCGTAATTTCCAGTCGCGGTGGCCAGGTAGCCACAGCCGAATGCACCAACGCCAGAAACATTTTGTCCAATGCCATAGCATGCTTCGGCAGGCGGTGCGGCAACGGATACTTGGCATGCTCCCAACAATGCCAACCCCAAAGCCGCGCGGCCCAGCACGCGCGCTCCACAGCAAGCTCGAGTGCCGCCACGCTCGCGGGTCGCCAGTTCCGAGGCGACCACGATGCGGCCGAGCGTGCGATTCCATACCAGACTGTAAATGCGGTTCATTGTTCGACCTCCCTTTCGAGATTCGGTTGCGGGGGTGAGCGCGCGGCGGGACAGGCGCCCGCCAGAACGTCCCGTGCGGTCAAGGCAAGGAGTGAATCGAAACGGCGGCGCATATCGCTCTCCAGATCGCTTTCACCTATCCATACGGGAAAACGCCGGGCAGGCGACATCGCGGAATGACTTCATCGTCGCCCTGGCTTTCGAGGCGTGGCGGCGTGCCCGGGCAGCAAGCGGCAGCACCCTGCCTGCCAGGCTCCCACCCAACGTGCAGCGGATTGGCTACACTGCGCCCTACCCTGGGGAAATTCGCAGATGCCCGTCGAGCGACGATCGAATCGGCCACCGGAGAAGCTGCACTTCATCTCCGGCTTGCCGCGGGCAGGCAGTACCCTGCTCTCGGCGATCCTGCGCCAGAACCCGCGCTTCCACGCGGGGATGACCAGCCCGCTGGGGGATATGGTGAGCGCACTGGTCGCCGAAATGAGCGGCAAGAACGATTTTTCGGTGGTGATCAGCGACACGCAACGCGCCGCGGTGTTGCGCGGCGTGTTCCAGAACTTCTATGCCGGGTTCAAGGGCATCGAAGTCGTGTTCGACACCGGCCGCGTCTGGTGCAGCAAATTGCCCATGCTTGCGGCGCTATTCCCGAATTCCCGGGTGATTGCCTGCGTGCGCGAACTGTCCTGGGTCCTGGACAGCATCGAGCGACTGGTGCGCAAGCACCCGCTGACGGCCAACAAGATTTTCCACTTTAATCCCAATGGGACGGTGTATTCGCGCACCGAAAGCCTGATCGACGCAAACGGGATGGTCGGCTTCGCGTTTCAGGCGACGAAGGATGCCTGGTACGGGCATTTCGCGTCCGAACGCATGCTCCTTTTGACCTACGAAAGCCTGACTCAGGATCCAGAAGCTGCGGTCCGGAGACTCTACAGATTTCTGGATGAGCCATGGTTCGAGCACGATTTCGAACACATCGAATACAACGCCGACGATTTCGACGCGCGCCTGGGGCTTCCGGGCCTGCATACGGTCAGGACGAGAGTATCTGCCACCATGCGCGAATCCGTGCTGCCGCCTGATCTTTTCAACCGCTTCGTCAACGATTCGTTCTGGCGCGACCCAAAGAACAACATCCGCAAGGTACCCGTCGTCTAGGGAAACTCTGATTCATCAGGGTTCCCGCGCGGCACAGGCATTTGCCTCCGCGCGCAATCAAGCACGAATTCGGCGGGAACTGCCGTCCTGCGGCACCGGTGCGTCCGCGAAGCCACGCCATCGCGCGATGCTTATTGCACCCGTGGCCCGGCGATTGCCACAACGCGTTTGGCCGCCGCGTGCACGTCCTCGACGCCCAACATCTGCAGCGTCACCAGGTCGCTGCCAACCTTGATCATCAGGGTTGGCCCTGCCATCACCGGGCCAGCTTCGGTTTCGCGGCGGCGATCAGCTGTGACGAGATGGCGTGCAGGTCGCCCTTGCCACGCAGATCCATGGCGATGGAATGTCCACCCGCGCGTACGAACAGCACGCCGTGATCGAACAGCGCGCCGTCGCCGATATCGGCATACGGCGCCGCCGCGGTGGCGGGGCCGGCCTTGGGAATGTTCATTGCCATCAGGTTGAAACCGTTCCAGTCCAGCGTCACGGTCAGGCGCGGCGCGCCCTTGCCCGGCCGCTTGCCCGGCGCGTAGTAGTTGCAACTGGTATTGCCGTATTTGGCGGCGCCGAGATCGGCCGACGCCGTGAGCGGCTCGCCAAGGGTTTTCGAGACGACTTCGGCCGGCAAGAGCCAGCACGCGGTCTGCGGCTTCGACAGATCAGCAGACACTTCCGCGGGAACGGTTCCCGCAACTTGCGGCGCGGCCTCGGCCGCTGCGGGACCCTGCGGCGAACATGCCACGAGGCACGTGGCCACAAGGGTAACCATTCCGGCGGCGATGGCACGACGGGGGCTGCATCGAGTTTGCATGACGGTCTCCTGCCGTGGTTTACATGTCCATACGGGAAATTGGCGGTCGAACGACATCGTCTTGCCATGACGCCGCCTCGTTCCAGTCACTCCCAGGGATCTGCGCATGCACGGGCTGCCTCTGGATTGCGCCGCACTTCCGTTCCATCAGAACCGTCGGCTCAACATCCCGGATTGCACAGCTTGAACTTGAGGTGATACTCGCCGTGCGCGTGCTTGGTGTTCTCGATGTTGTCGACCGTGCCTTCGGCGGTCATCACCTTGCCGCGGGTGAAGACGGGCAGGCGAATCGGCTTGTCATCGGCGCCGCCGGCGAACACGCTGTGCGCGTCGACATAGGGCAGCGGGTACCAGACCACCGTGGGGCCGAGGGTGTTGAGCGGCGAGACGACCACGTTGACGGCCTTGGTCGCGGCGGTGAAATCGGTAATGCGATCGCCGATCAGCAGCGAGATGGAATCGCCGTCGTATTCGCCACGCACGTGCATGGCGAAACTATTCGGCAGCAGGCCACCTGCCAGCGAACCCCACACTTGCGCCGACAACGCTCCCGTGCCCTGGCTGATCGCCTTCGCTCCGGTCTCGGTCACGAGATCGTAGGGCTTGAAGTAAACCTCGGCAATGATGGCGCCCTTGGTAATGCCTTTCTCGTCAAACGCGACCATTCCGTCGTCCCACGAATCGAAGCTGTGGGCATAGCCCTCGATGCGTCCCGTCATGCGGATGTGCTTGCCTGTGGCGCTGCGCGGGTAGCGCAGCAGGATGCGTCCGCTGAGCTTGTAGCTCTGCTTCCACCACATCGTGCGCTTGCCATGCACCATCCGGTAGAACTTGCCGGTGAATACGCCATCGACCGGGCCGACGAAACGTTTGCAGTAGGCCTCGAACACCTGCTCCGTTGCGAAAGCGGCGAAATCCGCCATCAATCCGTTGGCGCTCCTGGTGCCATCGATCACCTTCTCGGCCTTGATCAGTTTCTTGCCGTTCTTGACCAGGAAGCTGGCACCAAGCCCACCCGCCGCTCCGAGCGGTTGCTTGGCCTTGTTGGATGCCACGTCGGCAAGCACATCCTTGCTCATCCCGGCTACTTGCCTGGTCAACTTGGCTTCGAAACTCAACACCGTGCCGATCGCCTTGGCCACCTCCAGCGTCATCGCCATCGCCTCGCAAGTCATATCGGCGGTATTCAGCTCCGACTGCATGCGCGTGAGCTGTTCGGTGCTGTCATCCAGGCCAGCCACCGTCTGCGCGATCTCGCGCATCTTCGGCAACTGTTTTTCCAGCAGCGCACCGCGAGTCTGGATGGCGCCGAAGAAGCCATGGATGGTCGCGGCCGGATCGGTCTGCTCGAATGCCTTGTGCGCCGGACGAATTTTCGCGAGCTTTTTCACGGCCTCGGTCTTGGCCGGAGAGTCGGGCTGCTCGTCGATCTTCTGCTCAAGATCGTCCAGCGTCTCGTCAACCGCTGCCGTGGCCTTCTGCAACGAATCGGCCGCCCGCTCGCCGAGATCAGGCACGCCAACGGCGGTGAGCGTGGCGGTGGCGGTGCCGCGTCCGTCGGGCGCGGTCGCGGTAATCGTGTATTTCCCTTCCTGCACGGCCGCAAATTCATTGTTCGCGTATTCGCCTTGCTTGCCCACGGTGGCGTCGATTTCCGTACGCACCGGTGGATCGTCGCTGTCGATGGCGATGCGTACGGGTTTGTCGCTACCCGGCCCCATGGCCAGGGTACGACCCTTGATGGTGACCTTGCGCCCAGCCACACCGGACTCACCTTTCAGTACGACCACCAGTGACGGTTCTACTTCGACCGTGATCGGAAACGGATCGCTTTCGTCGGAAGGATGCGCATGCTTCACCGCTTCCGTCACCTCGTCCGCCGCGACCGATGGCGACGCCGTTCCGGCCAATGCGACAAGCAGGGACAACACCGCCGCGCACAGCGCATCGCGTGCATCGCGGCCTTTCAAGAATCGATGGATGTTCATGGTCTGCTCAGCTCCACGCGCCGGTTGTGCGACCGCCCTTCGATGGTGTCGTTGCTGTCCTTCGGCTGACTTTCGCCGTGGCCGGTGGTGGCCAGCCGCGCGGCGTCGATGCCGTATTGCTTCACCAATGCCGCTTTCACCGCGGCTGCGCGCTGACTGGACAGTTCGAGGTTGTCTGCATCGCTGCCGATCGCGTCGGTGTGACCGTCGATCTGCAATCGCCAGTCCATGTGCCGGTCGAGGATCGAGGCGATTTCCTTCAACACGCGCTCCGATTCCGGCTGGATGTCGGCGCGGCCGAAGGCGAAGTACACGCTGTGAATCTCCACGGTTTCGTGCCGGGCCAGTTGCTGTTCGATGCTGTCCGGCGCCGCACCAGCGAGGGGATACTCGATGCGTACCGCATCGAGGCTTGCAAAGGGACCGGTCGTCTTGAGCACCAGCGGGTTGTCCTCGTCGGCGAGGACGTAGTACTCCACCGACACGACGCCCTCCGCGTCGCCCAGCTTGCCCTTGCCGTGCAGCACCGGCAGCTTCACTTCGCGGCCGTTGACCAGCATCTGCAGCATCTCCGGGCCCTCGCCGACCAGACGCAGGGTCCCGCTCAGGGAACGGCGCACGTGGTTCTTCACAAACCCACTCTCGATCTGCAGGTACGTCATGTGTGTGTCGCCGAGCGCCAGGTAATTCAGCATCTCGCGCGAGAAGCCCGGCACGGTATCGGGGAACAGCTTTGGATCGGCGGCTGAAAACCAGTCGCGCACGCGATGCGAGTGGGCTTGGTCGTCTTTGCTGACGACGCGCAGCGCAATGTCCGGTTCGTCGTTTCCCGGCGGCTGCGCCGAAACCTTCAACCGGTAGCCGTCCCTGCCGATCGACACCACCGTGTGCAGGCTTTCGTAGTCACCTTTCGGCTCGCCAACCGCATATACGACGGTCAAGCCCTTGATGAAGGGGATCTTGACCGGCTCGGGGGGCGCGCCTGCCGCCGCTCGGCACGCCACCACGAGAACGATCAGGCCGGCACCGAGGGCGCGGAATGGGCCGGGTTCTGCCCGCATTGCAATCTCCTGGGTGGTCCAACTGTTCATACGGAAGGTCGGGTACCGAACGACATCGCCGAGCGATGACGCCTTTTTTGTGACCCCGCGGGCGTCCCGCGCGGGTCCGGGCCGCTGCCGAACTGCGCCGCGCTTCAGTGCTGGTCGTCGTCTTGCGCGGGCCTCGCCGGAGGCAATTCGCCGTCGGCGGTCAGGATCAGCCGGCGCACCGCGTCGGCGGTTGCCTGCGAGTTCGGGTCCTCGTGGAACGCCCGACTGGCTTCGTAGCCCGCGCGGCGCACCGCGTCGGTGGGTACGTCCGTGGGAGCCGGCGTCGACGCTTTCGGCGCGCCCGACTGCGCAGACCCGGCACCGCCATGCAATTCGCGCCGGAATACGTCTTGCATCATATGGTTTGCCGCGGCCTGTTTTTGAGGCTCGGTGGCATCGGGATGTGCGGCAGCGAAACCGAACGCCTGCATCGCCACGCCCAGCGCATCGTGCATGGCGCCGGACTTCATCAGGTTGGATTTCGAGGCATGCCGGGATACCTCGGACGCGGAATCCGTGGAGCCAGACGATGCCGGGGGCGGTGCGCCAGTTGCGGCGGTCATCCACAAGATGGATGCGAGGGCGACGCCAAGCTTGCATGCGGTGTTCATGAAGGTTCTCCGATTCGGGGCCACACCTCCTCATACGGGAAACATCGCGGCAAGCGACACCCAGCCGGCAAGCACGACGGATCGACGCCTTCGTCAAGGTCGCAACGGGGTGGATTGGCGTGGCAACGACGGCGCAGCGCGACCCGCCGCGCTCCCCACGTGAACGGGCCGCGCGGATGCCTTCAATCCGTCACATCAACAGCTCGGCAAAACGCTGCCACCACGGGGTGTGGGAAACCACCAGTGCCAGCGGCAGCGCAAGGATCGCCGCGGTGCCGCCGAACACGAACGCGGGGTGCAGATGATGATTCAGGCGGGTATCGCGCACCGCGCAGGCCACGATGATCGCGGCCATGACCCCGATCGCCAGGAACAGGCTGCCGGCGCGGAACACGTCCAGCGCCTGCGGGATCCGCGCGACGGCGGGCGGCAACAGGCACAACATCGCCAGCAACATCAGGCGCCGGTGCGCTTCACGGCGCTTGCGCATCGCGAGGCCGGTTCCCGCCAGTCCCGCGAACGCAACGATGTTGAACAACGGGACCGCGAGGAACTGTTGTGGCGTCACCTGCGGCACCGGCGTGTGACCGGCGCGCATCGCCTGGATCCCCATCGCCACGGCGAGCACCAGCACCAGCGGCGCCAGCACCATGCCGGTCACGCCCAGGCGCCGATGCCACCGGATGTTGCCGCGCGCGACCAGCCAGACCTGGGTAACGAACAGCACCACCCAAAGGCTCATCACGATGCCGTGCACGATCGCCAGTGATGGCAACGCTGCCTCCACAAAAAGCGGCCGCACATAGAAGGTCTTTGCGAAGCCAGCGAATATCAGCACGGCCGAGATGCCGGCGATCCACAGCACGAACGATCGATGCCCACGCCTGCGGGGCAATCCCAATCCTGCTTCCACCGTCTCGACGGAACCGTGCATGGCCTTCTCCGGGAACTGCAGAACCAGATACGCGGCGACACCGGTCGTCCGGTCGCCACCATGGGCTTCATACAAACATACGGGGAAAAATGCCGCGAGCGACACACGCGACCCGGTGGAATCACCTGTGGGTGCTTCAGCGCGCGGGGAGCCGTTCGCGCAATGCTGCGAGATAGGACGAGGACGATGCGCTCAGTGCCGGCTCGACCTCGGCGCGCAACGAGGCGGCATCGGCAACCTTGCCCTGCATCGCGAGCGCGCGGATCAGGGCGACTTTCACTTCCAGCACCCGCGGATCATGCCCGGGGTGCAACGGGCCGCACAGGGCCAACGCGCGGCGCAACGCGGCTTCCGCTGCGGCCGGCTGCGCCATCGCCAACTCGACACGGCCCCTGGCAAGCCACAACGGCGCCCGTTGCCAATTGTCGGGTGGCAACACGCGATCGGCGATTGCCAGCGCCTCGCTTGCCTGGACCAGGGCCGCGTCGGCCTCGCCATGGGCCAGCAGCGCGTTCGCCAGGCGCGCCTGTACCAATGCCGAATGCGGCGATTCGCCGCCGGGATTGTGTGGCAGGGATGCGACGGCGGCACGCGCACGCGCGAGTGCCTCGTCGTGACGTCCCTCAAGGCCGATGATCCCGGCCAGCGCCGACAAGTCGCGACCGAGCCATGGACCGGATGCGGACGATGGCATGCCAGGGGGCACGGCACGCCGGTCGATGTCGATGGCCGCGAGCACGGCTTTCTCGGCTTCGGGCAGCCGTCCCTGCCATTTCAATACCGACGACAGCGCCGACAACGTTTCCGCCATGCCGGCGGACTGGTTACCTTGTGGCACCTCGCTCCACAGGGTCAGTCCCATGTGGTAGGCCGTTTCGGCCTCCCTGAACCGACCAAGCCCACTGTAGGTATCACCGAGCAACTTCCAGCTCGCCGCATAGTGGTCCGGACGCGCCTTGCGCATGGTTACCGCTTCGTCGCGCACCGCCATAACGGCCGGCAACGATTCCTCGAACCTCCCCTCTAGGATCGCCACCTCCAGCACCTGCTCGCGCGTGATGCTGGTGCGCACGTTGTCCACGCCCCACAGCATGCCGGTGATCCGGCCAGACTCGACGAAGGCCTGGCTCGCGCCTGCGTAATCGCCACGGTGCACGCGGACGGTGCCGAGAAAGTCGAGCGCCAACCCGAGATAGGAAGCGTACGTGCCGTTGAGCCGGCGGGCCATCGCGACCGCTTCGGACAAACTTGCCTCCGCCTCCTCATAACGGGCCATCACGTCCAGCGCATGGCCCAGCATGATGAGATCGTTGACCACGGGCTCGCTTTCGCCATAGCGGGCGCGGTCGGCAGCCAGCAGTTCGCGCAATGCGGGTTCGGCGTGTACCGCGCCTTCGTGCGCGATCGACATCGAGGTCACCAGCCGTTGCGAGGCCTCGACCAGCTCGCGGTCCGGTTCCCTGGCGCGACTCGCCAGCGTATGGGCCATGGTGGCATGACGCCAGGCGCTCTCGTTGTCGCTGCGATCCTGCTCGACGGTGGCGAGCGCCAGCAGCGCGCGGGCGCGTGCCTCGTCGGACACGCCACCGTGACCGCCCAGGGCCACTGCCGACTTCAGGACGCGCTCGCTGGACGTATTGTCGGCAAGATTCCAGTACAACTTGCCCACCAGCGTGGTGAGATCGACGCGTACCGACAGCGGCATGTCTGCCGCCTTCGCCAGTCGCGCTTCGCTGCGTTCCAGGAGATCGCGCATGCCAACGGTCTCGCCGCGATTGGCGGCCGGATCCATCTGCGCGAAGGTGTTGTCGAGGAAACGTCGCACCGCGTCGGCGCGCGCGGCCTGCCGTTGCGCGCGCCCGGCTTGCTGGTTCGCCACGTACGCCTGGCGCAGGCTGAACGCGGTAGCCAGGATCAGCGTCACCACCACCAGCGCGGTCGCACCGACCGCGACCCGGTTGCGCGCCACGAACTTCCGCAACCGGTACCAGGCCTGGTCGCCGCGCGCGGCGACCGCGCGTCCATCCAGCCATGCGCGAAGATCCTGCGCAAGTGCTTCGACCGTGGCGTAGCGACGCGCCGGATCACGTGCCATCGCGGTCTGCACGATGCGGTCGAGATCGCCGCGCAGTACGCGCCGCCGCGCGCGCCGATCGGGGATGTCACGCGCGAGCGCGGCGCTGGGCGGTTCCGTCAGCCGGTCGGCCAGCTGGCGGGCGACGTCGCCGCCACGATCGAGACGATAGGGCTTGGTCCCCGACAACAGCTCGTAGGCAAGCACGCCGAGTGCATACACGTCCACGGCGGTGGTGACCGGACCGCCGCCGATCCATTCCGGTGCGGCGTAATCCGGCGTCATCAGGCGCGTGGCGGTCCGCGTCGCCTCCGCATCGTCCCCGGAAAGCACCCGCGCGATGCCGAAGTCGAGCAAACGCGGCGCGCCCTCGTCCGTGATCAGGATGTTGGACGGCTTGATGTCGCTGTGCACCACCAGGTTGCGGTGCGCGAACTGCACCGCTTCGCACACCTGCAGCAACAGTCGCACGGTGGCGCGCACGCCGAGCGCCCGCGCGCGCACCCAGGCGTCGATGCGCTCGCCCTTGACGTATTCCATCGCGAGGTACGGACAACCCGCCGCGTCCACGCCCCCGTCGATCAGGCGCGCGACGCCGGGATGTTCCAGTCGCGCGAGGATCTGGCGTTCGCGCTGGAAGCGCTGCAACAGTCCGGGCGTGGGCCACGCGACCTGTTTGATCGCGGCACGCTGGACGAATCCCGCATCGTCGCGCTCAGCCAGCCACACTTCGCCCATGCCGCCCGCACCGAGGCGCCGCAACACGCGCCAGCTACCAAAACCCTGCGGGGTGTCCGTGGCGTCGGCCATAACGTCGGCGAGCAGCGTGGGACCGGATTCCAGCACGCCTTGCTCGCGCGCATCGGCGGCCAGGAGGCGCTCGAGTTCGTGCCGCAACAAGGGATCGCCTGCGCAAACCGCGTCCAGCCAGGCCGTCCGGCGTTGCGGTGGAATGTCCTGTGCGGCATCGAACAGTTCGTCGAGGCTTTGCCGCGGCATGGCCGGAGTCCTCAGCCGTACAACGCCGAGTAAAGTTCGGCACGCGCGCGCCGCCAATCGCGGTTGAGCGTGCGCTCGCTCACTTCTTCCAGCGCCGCGATCTCGCTCAGCTCCATGCCGCCAAAGAAACGCATTTCGATCAGCGAGGAAAGCCGCGGCATCCGCGCCTCGAGGTCGCCCAGAGCACGATCGAGTTGCAGCAGGCGATCCGGTGCCCACTGCATCGCGTCGGGTTCGGTGACCATGTCGAGCGGCACGGCCTGTGCCTCGCCGCCACCACGCTTGGCGGCGATCCGCGCGCGCGCGTGGTCGATGACGATCTGCCGCATGGCCTTGGCGGCCAGCGCGAAGAAATGCTTGCGGCTGCGCAAGGCCAGCTTCTCGGGGCAGGCAAGCTTGAGATAGGCGTCGTGCACCAGCCCGGTGGTATTGAGCGTGAGCCCCGCGCCTGCACGCAACTGCCGGCGCGCGATGAGCTTGAGTTCGCCGTACACGCGCGTGAACAGCCGCTCGTACGACTTGGCGTCACCGTCCGCGGCGGCCTCGATCAGGCAGGTGATGTTCTCGTCCATTCGGCCAGGCCCGCCTCCTCCCCGGATGTTCGTCGGCCATGGCGCATGCGCACCGCAACGGGCTGCCCGCCACGCCCTGCCCGCCCCTCGATGTCCCCGGGAGGGCAGACGATGCGAAGGGATCGCCACGCCCGGATCATACCGCACCCGTGGCGACGATCCAGCCGGCACCGCACGCGTCGATCATGCCTTCGCGGGCCTAGGCCGGCCGCGACGTTCCCGAACCTGACTTGCGCACGATGAGCATTGCCAGCTCCAGCGCCTGTTCGTAATTGAGGCGCGGATCGACGGTGGACTTGTAGGCGCGCGCGAGATCGGCTTCGGACAGGTCCCGCGCACCGCCCATGCATTCGGTCACGTCCTCGCCGGTCAACTCCAGGTGCACGCCACCGAGGCGGGTGCCTTCCGCCGCGTGGATGTCGATGGCCTGTTCAAGCTCACTGCGGATATTGGCGAAGCGCCGCGTCTTGACGCCGCTGCCGAGTTTTTCGGTGTTGCCGTGCATCGGATCGCACACCCACAACACGCGCCGGCCGGTGGCCTTGACGGCGTCGATCAGGCGCGGCAGGTGCTGGCCGATGCCGCCCACGCCCATGCGATGGATCAGGGTCAGACGTCCCGCCTCGTCGTCGGGATTCAGGACTTCGATCAGGCGCTGCAATTGATCGCCGTGCATGGCCGGACCGACCTTGATCGCGACCGGATTGCGGATGCCGCGGCAGAACTCGACGTGCGCGCCGTCCAGCGCGGCAGTGCGCATGCCGATCCACGGGAAGTGCGCGGACAGGTCGAACCAGCCCCACTGGCGCGGCACCTGCCGGGTCAGCGCCTGCTCGTAATGCAGCAGCAACGCCTCGTGCGAGGTGTAAAAGTCGACGCGCTGGAAACTGGCGATCGGATCGCCCGCCAACGTTTCCATGAAATGCACGGCATCGCTGATGCCATCGACCATCTTCCGGTATTCCGCGGCCAGCGGCGAACGCTCGACCCAATCGAGATCCCAGTATTCCGAGTGGTGGAGATCGGCGAACCCGCCCTCGACCAGTGCGCGCACGAAGTTCATGGTCATCGCCGAGCGCGCGTGCCCTTCGACCATCCTCATGGGGTCGGCCCGGCGCGCCGCGGCGGTGAATTCCGGGCCGTTGACCAGGTCGCCGCGGTATACCGGCAACGTCACCCCGTCGATCGTTTCCACATCGACCGAGCGTGGCTTGGCGTACTGGCCGGCGAAACGGCCGACGCGCAACACCGGCGTGCGCAGGCCGTGCACCAGCACCAGACTCATCTGCAGCAGGACCTTCAGGCGATTGGCGATCACCTCGTTGTTGCAATCGGTGAACGCCTCGGCGCAATCGCCACCCTGCAACAGGAAACGCTTGCCTTCCTGGGCGTCGGCCAGCAGGTTCTTCAGGGCAAGGATCTCCCACGACGTCACCAGTGGTGGCAACGACCGCAACCGTTCCAGCGCCGATTCCAGTTCGACCGGATCGTCATAAACCGGCATTTGCGCGGCAGGATGGGCCTGCCAGCTCGCGACGTGCCACGGTTGTGCATCGCGTACAGGTCGCAAGGGCGCGTGCGAAGTCGTGTCCGGACCGGCCATGCTCAATTTCCCATTGCGCGCAGCGGCTGCGCATCGCCGAACATGCCGCGCCGCTTCCGCGGCAACAGCGCCCAGATGCCGAGCAGGACGTACCAGACCAGCGCCCAGCCGGCCATCGACAACCCGAGAAATCTCCAGGTCACCGCGGCGCAGTTGCCGTCGCCGTGCAGCACCACCGCGGCAAAACGACCGAGCGGCATCGACCCGTGCTGCAACATCGTGACCAGGGTGCCGAAGCTCGCGCCGCAGGCGGGTACCTGGTCCGCCGGCAGCGACTGCAACCACAACTGGCGAACCGCCATCGCAATGCCGAACGCAACGCCCAGCAGCACCAGCACGACATAAGTCCGCCGCCCGCCAGCGCCGCGCGGCGCGTGCAATCCGCCGACCAGGAAGAACACGCCCATCCACACGAATGCCACCCTTTGCATCACGCACAGGTAGCACGGTATCTGGTTCCGGTACAGCTCCTCGTACAGTGCGTACGCCAGCAAGGCGACGCAGATCAGGAAGCCGAGCAGGAACGCGGTACGAAAAGACCAGCGCAGGGGATTCATCGTCAGGCGCTTTCAACAGGACAAGGAGGCTACTGTAGTCGCGGCGCGCTGCATTGTCAGCCCGGAGTTGGCCGGCACGAGGACCGATGCGCGACGACCACGGCGGCGGCCCCAAAGCAAAAACCCCGACCGAGTGACCGATCGGGGTTTTGGAACACGCTGTGGAAATCCCTGTTACTCGGCGTCTTCGGCCGCGGCGGCCTGCGGCCGGTCGACCAGCTCGACATAAGCCATCGGCGCGTTGTCGCCGTCGCGGAAGCCGCACTTGATGATGCGCAGGTAACCACCCTTGCGCTCGCGGTAACGGGGGCCGAGTTCCACGAACAGCTTGCCGACCGCCTGCTTGTCGCGCAGGCGCGCGAACGCAAGGCGACGGTTGGCGACGCCATCGACCTTGGCCAGCGTGATCAGCGGCTCGGCGACGCGGCGCAGATCCTTGGCCTTGGGCAGGGTAGTGCGGATCAGTTCGTGCTTGATCAACGACGAGGTCATGTTCTTGAACATGGCCTCGCGATGCGAACTGGTCCGGTTGAGTTTGCGTCCGGATTTGAGGTGGCGCATGGTGGTGACTCTCTTTGTTTTATCGTTATGAAAACCCGGCGCCTGTGTCCGGATTCCCGCGGAATTCCGCTATTGAGTTGGAAACAAGCCGATCGAAGCGAGCTTTTGTGAACAGTCAGGGCATGGATGTCCGTTCTGATGTTGCCGCCCGTCGAATCGTTTCAAGCGACTTGATGATTCGTGACGCAGCGATCATGGACAATCGCACAAATAAACACACCGTGGTTTGTGCGCGAGGGCGTTTCCTGCCTCACCCAAGCTGCATCCCCGACGCAATCCCCGCCGGCGGCCAGTTCTCCAGCTTGGTGCCGAGCGCGAGGCCCTTGGCGCCGAGCACGTCCTTGATTTCGGTGAGCGACTTCTTGCCGAGGTTCGGGGTCTTCAGCAGCTCGACCTCGGTCTTCTGCACCAGGTCGCCGATGTAGTAGATGCTCTCGGCCTTGAGGCAATTGGCCGACCGCACGGTGAGTTCCAGGTCGTCGATCGGACGCAGCAGGAGCGGGGAGACGCCGGTGTTGTCCTTTTCGGATTCGGTCAAGTCGCGGCTCTTGAAGTCGCCGAAAACCGACAGTTGCTCGTGCAGGGTCTGCGCGGCCTGGCGCACGGCCTCGTCGACCGCGACAGTGCCGTTGGTCTCGACGTCGAGCACCAGCTTGTCGAGGTTGGTCTGCTGCTCGACGCGCGCGGCATCGACCGAATACGCGACGCGGCGGACCGGGCAGAACGAGGCGTCGATCTGCAGGCGGCCGATGGGGCGCGCTTCCTCGTCCGGGTTCACCCGGGCCACGGCCGGCTGGTAGCCGATGCCGCGGCGGGCCCGAAGCCGCATGTTGAGCGCGACGTCCTTGGTCAGGTGGCAAATCACGTGCTCGGGATTGACGATCTCGACCGTGTGGTCGGTGGTAATGTCGCCCGCGGTCACCACGCCCTTGCCCTTCTTCGAAAGGGTCAGGGTCGATTCATCGACGCCGTTCAACCGCAGCGCGACGCCCTTCAGGTTCAGCAGGACTTCGATCACGTCTTCCTGCAGCCCTTCGAGGGTGGTGTACTCGTGCAGCACGCCGTCGATCTCGGCTTCGACGATCGCCGCGCCGGAAATCGAGGAGAGCAGAACGCGCCGCAGCGCATTGCCGAGCGTGTGCCCGTAACCGCGTTCGAGCGGCTCGACGACGACACGTGCGTGATTGGGTCCGACCGGCTCGACCTTGAGACCGCGCGGACGCAAAACCTGGGTGGAAGAGACTGCCATGGGCTACTCCGAAAGATCACTGGTGGAGCCGCGCAGGATTCGGGCTCCGATGGTTCAACCCCGGAACGGTCGCGCCGTCCGGCTT
>DASTIS010000067.1:0-7791 GCA_035717365.1 Rhodanobacteraceae bacterium
GGGCCGAGCAACAGGTCGCACGCCGCAAGTTCACGCTCGGGATGTTTTCCGCCGCGCCGACCGTCCTGTTCGTGCTGCTGCCACTGTTCGCGCTGCTGCTGAAAATCTTCTACATCTTCAAGAAGCGGCTGTACATGGAGCACCTGATCGTGGCCATGCACAGCCACGCCTTCCTGATGCTGTCGATCCTGGTGCTGGTGGTCCTCGCCGTGTTGCGCCACCTGCTGGTGCCGCACGCCGGCTGGCTCAGGATTCCGATGTACACGGTTACCGCTGCCGCGTGGGTCTGGATTTTCGTGTACCTGTGGCTGATGCAGAAGCGCGTCTACCGGCAAGGCTGGTTCATGACCAACCTGAAATACTGGTCGATCGGCTTTTGCTACCTGATCATGATGGGGTTCGGCTGGATCTTCACCGTGATGCTCAGCCTGACCGGCGCATGATCGTCTACGCCATCGAACTCGAGCTGGATGCGGCGCTGCACGATGAGTACCTGGCGTGGCTGCACGGACACGTGCGCGAGATGCTGGAGCTGCCGGGCTTCGAGGCTGCCGAGGTTTTGACCCGCCTGGAGCCACCTCCGCCGGCGGACCGTTGTGCCCTGACCGTGCACTACCGGTTGCGCGACCGGGCCGCGTGGGAAGCCTACCTTGCGGACCACGCGCCGCGGATGCGCGAGGTCGGACGGGTGCGCTTCGGCGACAGGATCCGCGCGTCGCGCCAAGTGTTGGAGGCGGAGTGAACCGCCCCGTGGCGCTGCCGTTGTGCACAGCCACAAATTTCCGCGGCGCCGCATCCATGGCGTCTCGGCCGGAGCCAGCCGCGCCCCGGTTTGTGGCAGGTATCCGTATGAATTCAATTGGGAAAATCAGCCTGCTGAAAAAATCGCCAAGTCGTGCCGCGGGCCGATCCGGCGAGCCCGCGCAAGGCTTGCACGCAGTTCTTCCACAACCTTATCCACAACGATTGTGGATAACGGAAAAATCATCAACGTGGCACCGACTTACCGCACACTCCTGCCCTCCATGACAACAAGCGGCTGTAAGTCATGAACCTCGTGCGGCAATCCGATCCGCCGGACTCCGTCGTGCGTGTTGCACTGCCGCTGCCCCTGCCACAGACGTTCGATTACCTTGCCGGGACGTTCGCGCCCCAGCCAGGCTCGCGGGTGCGGGTACCGTTCGGACGCGGGAGCCGGGTCGGCATCGTCGTCGAATTCGGCGCACAGGCGGGCGTCGCCCGCGACCGCCTGAAACCGATCGCGGCGACGCTGGACGCGCAACCGTTGCTCGATCCCACCCTGATGGCGGACCTGCGGCGCGCGGCGGATTACTGGTGCGGCGCGATCGGCGAAGTACTGTTCGGGGCACTTCCGCTGGGCCTGCGCGACGGCCGGGCGACTTCCGCCTTCACCGGGGAAGCCTGGCGGGCGACCGACGCGGGAGGTGCGGCGCGCGATGCCCGCAGTCGCCGTGGCAGCTCCGCGGCTTTGCTCGACATGCTGGACGATACGGTCCTGTCGGCCAGCGAACTCGACACGTTGCTGCCGGGCTGGCGTGCGGCGGCACGCCGCCTGGCCGCGGCGGGATTGATCGCACGCGCACCGATTCCCGGCGACCCGCCGCAAGCGCGCGACGGCGCGGCGCCCGTCTTGAACGACGAGCAAGCCGATGCGCTGACCGCGATCCTGTCTGCGGGCGATGGCTTTCGTCCATTCGTGTTGCAAGGGGTCACCGGCAGCGGCAAGACCGAGGTTTACCTGCGCCTGACCGAACGTGCGCTCGCGACAGGCCGGCAGGCGCTGTGGCTGGTCCCTGAAATCGGCCTCGTCCCGCAGGCGCTGCGGCGGCTGCGCGCGCGTTTCGAGGCGCGCATTGCGGTGCTGCATTCCAACCTCGCCGAAGGCGAACGCGCGCGCGCCTGGCTGGACGCACGCGCCGGCGATGCCGCGATCGTGCTCGGCACCCGTTCGGCGGTTTTCGCGCAGCTGCCGAACGCCGGGCTGATCGTGGTCGACGAGGAACACGACACGTCGTACAAGCAGCAGGAAGGCTTCCGTTACCACGCGCGTGATTTCGCGCTGATGCGCGCGCAGTCGCTGGGCGTGCCCATCGTGCTGGGCAGCGCGACCCCCTCGCTGGAAACGCTGGCGAACGTCGAGGCGGGCCGCTACGAGCGCCTGTCGTTGCGCCGGCGCGTGCAGGCGCGGGCGCCCTCGCCGGTGCACGTGCTGGATCTGCGCGGCCTGCAACTGGCGCACGGCCTCTCGCCAGCGCTGCTGGATGCACTCGACGCCTGCATCGCGCGCGGTGGGCAGGCGCTGGTGTTCAAGAATCGCCGCGGCTACGCACCGGTCCTGCTGTGCCACGCCTGCGGCTGGCATGCGGCCTGCCCGCGTTGCGAAAAACCGCTGACCTTGTACCGGGGACGGCGACAGTTGCTCTGCCATCATTGCGGGCACACCGAGCGCGCGCCCGACACCTGCCCGCACTGCGACGCCACCGCACTGATGCCGCAAGGTCACGGGACCGAACGTCTGGAAGAGGCCCTGGCCGCGCGCTACCCGGACGTGCCCGTGCTGCGCGTGGACCGCGACAGTACCCGTCGCCGCAATGCCTTCGCGAAACTGCTGGACAGGCTCGCCGACGGCAAGCCCGCGATCCTGGTCGGCACCCAGATGCTTGCCAAGGGCCACGACCTGCCCAACCTCACCACGGTGGCGATCGTCGGCGTGGACGAAGGCCTGCACAGTGTCGATTTCCACGCGGGCGAGCGGCTTGCGCAATTGATCGTGCAAGTCGCGGGGCGTGCCGGGCGGGCCGACAAGCCCGGCGAGGTGTGGCTGCAAACCCACGAACCGGGGCACCCGTTGCTGGTGACGTTGCTGAAGGGCGGCTATGGTGCCGCCGCGGCGCTGCAACTCGGCGAACGACTGGCGTCCGGGCTGCCGCCGTTTGCACACATCGCCTTGTTGCGCGCGGAGAGCGCGCAGCGCGATGTGCTGGAGGGTTTCATGTCGGCGGCGCGTGATGCGGTTGTGCACGGCCTTCGTTCGAAGGGCGGTGCGGAGCTCCGCGGGCGCAGCGCAGATGCGAAGCATCGGGGAGATGCGCTCCGCGTCAACGGCCCGTTCGCCGCGCCGATGCCGTTGCGCGGTGGCCGTCATCGCGCGCAATTGTTGGTGGAATCCGCGCAACGTGCGCCGTTGCGGCAGGCGCTCGCCGTATGGCTGCCGCAATTGCACGCGCTGCCCCAGCCGCGTGGTCTGCGCTGGTCGCTCGACGTCGATCCAGTGGATTTGTATTGAATGAAACAGAACGGCCGCACAAAGCGGCCGTCCACGAGCGTGTCCGCCAGCCCGCAGGTTGGGCTGATCCGGGCTTCATCCGGAGAAGCCCAATGTGTCGAACCAAGGCAATGCTGTTGGGCTTCGCTGCGCTCAACCCAACCTACCCGCAACAAGAAACGGCCGCTTCGTGCGGCGGTTTCGTTCTTCTTCTTGTAGGTTGGGCTGATCCGGGCTTCATCCGGAGAAGCCCAACGTGTCGAACCATGGCGAAACTGTTGGGCTTCGCTGCGCTCAACCCAACCTGCACGGACCGACCTTCCCGCAACAAGAAACGGCCGCTTCGTGCGGCGATTTCGTTCTTCTTCTCGTAGGTTGGGCTGATCCGGGCTTCATGCGGAGAAGCCCAACGTGTCGAACCAGGGCAACGCTGTTGGGCTTCGCCGTGTTCAACCCAACCTACCCCCCGCAACAAGAAACGGCCGCTTCGTGCGGCCGTTTCTCTTGTCTTCGACGAGATGCCGTGCCTACCTACGCCGCGAATGCGCCCCGCATCTTCTTCATGGCATTCGCTTCGAGCTGGCGTATGCGCTCGGCCGACACGCCGTAGTCGTCGGCAAGGTCCTGCAACGTGGCCTTGTCCTCGGCCAGCCAGCGGCGACGGATGATGTCGCGGGTACGGTCGTCCAGCTTCGACATCGCATGCTGCAGCGTATCGAGCTGGTGCTCTTCGTGATCGGCGTCGGCGACCTGCAGGTACGGATCGGCACCGTGATCCTCGAGGTAGGCGACCGGCGCGGGCGGTGTGTCGTCGTTGCCCTCGGCCGGCGGATCGAAGCCGATGTCGCGACCGGACAGGCGCGATTCCATTTCCAGCACCGTCGTTTCGGGCACGCCAAGATCCTTGGCGACCGCACGCACTTCTTCCATGTTCATCCAGCCCAGGCGCTTCTTGGACTTGCGCAAGTTGAAGAACAGCTTGCGTTGCGCCTTGGTGGTGGCAACCTTGACGATGCGCCAGTTCTTCAAAATGAACTCGTGCATCTCGGCGCGGATCCAATGCACCGCGAAACTGACCAGGCGCACGCCACGGTCGGGATCGAAACGTTTCACGGCCTTCATCAGGCCGATGTTGCCTTCCTGGATCAGGTCGGCCAATTGCAGGCCGTAGCCGGAATAGCCGCGCGCCACGTGCACCACGAACCGCAGGTGCGACATCACCAGCTTGCGCGCCGCATCCAGATCCTCGTCGTCGTGATAACGCTGCGCCAGTTCGTGCTCTTCACTGGCTTCCAGAACCGGAATGCGGTGCACCGCGCCGATGTAGGCATCGAGGCTGCCCACCACGCTCGGAATGGGAAGATTGTTGGCCACCAAGGCTTCGCTCATGGATGTACCCCTAATCGTCTGTGTTGGCACTCTAACGATTGGAGTGCCAAATTTGCGTCAAGGTTCCCTTCGGCATTGCCTCTGCGGAACGCCGGTTGCCCTGTCGTTCATGGGCTAAAGTATACCAGCCAGTACAGCAATTACAAGGGGCCGGAAGTCATGCTTCCAGTGCGCTGCGAGGCGGCAGCGACCAATCCACCGGCGCCAGCCCCTGACTTCCAAGATACTGATTGGCCTTGGAAAAATGCCGGCACCCCAGAAACCCGCGATGCGCCGACAGGGGAGATGGGTGCGGGGCCTTGAGAACACAATGCCGGCGGGTGTCGATCAGTTTGCCCTTCGCCTGGGCGTAACTCCCCCACAGCAGGAACACCAGGCCGTCGCGCCCCCGGTTCAGCTCGTCGACCACCCGATCGGTGAAACCTTCCCAGCCCTTGCCCTGGTGGGAACCCGCCATCCGGGCCTGCACCGTCAGGACCGCATTGAGCAACAGCACGCCGCGCCGTGCCCAGGGCGTGAGACAGCCGTGGTCGGGCCGCGGAATGCCAAGGTCGCCCTCGATTTCGGCAAAGATGTTTTGTAGTGACGGCGGAACCGGCACGCCCGGACGCACCGAAAAACACAATCCGTGTGCCTGTCCGGGGCCGTGGTACGGATCCTGCCCCAGGATCACCACCCGGACGGCATCGAACGGCGTGGTGTCCAGTGCCGCGAAGATTTCCGGTCCCGGCGGATGGATGCGTTTGCCCGCGTGTTTCTCGGCGCGCAGGAATTCGCGCAGTGCAATCATCTCGGGGCGATCGAAATAATCGCCGACGCGCGCCTTCCACGACGGCTCAAGTTTCAAACGTTCATCAGTCACAAGCAACCTGTCCTCGCTTATCCGCGCCGTCTTTGCGACACGCGAAGTTGGAACATCAGCTTGGTCATCAGCAACCGCTCCTCCACCGGCTTCTCGACCAGATCGCTGGCACCGGCTTTCAGCAGCGCGGCCTGATTGGCGGGATTTTCGTCACCGGTCATGACCAGCACCGGCAGCGCGCCCTTGCCCAGCTCGAGGTCGAAACGGATCCATTCCAGCAGGTCGCCCCCGGACATCTCGCCCTTGAGGCTCACATCGGTCAACACCAGGTCCGCGCCGATCTCGCCGCTGTCATGCGCACGACCCAGGAATTCGACCGCTTCCTCGGCGCTGCCGGCGAGATGCACGGTCAGGCCGTAGCGCTGCATGACCCGGCTGGTGGCGAGCGCGACGACGCGGCTGTCCTCGACATACAGCACCGTGCCTTCGGCGTGGTCGAGCGGGGCAACGTATCCGCCGATGAAATCCGCCAGCGCCGCGAAGCCCGCGGCCTTGTCGAAATAGTCGGTGATCGCGTCGCCGATCTGGCGATTCTGCAAGCGTTCGTCGACGTCGCCCGACACCGCGACGATCGGGATGTAGGCCTGCGAGGCATGCTCGCGCACGTACTCGGCGAGCGCCGAACCATCCATGTCGGGCAGCCGCAGCGCGGTCGTGACCAGATCCACCACGCCCTCGTGCAACGCCTGCTGCGCTTCGGCGCCACTCGCGCAAGTAATCACCGTCGCGTCGGGCAAGTCCTTTTCCAGCAGCCTCGCGATCAGGGTACGCGCCACCCTGGAGCCGTCCACCACCATCACGCGCGGATTGTCGCTGGCGATATGGCGGAGGACGTCGTTCATGCGGGATCCAGGAAGGGCAAGAAGGGGGTCAGGTTCACTTTTGGCCTATACCCTCGCACGTCGCCCCGACATTAAAAGTGAACCTGACCCTCTTCTTTCTTCTTTTCAGCGGGCGGCGCGCGCCAAGTGCCTGCTGCTCGCAATCCAGGCACCCAGCCAGCCAAGCACCAGCGCAATCGCCAGCGTAATCACGAGCGTATCCCATGGCAACGCGCCAAAGTGCAGGCGACCCGCATAACTGGCGACCAGGTCACGCACCGGACGGGCCAGAACCGCCTCCAGCAGCATCACCAGCAGCACCGCGACGATGCCGGCAGCAAGTCCGTACCAGGCGCCTTCGTAGAGATACGGACGACGCACGAACGACGCGCTGGCACCGATCAACCGCTGCACCGCGATTTCGTCCGCACGGCCGCGGATATCCAGGCGCACCGTGTTGCCGATCACCAATACCGCGGCGGCTCCCAGCAGCGCCGCCAGCAGCAGCGCGACGCGCCGTCCCAGTGCGACCAGCGCATCCAGTCTGGCCCGCCACTGGCCGTTGTCCTGGACCAGATCGACCTGCGACATCCCACGCACGGCGTCCACCAGCGACTCGACCTGCGCACGATCGGCGCCCGCGTGCGGTTCGACCAGCAACACGAAGGGCAGCGGATTGGCCGGCACCTCGTGGATGGCATCGCCGAAACCCTGCATCGCGGCCAGCTCGGCAAGCCCCTGTTGCGGCGTACGCAGCGTCACCGCGCCCACGTCGTTGCGCTGGCGCAGTTCCTGCGCCAGCGTTGCTGCCTGTTCCGCACCTTGACCCTGCTTCAGGAACACGCTGACCGCCTGCGAATCGCCCAGCGCGGTCGCCAGATGCTGGACGTTGGTCAGCAGCAGGTAGAACGCCAGCGGCAACGCCAGCGCGATACCCATGACCGCGATGGTGAGCGCCGTTCCCAGCGGATGTCGCGCCAACTGTCGCAGGCTGTCGCGCAGGCACCACGCGTGCTGCCGCCGCCACATGCCCCAACGCGAGTGGCGCGCTTCCGAAGCCATGGCCATGCGCGTGTTCATGCCACCTCGCTCGCGGGAACATCGTCGATCAGATGACCATGGTCAAGCACCACCACCCGCTGCTTCATCCGCTTCAACAACTGCAGGTCGTGGCTCGCGACCAGGATCGTGATGCCGGTCTGTTTGAGGTCCAGGAACAAGCGCATGATTTCCTCGGACAGTTGCGGATCGAGGTTGCCGGTGGGTTCGTCGGCGATGATCAGCGAGGGGCGGCCGACGATCGCGCGCGCAATCCCCACCCGTTGTTGCTCACCGGTGGACAGGCCGAACGGAGCATTCTTGCCGCGCCCGGCAAGACCCACCTTTTCCAGTGCACCGCGCACCCGCTTCGCGCGTTCGTCGCGCGGAATGCC
>DASTIS010000068.1:0-9757 GCA_035717365.1 Rhodanobacteraceae bacterium
GCCCACGGCGATGCGTAACCGGGCGAGACCTGGCCGGCGTTGGCAAAACTGGCCTCCTGCCCCGGCGCGGCCCCGCGGTCCACCACGGCAACTTCGAAGCCCGCGCGTGCCAGGTACCACGCGCTGCTCACACCGATGACGCCGCTGCCCAGGATCAGTACGCGCATGCTCGACCCTTTTGCCGTCGCGCTGCGGTCATTCGGCGTGATCGAATTCGGGCATCGCTTCGAACATGTCGCCCTTGCGCCACTTTTCGGCGCCCGGGCGCCGATAGACGACCTTGCCGCCGATGATGGTGTAGAGCACACGGGTCCGCAGGATGTCCCTGGCCGGCATCGTCAACAGGTTGCCCGAGAAGACGTCGAGGTCGGCGAGCTTGCCCGGTGTCAGCGAACCGAGTTCGTGTTCCTCGAACAGCGCGTACGCGTTGTTCCAGGTGTAGGACTTGAGTTCCTGCAGCCGCGTCTTGGCCTCGTCCGGGAAGAAGGTCTTCTTGCCGTGGTCGAAGGCGCGGGTCACGCCGCAGTAGAAATTCGGGATCGGGTTGGTGTCCTCGACCGGGGTATCGGTGCCATCCAGCACGATCGCGCCGCTGTCGATCAGCTTCTCCCAGACATACGCGCCCTCTTTCGCGCGCTGCTCGCCGATGCGCGGGATCACCATCGGCGCATCCGAACACGCGTGGATGGATTGCATCGACGCGATCACGCCGAGTTCCGCGAACCGGGGAATGTCCGCGGGATTCAGGTGCTGCGCGTGTTCGATGCGCCAACGCAACGCATGCGCGGCCGGATCTTCGGTGAAGATCTTCTGGTACATGTCAAGCACTTCGCGGTTGGCGCGGTCGCCGATTGCATGGATCGAAACCTGGAAGCCGTCGCGCGCGGCGATCCGCGCGATCTTGTCCAGGTCGCTCATCGGCGTGACGTTCTTGCCGGTGATGTTCGGGGCATCGCTGTAGGGCTTCAGGAACCACGCACTGCGGGTGCCGAGGGCGCCGTCGGAAACGTCTTCGCCCACGCCGCGCACGGTGAAATGGTTGTCTGCGTAACCAATTGTGCGGTACTTCGCGAGGTTCTTGTCGAGGCTCGCGACATCCAGAACGCCGACGTTGACGTACAGTCGCAACGGGAAGCTTCCATCCGCGACCCCTTTCGCAACCTGCTGCTTCAGCCAGTCGATGGTTTTGAAATCCTCGCCCTGATCGACAAAACCGGTGATGCCCTTGCTGATTTCGTTCCGTACCGCGAGTTGCAGTGCCTTCGCGCGACGCGCTTCCTGCTCGGCGGCCGGCAGGTGCGCCAGGTATTCGCGATACGCGGCATACACGGGCTCCGCCGCGGTGTCCTTCAGCATGCCGATGGCACGACCCTGCGCGTCGCGCACGATGGTGCCACCCACCGGGTCGGGGGTGTCGTCGGTGATGCCTGCGGATTTCAGTGCCAGCGCATTGGCGTAAAGACCGTGGTAACTCGCCGTTGTAAGCAACACCGGGTTGTCCGGCGACGCCGCATCCAGGCTTGCCGGCAATGGCAGCCCGTGCAGGTTCGGCTGGGGTGCGCGGTCCCATTTGCTCTCCAGCCAGCCGAAGCCCACGATCCATTCACCGGGTTTGGCCTTGGCCACCGCCTCCTTCACCATCGCGACGACTTCGTCCCAGTTGGCCGCCTTGCCGACGTTGATCTGCATCAGCGATTCGCCGGTCTGCAGCAGGTGTCCGTGGCCCTCGATGAACCCCGGGGTCACGAACGCGCCATGCAGGTCCAGCACCTTCGTCTGCTTGCCGATGTAGTGGGCTATCGAATCGTCGCTGCCCAGGGCCTGGACCTTGCCGTCGCGGATGGCAAGCGCCTGCGCTTCCGGTTGCAATGGATCGAGCGTCGCGATGGTCGCGTCGCGCAGCACCAGGTCTGCGGGTTGCAAGGCAGGAGGGAATCCTGCAATCGGAGAGCTTGCGGCGAACGCCGACACGGCGACGACGATTGCGGTGACGGCAAGCAACACGCGGAACGATTTCATCGAATCCTCCATTCGTCGCACGCCCGCCGCTTACGCGCGCGCCGATGCCCGCAACGACAGCAGGGCGTCAGGGCCGTGGCATGAACGCGCGATGCCGCCCCGTCCATCCCGGGCCGCAACGTCGGGCACCGTTGCCCAACATCCATAGGACAGCGTCGAGAATAAGCGTTGACGGTCGCAACCCTCCAATGAAAAGACCGGCACATGGCATAACCGGGCGTTGTGGACCCGCTCGTCCCGGTGGCCCATTGCAGCGGGTCAACCTTGCGCCAGTATCCTCTGCGCGAGCTGCCGCACCAGCTCCAGGAATCGCTTCTGCACCGGATTCAACGGGCTGTCGGGGCGGTACATCGCATACAGCACGACATCCACGTGCGGTTTCAGCGGACGGGTTTGCACGCTGCCCACGCCGCCACAGCGTGCCGTGAAGGGGTCCACCAACGCCAGACCCTCGCCCTTTGCGACGAGTGCATGGGCCAACTGGTAGGTCTGTACCGAGACCGATATCCGGGGCGCCGGATCGGCCTGCGCCAAGTGGCTTTGCAGGATCCCGCCCAACGCGTCGCGCACCGTGATGCCGACCAGCGGCTGGCTTGCCAGCGCACTGATCGGCAGCGGCTGCGCCAGTTCCTCCTCCGGCCACCAACCGGGCGGAGCGATCACCATGACCCGTCCGCGGCACAGCGCCTTCTGTCGCAGGTTCTGGTGTCCGGTGTCCTGCAGCGTGAGTCCGATGTCGGTTTCGCGGAGGATCAGCGACTCGCACATCACCGCCGAGTGCTGGGTGGACAGCTCGGCGGTCGCGTCCGGGAAGGTCTTGCGCAAAAGCACCGTTGCAGCGGGCAACAGCGCCAGCGCCAACGCGGGCGTGCAGGTGACCCGCAATGGGTGACTTCCAGGCTGCCGCATGTTCGTTGTAAGGCGCTGCAGGTCATGAACGTCCTGGATGATCTTCTCGATGCGATCGCGCAACGACATCGCCTGCTGCGTCGGTTGCAATCGCCCGCGCACCCGGCTGAACAACGCAAAACCGAGTTGATCTTCGGCATGCTGCAAGGCCTTGCTGGCGGCCGGCTGCGAAATGTTCAGCAGCCTTGCCGCACCGGTGAGACTGCCGGTGGTCAATACCGCATGGAAGAGTTCGATATATCGCAAGCGCATGTCGAATGTTCGCTCCCCGGACCGCAACGACGGCCGTGCCTGGACCCAACCGACGCGAGTTCAACACGGGTGGTGGTCGTCAGGCAACTGTTGTCGGCTTCCCGCCATCGTCATTGCCATCCCGTGCAGGGTACCCACAACCGTCAGTTATGCCATGTATCCGTCTTTTCATTGGTGAGCAATGCCTGCCGATGGTTATGCTCCACTCGGCGTTTTGGCGGCTGAACGGATATCCAGTGGAACAGCTGATGTCGAACCATGGCGAAGCGACAGCTCACGTCCGCTGGGGACCGCCGTACCTGTTGTACCTGGGCAGGCCAGCAGACGACCTGGCCATCAAGACCGCACGGGGGGTGGCCTATTGGCGGCCCGAGTGGTGCCTGGGTCAGTATCGGCATCGTGATTGTTCGTTGACGCTCGGCCTGCCCGACATGGGCATGGCGCAAGCCAGGGCGGCGGGAGTCGATACCATGCTGGTCGGCACCGCCAACGCCGGCGGCGTGATGGCATCCGAGACCGTCGCCGACATCATTGCCGCGCTCGATGCCGGCCTCAACGTGGTGGCTGGCCTCCACCAGAAGTTGGGCGACAACGCCGACATCGTGGCTGCGGCCCGTCGCAACGGCCGGATACTGTTCGATGCGCGCGAATCCACCCGAAACATCCCGGTCGGCAATGGCCGCAACCGGCCCGGTCGACGGTTGCTGACGGTGGGTACCGATTGCTCGGTCGGCAAGATGTACACCGCGCTCGCGATCGAACGCGGCATGCGCGGGCGCGGTTGCACGGTGGACTTCCGCGCCACCGGACAGACCGGCATTTTCATCGCGGGCGGCGGCATCCCCGTCGATTCGGTGATTGCCGATTTCATTTCCGGCGCGGCCGAGTTGATCTCGCCCGCCCGTGAAGACGACGGCTGGGACCTCATCGAAGGCCAGGGCTCATTGTTCCACCCGTCGTATGCCGGGGTGTCGCTGGGCCTGTTGCACGGTTCGCAGCCCGACGCCCTGGTGTTGTGCCACGAGCCCACGCGTCCCCACATGCGCGGACTTCCCGATTCCCCGCTGCCGGATCTCAAACGTTGCCTGGAAGCCAATCTTGACGCTGCACGCCTGACCAATCCAGCGGTCAAGGCGGTCGGCATCGCGCTCAATACGTCCAACCTTCCCGAACAGGGCGCGCTCGCAGCGTGCCGCGAAATCGGCGAACGGCTGGGGCTGCCGTGCCAGGATCCCGTCACCATGGGTGTCGATGCCATCGTCGACAACCTGCTGGCATGCTGCGCGACCTGAACATCCGGCACCGCAGCCTGCCGCTGCGCGCACCGTTTCGCATCTCGCGCGGTGTCAAGCGCGCCGCCGATGTGGTCACCGTCGAACTGAAGCAAGGCGAATGCGTCGGACGCGGAGAATCGGTTCCCTACGCGCGATACGGCGAATCCGTGGCATCGGTGCTCGATGAAATGAACGCGTTGCGCCAGGACCTGTGCGCCGGCATGGGCCGGGACGAATTGCAGGCGCGCCTTCCGCCTGGCGCGGCGCGCAACGCGCTGGACGCGGCGTTGTGGGACCTCGACGCACGGATCAACCGCGTTCCGGTGTGGACGCAACTGGCAAGGCCGCCGCGTGCACCACTGGTCACCGCACTGACCATAAGCCTCGACACCCCGCAGGCCATGGAACGAGCGGCTTCATGCATTGCGGACGCAAAGCTGATCAAAATCAAGGTCGATGCCGATAACCCGGCCGCGCGCATCGAAGCCGTGCGACGCGCCGCGCCCGCCGCCGACCTCATCGTCGATCCCAACGAGAGCTGGACGATCGACGTATTGCGGGAGATGCAACCGGTGCTCGAGCAGGTCCGCACAAGCCTGCTCGAGCAACCGCTGCCGGCCGACGCGGACGACGCCCTGCTCGGGTATTCCGGCCCGATCCCCATCTGCGCTGACGAAGCGTGCCACGTCACATCCGACCTGCCGCGACTGCGCAATCGCTATCAGGCAATCAACATCAAGCTGGACAAGACCGGCGGCCTGACCGAAGCCTGGCGCCTGCTGCGCGCCGCACGCGCCGATGGTTTCCGGATCATGGTCGGTTGCATGGTGGGATCCTCGCTCGGCATTGCGCCGGCGCTGGAGATCGCGCGCGAAGCGGCATTCGTCGACCTGGATGGCCCGCTGTGGCTGGAAAGTGACGACGCCGACGGCGTCAAGCTGCGTGACGGCCTGCTGTCACCGCCATCGCCCGGATTCTGGGGCGGATGATCAATGCCAAGGCGGTTCACCCCGGATCGAGCCGGGGGCAGGCTGTGGACAGGGCGACGCAAAGCGCGAACGGAATTGATCCGGGTTCCCCGACAGGTTCACAACCTGCGGCTATGCAGGGCGCGCATTTTTTCATTGGCCACTCCCGGGAACGGTAACTATGCTCGTGAAATCAAACAGGAAGGTGAACATGGTGGGCAAAGCTGCGTGCTGCTCCGTCGCGACACGATCGACAGCCTGGTGTTGCCGTCATCGTTCGCTCCCGCTGCTGGCCGCGTGCCTGCTTGTGCTCGGTATTGCCGGCTGCAGCGGCAGCGCACCGCGTGCAGGCAATTCACATTCGGACGACACGGCCCCCGGCGCGACGCCTTCCGCCCAGGCAACCGGGGCGACCGGTTCGTCCATCTTCGCGCACGTTCCCGCCGCCACCCGCGCGGCACTGGAACACGCCAGGCCGGTGACGGCACAGCACGCGATGGTGGTCTCGGATCAGCACCTCGCGACTCAGGCAGGACTGGAAATCCTCAAGCAGGGTGGCAATGCCATCGACGCGGCGGTCGCGGTGGGCTACGCGCTGGCCGTGACGCAACCGTGTTGCGGCAACATCGGCGGTGGCGGCTTCATGACCATCCACCTCGCCAATGGCGAGGATCTGTTCCTGAACTTCCGCGAGAAGGCGCCGCTCAAGGCGAGTCCGAACATGTTCCTGGATGCGAAGGGGAATGTTGTCGAAGGCCGCAGCACCGACACCTATCTGGGCGTTGGCGTGCCGGGCACGGTGATGGGCCTGGATACCGCACTCGGGAAATACGGCACGATGAGTATCCGGCAGGTCATCCAGCCGGCGATCGAACTGGCCCGCAACGGATTCGTGCTGCAGCAAGGCGACGCGAGCATCCTCAACGGGCGTCTCGAAGCGCTCAACAAATATCCCAACTCGGCCGCAATTTTCGGTCATGGCGGCAAGCCGTGGAAGGCTGGTGACCGCCTGGTGCAGAAGGATCTTGCCAGCACCCTGGAGAAGATCGCCAAGGGCGGCACCGACGCGTTCTACAAGGGTTCCATCGCCAGGGCGGTGGTCGAGGCAAGTAACGCCAACGGCGGCATCCTCGGCATGAAGGATTTCGCCACCTACAACGCGGAATGGAAGAAGCCGGTCCAATGCGAATATCGCGGTTACACCATTCTTTCCGCGCCGCCGCCCAGTTCCGGCGGCACCACCATGTGCCTGACGCTGAACATCCTGAAGCCCTTGCCTGTCGGCGATTGGGGCTATGGCTCGGTCAAGTTCGTGCACTACTTTGCCGAAGCCGAACGCCGCGCCTTCGCAACCCGCAACACCTACCTGGGCGATCCGGATTTCGTCGACATACCGATGCAGAAACTGCTGTCGGCAGGCTACGCGGCGTCTTTGCGTTCGACGATCCAGCCGGACAAGGCCACGCCGTCGTCCCAGATCAAGAGCTTCCTGCCTCCCAACGAGGGCAACAACACCACGCACTATTCGGTGATGGACAGCCAGGGCAATGCAGTCGCCGTGACCTACACCATCAACTTCCTGTTCGGCATCAAGCAGATCGCCGGCGATACCGGCTTTTTCCTCAACGATGAAATGGACGACTTCACCGCGAAGCCCGGCGCGTCCAACGGCGCCGGGCTGGTCCAGGGCAAGGCCGACCAGGTCGAGCCCGGCAAGCGGCCCTTGAGTTCGATGACGCCGACCGTGGTGTTGAAGGACGGCAAGCCGTTCATGCTGAGCGGCAGTCCCGGCAGCGCCACGATCATCTCGACCACGATGCAAAGCATCATCAACGTGATCGACTTCGGCATGAACATGCAGCAGGCCGTCAACGCGCCACACGTCCACCAGCAGTGGTATCCGGATGTCGTGTATGTCGGTCCGGGCCTGCTGACGCCGGAATCGAAGCAGCAACTCGAGGCGATGGGCTACACGCTCAAGGAGCGCCGTCTGGGCGTACTCGAATCCATCCTGGTCAATCCAGAGACCGGCATGCTCGAGGGCGCCAGCGACCCGCATCGTTCGGCTGGCCTGGCGGCGGGGTACTGATCGACTGTGCTGCGGTGGCATCGCGAACCGCTTGCAGGAGCGCGCCTGCGCGCGACAAATAGACGGTGCCATGCGCCGGTCACCGGCAGGCCGACTCCTGCATCGATGGATGAAACCGAGCCTTGCAGCAAGAAATGACCGCCACGATTGCCCACGCCGAACCCGCATGCGCCGACACCGCATGCCTGGACGGTGTCGAACTCCCCACTCTGGCACGGCGCGTGGGCACGCCGTGCCAGGTCTATTCCGCGAGCGCGATCCGCGAGCGAATCGGCACCCTGAAACAGGCATTGCAAGGACTGGACGCGCGGGTCTGCTATGCGGCCAAGGCCAACTCGAACGTCGCGATCCTGCAATTGATGGCCACGGCCGGATTCGGCGCCGACATCGTCTCGGGCGGCGAACTGTGGCGCTGCCTGCGCGCAGGCATCCCAGCCGACCGGACCGTGTTTTCCGGGGTCGGCAAGACCGCGGGGGAAATCGCGGACGCACTGGACTCGGGCATCGAACGTTTCAATGTCGAATCGGTGGACGAACTGCGACTCCTGCAGCGTATTGCGGCAGCACGACATGTCATCGCATACGCGTCCGCACGCATCAACCCGGACGTCGACGCCCTCACCCACCGCAAGATTTCCACCGGCAAATCGGAAAACAAGTTCGGCGTCGGCATCGACGAGGCGCGCCAGTGGTTCGCCGACAACGCGCGGCTGACGCACGTTCGCCTGGACGGCCTGCACGTGCACATCGGTTCGCAGATACTGAGCCTCGATCCGATCCGGGCGGCGCTGCAGCGCACCGCCGCACTGTGGCGTGAACTCGCTGCAGCCGGGCACACGATCCGCAGCATCGATGTGGGAGGCGGGCTCGGCGTGTGCTATCGCGCGGGCCGGGACCACCCGGTGGCCATCCTGGATTACGTCGACGTGATCCGTGACGCGCTGGCTGAATTCAAAGGCCGCATCCTGCTCGAACCGGGGCGCTGGCTGGTGGCCGAAGTCGGCGTGTTGCTGACGCGCGTGATCCGCGTCAAGCAGGGCCGTCAGCGCAGGTTTCTGGTGCTGGACGCCGCCATGACCGACCTCATTCGCCCGAGCCTCTATGAAGCATGGCACGACATTGTGCCCCTGACGGAGGCAACGCGACCGCTACGGACGTACGACGTCGTGGGACCGGTTTGCGAGTCGAGCGATACCTTCGCCCGCAATCGCGAACTGCCGCGATGCGGAGCCGGTGATCTGCTGATGATCAAGACCACCGGCGCCTATGGCTCGTCAATGGCGTCAACCTTCAATTCGCGGCCGCTGGCCGCCGAGGTGCTGCTCGACCAGGGTCGTTACGCGGTGGTGCGCAAGCGGCAGACCCTCGAGGAAATGATCGCGGGCGAGCAGGCGGCGCAAGCCTGGGAAACAACATGAATCTTTTCGCCCGGTTCATGCTGGCGGCTTTGGCATTCTCGCTGTACGCAGCGGTCGCGCAGGCCGCCGCACCGACCACGAAGCAGAACGCCGACCTCGACCGGCTGGTCGATGCGGTGGTCGCGTATTACCACCTGCCGGGTCTTGCGGTCGGCGTGATCGAGCACGGCAAGGTGGTCCATACGCGCGAGGTCGGGACGCTCGCGCCCGGCAAGCCCATCGATGGCGACACGCTGTTCGAGATCGCCTCCAACACCAAGGCCATGACTTCCACCCTGCTTGCGCGGCTGGTGCAGCAAGGCAAATTGCGCTGGGACGATCCGGTCACGAAGTACATTCCCTCGTTCCGGATGTACGATCCGTGGGTGACGAAGAACATGCAGGTGGGCGACCTGCTGGTACACCACAGCGGCCTGCCCGAAGGCGCAGGCGACCTGATGCTGTGGCCGACGCCCAACCACTTCACACCGGCCGACGTGATCGCGGGTCTGCAATACCTGAAACCCGCCTACAGTTTTCGCGCCGGCTACGCCTACGACAACACGCTTTACATCGTGGCCGGCCAGGTCGCCGCCGCGGCCGGCGGCGCGCCGTACGCGACGCTGATGCGCCGCGAAATATTCCGGCCGCTCGGGATGACACGGTGCCAGATCGGCACCTGGAACCGCAACGAAGTCGGCAACGTGGCGGAGCCGCACCTCATGAAAGACGGCCACTTCGTCGCAATTCCCACACACGGCGCGATCGTCCACGCCACGACCATGGACGCCGCCGGCGGCGTGCGCTGCAGCCTGCACGACATGCTGATCTGGGCCAGGAACTGGCTGG
>DASTIS010000069.1:0-3265 GCA_035717365.1 Rhodanobacteraceae bacterium
CGAGATGATTACCAGGCAGGAATTGCCATGTGCGGGTGATCACAAGTTCGTTGTAGCGGTTGCCATTGGCGTCCCGGTCTTGCGGAATGCGCGGGAACGGCGCCGCGAGATGCACGATGCGGATGGCGGCGTCGTCGAGGACGCGATGGCCGGAACTGTGATTGACCGTGACCTGGCGCACCTGGCCATTCATGCCCAACACCACGGTCAACACCACGTCGCCATGGAGGTGCCGAATGCGCGCGGCGTCGGGGTAGTTGAGGTTGCCGATCCGCTCGATCCGGTGCACCCAGGCCACCTGGTAGGCGGCGTAGGCCACGTTGCGGGTGTTGGCCGAGACGTATTTCCGGCGCGGCCGACGCGCGTAGGCTTCCTGCTCGCGCCTGACTTCCTGCGCGAGCCGCGCCATTTCGAGCCGCTGCGGCACCGCGATGGGTGCCTCCCGCCGTGCAGGGCGGGGCTGGTCGCGGGAGTCGCGCTCGTCCGCGGCGCGCCGGTCGGCGTGGCCGGTGGTGGTGAGGACGTGCGGACCGCTTGCCGTTTGCTGCTTCGGCGCCGCCGGCATCACCGCGACCGGCGCGATGCCGGCATTTGCGACCGGCAGTGGACCGGAGAACGGGGCGCCCGGCCGGTGTGCCTTGTCACGGTCGCCGCCGCCGGCATTGTCGGCCTGGGCCAGGAAGTCCGCTTTCGTGGGGGCCTCGGCGTTGGAAGTGTTGACCAGCGTGACTTCCAGCGTCGGCAGGCTCGGCGCGGGTTTCGCGAAATGAAACCCGATCCCGAGGATCACGATGCCGTGCAGCATTAGTGAAAACAGCAGCGCCACGCCGATCCGGTCGGCGTGGCCGGTAGTATGCGTTGCCGGGGCTGCCATTGCGTTCATGACCGGGACCCCGGACCCGGACTGCGGAGGCAGGATGCCGGAGCGAACATCGGCGTAGCCGATGGCCCGAAGGGCGAGCCACAGGAGCGGCGAGTTTCCGGGGACCCGAAAAGCCACTTGAACCTTCGACCTGTTTGGCCGGCGTAAAGATTGGCTGCCCGATCACGCATGAACTACGCCGTTTTGCGCCCACGTTGATGGCGGGTCCCGGGTCCCATCGCGTTCGATCGCATCAAACACCAACCCCGCGATATTCAACCCGAACTGCGCATCCAGCTCGCGCACGCAGGTCGGCGAGGTGACGTTGACTTCCGTGAGCCAGTCCCCGATCACGTCCAGGCCGGCCAGCACGATGCCGCGGCGCTTCAGTTCGGGCCCCACCTCGGCCGCGATCCAGTAATCGCGTTCGGAAAGCGGCTGGCCCACGCCGCGCCCACCTGCCGCCAGGTTGCCGCGAAAATCGGTGCCCTGCGGGATGCGCGCCAGCGCGTAGGGTACGGGTTCGCCATCGATCAGCAGGATGCGCTTGTCGCCGGCCTCGATCTCCGGGATGAACTTCTGTGCCATCACGAAGTGGCGGTCGTCGCCCGCCAGGGTTTCCAGGATGGAATTGAGGTTGGGATCGTCGCCGCGCGAGCGGAAAATCCCGCGTCCGCCCATGCCGTCCAGCGGTTTCAGCACCACCTCGCCGTACTCGTGCGCGAAGCGGCGAAGTTCCGCCCGGTCGCGCGCCACCAGCGCCGGCGCGCAGCATTGCGGGAACCATTGCGCCGCCAGTTTTTCGTTGAAATCGCGCAGCGCCTGCGGGTTGTTGACGACCCGTGCACCCCCGTGTGCGGCCAGGTCCAGCACCAGGGTGTCGTAAAGGAATTGCGCGTCGAAGGGCGGGTCCTTGCGCGCCAGCACGATGTCCGCGGCTTCCGCCAGCGGCTGCCAGCTTGCCTCGCCGAGGGTGAACCAGTCGTCGCGGTTGTCGCGCACCTCGAGCGACGCCAGCCGCGACCAGGCCACGCCGTCGCGCACGGCCAGATCGCCCTGCAGCATGTAGCGGAGCGCATACCCGCGCCGCTGCGCCTCCAGCAGCAGCGCAAGGGTGGTGTCCTTTTCGGGGTGGATGGCGCCGATGGGATCCATCAGCACCGCAATGGTTTGTGTCATGTCTCAGCCACCGGCGGTCGCATGGTGTATCTTGGCACACACGGTCGATTTTGCCGGGGAAGGCGTCCGGATCCGTCTTCAGGGGGGCGGGTCGCAGGGGGATATCTTTGGGAAGCAGCGTGACGACCGTCACAGATAACCAGCGGTGTGGCATCCATGTTGCATGGAATCTCACCGCCTCCTCAGAGGTGGAACCCTGACCGTGAACGACAACGCAAACCACGATGGCCTGGCCGGAATGAAGGTCATGGTCATCGACGACTCGAAGACCATCCGCCGCACCGCCGAGACCCTGCTCAAGAAGGAGGGTGCCGAGGTCCTGACCGCGATCGACGGTTTCGAGGCGCTGGCCAAGATCTCCGACTTGCGGCCCGACATCATTTTCGTCGACATCATGATGCCGCGGCTCGATGGATACCAGACATGCGCGTTGATCAAGAACAATCATGTGTTCCGGTCGACGCCGGTGATCATGCTGTCCTCGAAGGACGGTTTGTTCGACAAGGCGCGCGGCCGGATCGTGGGTTCCGAGCAGTACCTGACCAAACCCTTCACCCGCGACGAATTGCTGGATGCGATCCGGCAGCACGTGGCGACCGTCAAATGACGCGGGTGCCGCAGCCGGCACGCGCATGGGGAATCCAATGGCACACATTCTGATCATCGATGACTCGCCCACCGACGTGAAGATCTTTTCGGGCGCACTGGAGCGGGCCGGGCACAAGGTCACCGCGGTCGAGACCGGCGAGGCCGGCATCGCCGCGGCCCAGAAGGACAAGCCTGACCTGGTGTTGATGGACGTGATCATGCCCGGCATGAACGGCTTCCAGGCCACCCGCAACCTCACCAAGGATCCCCAGACCAGCGCCATCCCGGTCCTCATCGTCACCACCAAGACCATGGAGACCGACCGCATGTGGGGCATGCGCCAGGGCGCCAAGGACGTGCTGGTCAAGCCGGTCAGCGAAAAGGACCTCGTGGACCACGTCAACAAGCATCTTGCTGCGCAGGGCTGACACCGGGAATGAGCAAGAAACGCTCCCAGGACAAGCAGGGTTCCCGCAACGGTGCGGCACCGGCCGCGGCGGCGAAGCACGCGCAGCGTGCAGCCCAGCCCGAGGGCGCCTATGCGTTGCTGGCCGATTACGAGCGCCGCAGCCTGGCACACGATCCCGGCGTACCCGAGCAGATCGAGGCCCCCGGCCTGTGGCGTGCGATCGGTTT
>DASTIS010000070.1:0-2119 GCA_035717365.1 Rhodanobacteraceae bacterium
GGCAAGGTCACGCCGTGGCCGATCGCGGGATTGCGGGCACCGGATGCGAAAGCCTGCCGGACGCATCCATGAGTCCCGCCGGCCCGATCGATCAGAGCAGGGCCACAGGCCGCTCAGGGCATCGCGCCCTTGCTCATCGGCGTGGCGGGCGTTGCGACGTTCACCAACGGCGGCAGCCGGTACAGCCCGAGCGCAATGGCCAGGCCGAGCAAGGTCATCGCGCCGACGAAGACCGCAACGCCATTCCAGCCGTGGGAAGCGTAAAACAACCCGCCGCACGCGCCCGCAACGCTTGAGCCCATGTAGTAGAAGAACAGGTACAACGACGACGCGTGCGCCTTGGCCGCACCCGCGCGCCGGCCGACCCAACTGCTGACGGTGGAATGCGCACCGAAGAACCCGAAGGTCAGCAGGATCACCCCGGCCAGGATCGCCCACAACGACGCCAGCGCCGTCAGCGCGGTGCCGATCAGCATCAGCGCGAACATGGTCCACAGCACCTTGCGTCGCCCGAGTTTGCCGGCCAGGTGCCCCACCCAGGGCGAACTGAAAGTGCCGATCAGGTAGATCGCGAAGATCGAGCCGACGATCGCCTGGCTCAGATTGTAGGGCGGCGCCAGCAACCGGTACCCGAGGTAGTTGTAGACCGTGACGAACGCGCCGAGCAGCAGGAACCCCTCGGCGAACAGCCACGGCAGGCCGCGGTCGTGGAAGATCACGTTGAAGCGCTCGCCGGCGAGACGCCAGCGCAGCGGCTGTTTGACGAAATGCCGCGACGGCGGCAACAACCGCCAGAAGGTGAGCGCGCAGCCCAGCCCGATCACGGCGACCACGATCACCCCGACCCGCCAGTTCACGAAATCCGTCAGCACGCCGGTAATGAGCCGCCCGCCCATCCCGCCGATCGCATTGCCGCTGATGTACAGACCCATGCCGAGGCCGATCGACGACACGTCCATTTCTTCGGCGAGGTAGGTCATCGCGACCGCGGGCAGGCCGCTCAGGGTGACGCCGAGCAGGCTGCGGACCACGAGCAGCGAAGTCCAGTTCGGCATCAGGGCCGACGCCAGCACCAGCAGCGCCGACGACAGGATCGACCCAACCATCACCGGTTTGCGGCCCCACGCGTCCGAGAGCACGCCCGCAAACAGCATCCCGAACGCGAGCACGCCGGTGGTCAGCGACAGCGACAACGCGCTGACCGCTTCGCCAACGCCGTAGTCGCGACTGAACTCGGGCAGCAGCGGCTGCACGCAATACAACAAGCCGAACGTCGCGAAGCCCGCAGCAAACAACGCCCAGTTGATGCGCCGAAACTCCGGCGTGCCATGGTGGATGAATTCACGCGGCGCCACATCGGCGGGTCGGGAAGCTGGAGCGGCGCTCATGCCCCATGGTAGCCCGGACGTCCCGGCCGGCGCCTTATGCGGTGATTCATCGACCGCGCGAGGGCCTGCGCAGCGAGGCCCGGCACAACCTGTCTGCAAGGTAACGGCAATCCGAATGGAACCTGTATCGCAACCCGAACTCATGTATTTTTAGCGCTCGCATGCCGCCGGGCAGCTACGGTGCAGGGCGCGTGCCCATCCAAGGAGCCCACCGATGCACACCAGGAACTTCCGTACCACCGCCCTCTCCGCGGCCATCGCGTTCTTTTCGCTGGCGTTCGCCGCGAATGCTGCGCCCGCGCAGTCCACCCCGCCCGCGTCGTCGGCAAAGCCGGGCGCGCCGGCGCAACAACACTCCATCCTCGAGGAACTCAACCTCACCGAGGCCCAGCAATCCACCATCCGCGAGACGATGCAGCAGAACTTCCAGCAACTCCGCCCCCAGATGGAAACGGTGACGCAAAAGCGCGATGCATTCGAAAACGCGACGCCCGGAAGCTCGGGCTACCAGTCGACCGTGAACGATCTCGCGCAGGCAGAGGCCGATTTCGCGAAGGCGCGCACCCTTCGTGAAGGCGTGTTGCGGAGCAAGATCTACGACGTATTGACGCCCGCGCAGCGCACCAAGCTCAAGAGCCTGATTGCCGAACAAAAGGCGCGCATCCAGCAGATGCAGCGGGCGGCGCAGACACCGCACGCGGGCAGTTCGGCACCCGCGGCTTCGCACTGAG
>DASTIS010000071.1:0-10901 GCA_035717365.1 Rhodanobacteraceae bacterium
GACACAAGTGACGCGTCGCGACGCCGTCGTGACCGTGCCGCGTCAGGTGTGAGCGACCCACGACATCGACGTTGAGACGGGGAAAAACGAAGTGATGCACTACGACGTGATTGTTGTCGGAGGCGGCCATGCGGGCACCGAAGCCGCACTCGCATCGGCGCGCTGCGGCGCGCGCACGTTGCTGCTCACCCACAACATCGAAACCATCGGCCAGATGAGTTGCAACCCCGCGATCGGCGGGATCGGCAAGGGTCACCTTGTCAAGGAGATCGACGCGCTGGGCGGTGCGATGGCGCACGCGGCCGATCTCGCCGGCATCCAGTGGCGCACACTCAATGCATCGAAAGGCCCGGCGGTGCGTGCCACGCGTTGTCAGGCCGACCGCGGGTTGTACAAGGCCGCGGTGCGACGCATCGTCGAGGCGCAACCCGGTCTTGAAATCTTCCAGCAAGCCGTCGACGACCTGGTGATCGAGTCCGGGCGCATCGCCGGCGTGGTCACGCAAATGGGTTTGACGTTCCACGCACCGCGCGTGGTGCTGACCGTCGGCACCTTCCTCGCCGGCAAGATCCACATCGGTCTCGAAAATCATGCCGGCGGGCGCGCCGGCGATCCGCCCGCCACCACGCTCGCGATGCGTTTGCGCGAGCTGCCGTTGGGCACCGATCGGCTGAAGACCGGCACGCCGCCGCGCATCGATGCGCGGACGCTGGACTACTCCGCGTTCGCCGAGCAGCCTGGCGACGATCCCGCGCCGGTATTCTCGTTCCTTGGTTCGCGCGCGGAACATCCGCGCCAGGTATCGTGCTGGATCTCCCACACCCGCGAACGCACCCACGACATCATCCGCGGCGCGCTCGACCGCTCGCCGTTGTACACCGGGAAAATCGAGGGCACCGGTCCGCGCTACTGCCCGTCGATCGAAGACAAGGTCGTGCGTTTCGCGGACAAGGCATCGCACCAGATCTTCATCGAACCGGAAGGCCTGGATGCGATCGAAATTTATCCGAACGGCATTTCCACCTCGCTGCCGTTCGACGTGCAACTGGAACTGGTGCATTCGATCCCCGGTTTCGAACGCGCGCACATCACGCGCCCGGGTTACGCAATCGAATACGACTTCTTCGATCCGCGCGGATTGCACCCATGGCTGGAAACCAAAACCATCGCGGGGCTGTATTTCGCGGGCCAGATCAACGGCACCACCGGTTACGAGGAAGCCGCCGCGCAGGGACTGGTCGCCGGATTGAACGCGGCACGCGCAATACGCGATGCGGAACCCTGGTGGCCGCGACGCGACGAGGCCTATATCGGTGTCCTGATCGACGATCTCACCACCAACGGCACGATCGAGCCGTACCGGATGTTCACCTCGCGCGCGGAATACCGGTTGCACTTGCGCGAAGACAATGCCGACCTGCGTCTCACCGAGAAGGGTTTCGAACTCGGCGTAGTCCCGCAGGCACGCTTCGACGCAATGCGTGACAAGCGCGATGCGGTCGCGCGCGAAACCGCACGATTGAAGGGACTGTGGGCGAGCCCGAACAACGCGCTCGGTGCGGCGCTGCAAGACCAACGCGGTATCTCACTCGCGCACGAAGCCAATGCACTGGATTTGTTGCGGCGCCCCGAACTCGATTATTCCGCGCTCGTTGCGACCGCAGGCTTCGGCCCGGCCGTCGGGCGCGACGACGTCGCGTTGCAGGTCGAAGTTCAGGCGAAGTATGCGGGTTACCTCGATCGCCAACGCGACGAGATCGACCGCCAGCGCCGCCACGAATCCACGCCGATCCCCGACGCCTTCGACTACGACCATGTGCGCGGGCTGTCGACCGAAGTTTCGGCCAAACTGAAGCGGGTCCGCCCGGCGACCCTTGGACAGGCACGCCGGATCAGTGGCGTCACGCCTGCGGCCATTTCCCTGTTGCTGGTGCACCTGCACCGACAACACGGCCAGCACGGGGCATTTGTGCGATCGTCCCTGATCGCCGCACCGCTGGATGACCGTGCAAGCGGGACGGTCTCGAGTTCATGATGATCAGAACGGCCATCCCTGGCCTGACTTTTCACAAAAGCCGCTCCGATTGCTGATTTTCACGGTTTTCGGCGACAAGATTGCAGATCACGCCGAACGCGTTGGGCCACGTTAACGCGGTGCCCGCAATCATGTCTCGAGCGTGCCGCGCGCACTCGCGCGTTCGCGTTGCGCGAATCCATTCTTGACCACAAGGGGGCAAACGACCGCTGCGACTGCGGCGTCAGACGACCGGAGGAACCCCGCGGATGATCCGCGAATCCACCGCCATCTGGACCCGGACGATCTATCGTCCGTTGCGACACGCCGGACGGCGCGTTGCGCGCCAACTGGCACCCACAAACGCGTCACGCCCCTCGCGGCGACCCGAACGTTACGTTGCGCTGGACAATGCGCGCTTCATGCTGATCGCCCTGGTGGTGGTCGGCCATTTGCTGGAACAACTGGTCGATGCGGGTCCGCTCGCCGCGACACTGTACCGCTGGATCTACCTGTTCCACATGCCGGCATTCGTGCTGATTTCCGGCGCGCTGTCCAAACGGATCCTGACCCGTCGTCGCGCACTGGGTCTCGCAACCGGTCTTCTGATCCCCTACCTCGTATTCCAGACGCTCTATCCCGCGTGGGATGCCTGGCTCTTCCAGACGGGCGACTGGTCGCAGGGATATCTCACGCCCCATTGGCTGCTCTGGTACCTGCCGAGCCTCTTGTGCTGGCGACTGTTGCTGCCGCTGTTCGCGCATCGTTGGGCATTGCCGATCGCAGTCGCGATCGCGCTGGCGGCGGGCATTGCGCCCTGGATCGGCTATCCGTTTTCGCTGTCCCGCACCCTGGTGTTCTTTCCGCTGTTCGTGCTGGGCCACCGGATCGGGGCGCAGAAACTGCAGCGGCTCGGGGCCTTGCGATTCTTCCGGATCTGCGCCGTCGTGGTGTTGGCCACCGCCGCGGTCGGTGCGTGGTACCTGCGTGATCTTGATCCGGAATGGTTGTACCACTCCGCCGGCTACGCGACGCTGCACGTGGATGCGCTGGCGGGTTGCGCGATTCGATTGGCGCTGCTGGTCGCGTCCACGGCGTGCGCACTGGCGGTCATCGCCCTGATACCGCGACGGCCGTACTGGGCCGAATTCGGGCGACGCAGCCTGACCACGTACCTGACCCACGGTTTTCTCGTACGCGGCCTGCTCGCTGCAGGGGTCTTCGGCTGGCTTGCCCAGGCTGTTGCGCCGACGCTGCAGATCGGGTTGTGCCTCGCGGCCGGGGGGCTGATCGCAACGCTGCTGTCCACGCGACTCGCGGACAAACTGGCCGCACCGTTGACGCGACCCATGCGGTGGCTGGCGGTCGCCGGGCGGAGCCTGGCAAGAGGCCGTCCCCGGTGGCCGACGCCCGCCCGACCCTCCATGTCCGGGCGTTCACCGTCGGGCGATCTGACGCCAGCAGACCGCCATCGCGACGCTTGACCCATACGCCCGCGGATGGAATAAAACAAACGTCTGTATTACGCTTGCCGGGTCCCGCCTTCGGCGAATTCGGAGATATCCGGCCATGCTTCGTCCCCGTCATCTTGCCTGCGCCGTGGCGCTGGCACTCGCGAGCCCGGCGGCATTCGCGCAGTCTGCGCCGCCACCCGTGCAACCCTCCACGCACGCCGGCTTGTTTGACAGCATGGTCGTTTTCGGCGACAGCTTGAGCGATGACGGCAACGTGTCGCTGGCATCGGGGCTGCCGCAGATCATGCGCTGGACCACCAATCCGGGACAAACCGGACTGGAGAATGTCGCAGACTACTTCGGGGTTCCGATGATGCCGGCGCTGGCGGGCGGCACCGACTTCGCCTTCGGCGGCGCGGGCGTCGTCAACAATTCGCCCGGCACGCCTGCGACCATCCCGACCTTGCCCACCCAGCTCGGCATGTACCTGCAGGCCACCGGTGGCGCCGCCGATCCGGGTGCGCTGTACGCGATGTGGGGCGGTGCCAACGATATTTTCTACGCCGCCACTTCCGTGGGCGCCGCCGCGGTGGCGCAACAGCTGATCCAGCAAACCATCACGGCACAAGTCCAGCAGGCGATCGCCGGCGGCCTGATCCCGAACGATCCCGCCGCCATCGCGGCGTTCACCGCGCAGATCACCCCCACTGTCACCCAACAGGTCACCGCAGCGGTCGCGGCTGGAGCGGGCGTGACCACACTGATGACCCCGGAGCAGGCCCAGGCCAGCGTCCAGCAGGCAGCCGTGGCCGAACTGGGGATGATCCAGCAACTCGGGCAGGCCGGCGCGCGCTACGTGATGGTGTTCAACCTGCCCAACATCGGTCTCACGCCGTCCGGATTGGCCCAAGGGCCGACCGGTTCCGCGCAACTGACCGGCCTGACCCTCACCTACAACAACACCTTGAATGCGGGACTCGCCGACGCCGGCGTCAACATCATCCCGGTCAATACGTTCGCAATGCTCAACGAGCTCGTGGCCGACCCCAGTCGCTACGGTTTCACCAATGTCACCCAGCCCGCCTGCAGCGGCGGCAGCGGCAGCTCGTTCGAATGCGTTCCGGCGGGAACGCCCGGCGCCACCGTGACCTACCAGCCCGGCACCGAGAATACCTATCTGTTCGCGGACGGCGTGCATCCAACCACCGCCGCGCACGCGATGCTCGCGCAATACGCGGAGTCGATCATCGTCGCGCCCGGGCAAATGTCGCTGCTGGGCGAGGCGCCCTTGCAGATCAATCACGCCGTCAACCGCTCGGTGCTCGACCAGGCCACGACGAGCCTCGCGAATGCACCCGGCAACGGCTTGCGGGTATGGGCCCAGTACGACTACGCGCGCCAACGCCTCGACGCGCAGGTGAATTCACCCAAGAGCCGCAACGACGTCAACACGCTCAGCATCGGCGCGGACATCCATCCGTCCGACGCGATGACCGCGGGCATGGCGTTCACCATCGGCCAACAGAAGGACGACTTCGCCGGCGACCAGGGCGGCTTCAAGCTGCAGGACCTGCTGGCCACCGGTTACGTGATGTGGGGCTGGGAGCAAGGCTATTTCGGTGCGATCGGCAGCTTCGGGCACCTCGGCTACAGCGACATCCACCGCAACATTCCAATCGGGCCGGCCGTGCGCTACGAGAGCGGCAGCACCTCGGGTTCGCACGCCGCCTTCGCGCTGACCGGCGGCTGGTGGCTGGACTTCGGCAACTGGCGCACGGGTCCGTACGCCGATGTGTCCTGGCAGCACATCCACGTCGACGGCTTTGGCGAGGACGGCAACGATGCGACCGCGATGACATTCGGCAGGCAGGACCGCCACGCATTGATCGGCACGCTGGGCTGGCAGTTGGCTGCCAACCTGCAAGCCGGTGGCGCGCTGTTGCACCCGTTCGCACGGGTGGCGTGGAACCATGACGGCGATGCCGATCCGCGCAACGTATCCGCCGGCCTGGTGACCATGACGGGAACCTTCGCACTGCCGGGCTTCGCGCCCGACAGCAACTGGGGCAGCGTCGGGGTCGGCCTCGCCGCCGATTTCTCACCGAATTTCTCGGGCTGGATCGGTTACGACGGACGCTTCTCGGACTCGAGCCAGCGCGTCGACAGCTTGAACGTGGGCGCGAAGTTCCGGTTCTGAGCAGCGCGACGGCTGCAACGAAAGGGCCGCGCATCGCGCGGCCTTTTCGTCCAGTTGGCTTGCCCGGCATCGATCGCAAGATCCTGCTTGCACTCCCTCCCTTTCAAGGGGAGGCGGCCGTAGGCCGAGCGCGTAGCGCTGGGAGGGGATGGGTTCGTCCGCGCTTCAACACCATCCCCATCCCGACCTTCCCCTTGCAGGGGAAGGAGAGGACCGACGCGCGATGCGCGGCTTCTTTGCGTCGCGACGCGACCCGACGATCAACGCGGGGCGAACTTCTTGTATTCGACCTCGGCCTGCTTGTGCAACGCCTTGGCGTCCGAACCGGACAACGTGGTGGTCTTGCCACCGCTGACGTGTTGTTTCAGCACCAGCGCGCCGTTGTCGTCCCAGCCTGCCCGCTGGGTCGAAGTGGCCGGCGCATCCTGCTTGGGCATTTCTTCCTGCACGACCACCCACGGCAAGCCGTCTTGATAGGCATATTCGGTCTTGGTGAAACCGCCCTCGTCGCCATGGTTCACCTGCACGATGATGAACTGGACGCCGTGGACGTTGCTGAACACCTGCCAGCTGCGCGACTCGCCGATCTTGCTGGATGTCCCCGACTTGACCTTCATGGCCCCGGTCTGGCGCTTGGCCTGCTGGAAGTCGGTCAACATCTTTTCCGCGGCGGTCGGCTCGGCCACCAACGTGATGTCGACGTTGGCCGGCTGGCCGTGGGTCAGCACCGGTTGCTGCAACCGGGTCGAATACGTGCGCCCGTTGTCTTGCATCGTGGCCTGCAACACGTACAGGTCCTTGTTGTTGATCGCTCCCGGCGAGAACGGGATCCGGAACGCCTGCGGGAATACCGGCGGATTGAAATTCTGCTTGTTGACCGTGATGCCGGGCTGTTGGCTCACGTCAACCAACGACAGTTCCAGTTTGGCCTGCGGCGTGATCGCGGTGGGCGGATTCTGAACGGTCACGGTACCGGTCACCGCGGTGGCCGCCGGCGCCGGAGCGCCTGCCGAAGCAGAAGGCGCGGTCGAGCCGGCGACGGCCGACGTGCCGCCGGACTGATTCGACGTTCCGCAGCCGGCCAGCAGCAGGGATGCCATGAACAAGGATGCAGCAACGAGCTTTCGCATGGGGGTTCCTCAAAAAAATGAAGCCGGCACGTGCCAGGTCCGGGCTATCGCAAGGGGGCGGCCCGCGTCGACGCAGGCCAGAACTTCAATATTACCGCTTGATGTTGCGCAACGAAAGCCATCGTGCAAAAAGCCGCCCTCTTGTCGTGTTTTTTTCACATTCAGCGTGATTGCGTGGTGACGACGAACACGACGCCGAAGACAATTCTGCAGGGATCACGACGCCGCACCTGATTGCCCACGAAAACCGGGGGTCGAGACCCGCAGCGCTCCCGCGGCAGGGCGACCTTTCCGCGGCCTTTCCGGAAGGTTGCAATACCGTTAATTTGACGCTAACGTCACCCTTGCGTGGAGTGCCGAAGTCCTGTAAATGGCAGGAAGCCTGCGTACAGGCTGCACGAACCGCAATGATATTGGTCCGTCGACAGGCCCACCGGCGCGACGAACAACAACTTATTGGAATCGGCACCACTCTTTGGGGAGTACTCCTGATGAATCGCAAGCTCCTGGCTTCGGCCATTTGCACCAGCCTGCTCGTGGCTGGCACGGCGTTCGCGCAAGACACCACACCTGCCAACCCGCCGCAGGATCAGAATCAGACAACGACGCCGCAACAAACGGATCAAAGCAACCAGCAGAACCCTCAGACGCTCGAGACGGTCACGGTCACGGGCTCGCTGTTGAAGCGGCCGGAGTACCAGACCATCGTGCCGGTCCAGGTCGTCAACGTCGAGGCGCAGAAAGCGGCCGGTGCGTTCAGCACGGCCGACATCATCCAGTCGACGGCCGTTGCCGCCGCCACGACCCAGATCAACAACCAGTTCAGTGGTTTCGTCATCGGTGGCGGCACCGGCATCCAGACGATCGACTTGCGCGGCCTGGGTTCCAACCGCACGCTGGTCCTGCTCGACGGTCAACGTCCGGGACCGGCCGGTACGCAAGGTCAAACCGGCGCCGGCTTCGACCTCAACGTCATTCCTGACGTGATCATCCAGCGCATCGAGATCGTCAAGGACGGTTCGTCCTCGATCTACGGCTCCGACGCCATCTCCGGCGTCGTCAACATGATCACCAAGAAGAGCCTGGACCATCTGGAACTGAACGCCGTGGTGGCCGTGCCCCAGCATGGTGGGGGTACGCAGACGACGGCGTCGGTCGGTACCGGCTGGAACTTCGACAACGGCAACATCCTGGTCGCGGCGCAGTTTTCGGAGCAATTCCCGCTGGCACAAGGCGATCGCTCCTTCCTGCGTTGTCCGCAGGACCTGGTCTGGGGCGCGGGCAAGCGCATCGACCGCACCGACAGGTCCATCCTCCAGGGTACGTCCCTGGCCGGCTGCAACAACCTGTACGCCAACACGATCATCGATTACTACGATCCCGGAATCCGTTACGTGCCCTCGGCCGACGGCGGCACCCTCGGCCCGTTCCCGGGTTACCATCCGCGTCCGTTCCCGACGCCACGCTACGACGACGGCAATCCGAATGGCGCTTATTACGAAGACGTCCTGAACTTCCCGTTCGCCGACGACGCCTGGGTCATCAACCGCAACCGGAACTCCAGCCTGTACGCAAGCAGCCGGTTTACCTTCGGCACCGTGAACTGGACCAACCAGTTCCTGTACAACCATCGCCAGACCGACACCCGTGGCTGGCGTCAGTTCTTCCCGGTGGTGCTGGGTCCGACCGATACGCAAAACACGACTATCAGTCCCTACTATGGGGTCCCGTACAACCAGCTTCCATACGGCTTGTACGAGCCTATCATGCCGTTCCCGTTCGACAACAAGGTCGAAGTTGACTACTACTATCTCCGGACCGGATTCGATGGCGGCTTCGGGGACTCCAGCTGGTCGTGGCAAGTCAACGCCACCCACAGCCGCTCCGACGGCGACTACAGCCATCTCGGCATCGATGCCAGGAAGAGCGGCGACCTGGCGTATGGCGTCAACGAAATTCCGATCGGCTCGCCCCAGATCGACAGGTACTTCCAGTCCGGTTACCTGAGCGGCCAGGACATGGGCCAGTTGATCCAGGACGTCGGTGAAGTGTTCAAGGGCAATACGGTTTACACCCAGTCCACCGCCAACGCGATCGCAACCGGCAACTTGTTCGAGTTGCCAGCAGGGCCCGTGACGGCCGCGGTCGGCGCCGAATATCGCCATTACAAGATCAACGACGTGCCCGACGCAGCCAACAGCGCCGGTTACGAGTGGGGTTTCAGTTCGGCCCAGGTGACCAAGGGCACCGACCACGTCACCGAGGAGTTCGGCGAGCTGGGCATCCCGGTGCTGAGCGGCGTGCCCGGTTTCCAGTCGCTGGCCTTCGACCTGTCCGCGCGGCGATTCAAATATGCCACCGTGGGCAGTTCCGACAAGGTCTGGAAGTACGGCTTGAACTGGCAGATCACGGATACCTGGCGCATCCGCGGCACCATCGGCACGTCGTACCGCGCACCGGGCCTGTACGAGTTGTACCTGGGCAACCAGAGCGGGTTCCTGGCGCAGACCGCGATCGATCCGTGCATCGACTGGAACAACAGCACCAGCGACTTCATCAAGGCGAACTGCGGGGCAGCCGGCATTCCGGCCAATTACCAGGGTGGCGGTTCCTCCGCGGAAATCTTCCAGGGTGGCGGCGCGGGTTTCCTGGATCCGGAGACGTCGAGGGCCAAGTCCATCGGCTTCGTGTGGACGCCGACATTCGGAAACTTCAACCTGGCCGTGGATTACTTCGACTACAAGATCCTCGGTGAAATCGGCACCCTGAGTGCGAGCGCGATCCTGAACAGCTGCTACGGCGTGCCGGTTTATCCGAACGCATTCTGTGGATTGTTCAACCGCAACCCGCCGAACGCCGCGGCCAACCCGAACCAAATCACGGACGTACACGCGACCTTCATCAACATCAACCGCCAGCGTACCCGCGGATACGACGTGCAGATGAACTACAGCAACGACTTCTCGTTCGGCAGGCTGAGCGCCGACCTGCAGTTGACTTACACCCTCGAGAACACCCAGCAGTTGTTCGATTCCTCGGTGGCGAGCGGCTTCAACTCGACGGACTTCGTCGGCTACATCGGAAGCCCGAGGTTGACCGGCCTCGCCCACGTGAGCCTCGAACACGGTAACTGGACCTGGACCTTGCAGGAGCATTACGTCAGCAGCACCCGTGACACGAACCTGACCGACACCTTCAACTACTTCGGATATCCGGACGCCATTCGTGACATCCGGGCGAAGTACCAGTTCCGCACCGACCTGTCGTTGGGTTACGACACCGGCAAATGGGGCGCCATTTTCGGGGTCCGCAACCTGTTCGACGCGAAGCCCGACTTGGTCTCCACTGGCGTGGGCAACGCGGGATATTTCGGCACCGGCCGCATCGGCAACATCCCGAGTCAATCGTCGCAGTACGACTGGTTCGGGCGCACGTTCTTCGCGCGCGTCAACTACAAGCTCTGACGCGAGGGACAATCGCGGTCCCTGATGGGGGCGACACCACGTCGCCCCCTTTTTTTGGCTTGCGGAACCCGCCGAATCGCGGCGATCGCCGATTCTGCTATCGTGAGATTTCGTTGCGTTGTTCATGGCACAGGCTGACCACAAATCCAGGTGGAGGACAGATCATGCGGCACACGTTCTATCGTGTTTTGTTCGGGGGCATGCTGGCGGCGGTTCTGGGCTTGAATCTCGCCCACGCATCCGTGCCCATTCCCATCGAGGACCTGGCGCGGCTGCCGGCGCTGCAATCGGTTTCGATGAGCCCGGATGGCAAGCATCTGGTCGGCCTTATCCCGTCGCCCGTCAACAAGGACGAGACGGCGCTGGCCACATGGGACACCAATTCCCTATCCACCGGACCGACGGTCGTCACGCCTTCCGGTAGCGCCGGGCGCATGCAGTTCATCGCCGCCTTCGCGCTGAAGTCCGACAAGATCCTTGCGATTGCCCGGCAGGAATGGACCGGGCAGCTCGGGGGTTGCGGCGAGGGCAAGGTCACGGGTGCAACCCAGACCTTCGTCACCAAGGCCTACCTGACGGGAGATGACCAGAAGAAGTTCGACGAGGCGTTCGCCAGCGACAGGCGCCATATCGGCATGACCA
>DASTIS010000072.1:0-5435 GCA_035717365.1 Rhodanobacteraceae bacterium
ATGGTCGATCCGGATGCAGTCCCGGCGTAAGCTCCGCTTCCGGCTGATCGTCACCTTTACGCTGTTCGGCTTTGTCCTGAGCGCGTTGTTCGCGGGTGCGTCGCTGTACGTGCGCTCCAAGGTCGAAAACCAGTTGATCAATCGCAGCCTCGAAGTCGACGTGCAGCAGGCGCTGAGGAACAAGCATCTGCACCCGGACCAGCCGCTGCAATCCAAGCTGGTGGAAGGCTGGTTGTGGAGCGACCGCACCGTCTACCAGGCGCCGTTGTCGTGGCAGGGACTGGAACCCGGCGTGTACGACATGCACGGCGGCGCCGACGGCAAGCCGGCCCACTACAAGCTGGCGGTCGCGCACGCCTACGGACTTTGGGCGTTCCTCATCTACGACATCAGCCGCGCGGGTCTCGGCAAGCGGCAATTGATCACCACCCTGGTCGGCGTCGTGATCCTGTTCAGCCTGCTTTCGCTTGCGGTGGGCTATTGGCTGTCGCGCCGGGTCATGCGTCCGGTGACGGATCTGGCGCAGCGCCTGCGAGCGCTCCGCAGCGGCCGGCAACTGGAACCGTTGGCGCCGCACTTCGCCGAGGACGAGGTCGGTGAGCTGGCTGCCGCACTCGACGACTATGCCCAGCGCCAGAGCGCGTTGATCGAGCGCGATCGCGAATTCAATTCCGATGTCAGCCACGAACTGCGCACGCCGCTGGCGGTGATCGCCAGCACCACCGAGCTGCTGATGGCGACGCCGGATCTTCCCGACAAGCTGCACACGCGCCTGCAGCGCATCGCCCGCGCGGTGCGCCAGTCGACCGAATTGACCCAGGCATTGCTGCTGCTCTCGCGCGCCGAGCGTTCGGGTCCGGTCGATGGCGAAACCACCGACGTCGCCACGGTGGTCGAGGAAGTGATCGATACCAACCGGCCGAACCTCGGCCGCAAGCCGATCGATTTGCGCGCCGAGATCGAAGCGCCGGTCACCGTCGACGCACCGTCCTCCGTGGTGGCGGTCGCGCTGGGCAACCTGGTCGGCAACGCCTGCAAGTACACCCAGGAAGGCGAGATCGTGGTGCGGGTCCAGCCGGGCCGGGTGCGGGTCGAGGATACCGGGCCGGGGATCAAGCCGGAGGACGCCGAGCGCCTGTTCGAGCGTGGGGTGCGGGGCGAGGGCGAGACGGTGAAGGGTGCCGGCCTGGGTCTGGCAATCGTCCGCCGCCTGTGCGAGCTGTACGGCTGGCGGGTGACGTTGGCGCCGCGCGCGGAACGCGGGGCGGTCGCGACGCTCGATTTCGAAGGGTCGGCGGAGGCCTGATCCGGCCGCCCGGAAGCGTCGACCCCGGCCCGGTTCCGGCGCCCGCGTCGGGCGTATACTCGACTCCGCTGCGGCCGCTGTCCGCGCCAGCATGGGGAATGTGGGCTTGCGGGGCCGGCCGGCGTAGGGCACAGTGATGCCGGCTGCCGAAGATCCGGCGGATGGTGCAAGACATTCTTGGGAGGGGGTTCATGGATATTGCGGAACTGCTGGCCTTTTCGGTCAAGAACAAGGCCTCGGACCTGCACCTGTCGGCGGGGCTGCCACCGATGATCCGGGTGGACGGCGACATCCGCCGCATCAACCTGCCGGCGCTCGAGCACAAGCAGGTGCACGCGCTGGTGTACGACATCATGTCTGACAAGCAGCGCCGCGACTACGAGGAATTCCTCGAGACCGACTTTTCCTTCGAGATTCCCGGCCTCGCGCGCTTCCGCGTCAACGCCTTCAACCAGAACCGTGGGGCGGGCGCGGTGTTCCGCACCATTCCGGCCGAAGTCTGGACCCTGGAAGATCTGGCGACTCCCAAGATCTTCAAGGACCTCATCGACCAGCCGCAGGGCCTGATCCTGGTGACCGGTCCGACCGGCTCGGGCAAGTCGACCACGCTCGCGGCGATGGTCGACCATGTCAACAAGAACCACTACGGGCATATCCTCTCGATCGAGGATCCGATCGAGTTCGTGCACACCGCGCAGAAGTGCGTGATCAACCAGCGCGAGGTGCACCGCGACACCCACGGCTTCAACGAGGCGCTGCGTTCGGCGCTGCGCGAGGATCCCGACTACATCCTGGTCGGCGAAATGCGCGACATCGAGACCATTCGCCTGGCGCTGACCGCCGCGGAAACCGGACATCTGGTGTTTGCGACCTTGCACACCAATTCGGCCGCCAAGACCATCGACCGCATCATCGACGTGTTCCCCGCGGGCGAAAAGCCGATGGTGCGCTCGATGCTGTCGGAGTCCCTGCGCGCGGTCATCACCCAGACGCTGCTCAAGAAGGTCGGCGGCGGGCGCGTGCCGGCGTGGGAAATCATGGTCGGCATTCCCGCGATCCGGAACCTGATCCGCGAGGACAAGGTGGCGCAGATGTATTCGTCAATCCAGACCGGCCAGCAATTCGGCATGCAGACCATGGACCAGTGCCTGCAGGACCTCGTGCGACGCGGCCTGATCACGCGCCAGGATGCGGCCGCGCGCGCCAAGGTCAAGGAGACATTCAAATGAGCGCAGTCGATTTCTCATCCTTCCTCAAATTGATGGTGCACAAGAAGGCATCCGACCTTTTCATCACGGCTGGCGTTGCGCCGTCGATCAAGGTCAACGGCCGGATCGTGCCGATCACCCAGACACCGCTGACGGCGCAGGACGCGCGCGACATGGTGCTGAACGTGATGAATCCGCTGCAGCGCGAGGAGTTCGAAAAAACCCACGAATGCCAGTTCGCGATCGGCGTGGCCGGGGTGGGCCGTTTCCGCGTGTCGTGCTTCTACCAGCGCAATTGCGTCGGCATGGTGTTGCGCCGGATCGAGGCCAAGATTCCGACCATCGAGGAATTGAACCTGCTGCCGATCGTCAAGCAACTCGCGATGACCAAGCGCGGCATCGTGATTTTCGTGGGTGCCACCGGCGCGGGCAAATCGACATCGCTGGCGGCGATCGTCGGCTACCGCAACCAGAACTCGACCGGCCACATCATCACGATCGAGGATCCGATCGAATACGTGCACAAGCACGAGGGCTGCATCATCACCCAGCGCGAACTCGGGATCGACACCGACAGTTGGGAAAATGCGCTCAAGAATACGTTGCGGCAGGCGCCCGACGTAATCTTGATCGGCGAGGTGCGCACCCGCGAGACCATGGAGTATGCGATGCACTTCGCCGAAACGGGTCACCTGGTGTTGTGCACGTTGCACGCCAACAACGCCAACCAGGCACTGGAGCGGATCGTCCACTTCTTCCCCGAGGATGTGCGCGAACAGCTCTACATGGATCTGTCGCTGAACCTGAAGGGTGTCGTCGCGCAGCAGTTGATCCCGACGCCGGATGGCAAGGGCCGGCGCGTGGCGATGGAGGTGATGCTGGGCACGCCGCTGATCCAGGACTACATCCGCAAGGGCGAAATCCACAAGATCAAGGACGTGATGAAACAGTCCACCAACCTCGGCATGTGCACCTTCGACCAGAACCTTGTGGAGCTGTACCACGCCGGCCACATCAGTTACGAGGATGCGCTGCGCTACGCCGACTCGGCCAATGAGGTGCGCCTCGCGATCAAGCTGGCGCAGGGCGGCGACGCACACAGCCTGTCGCAGGGGCTGGGCGACGTCGAGCTGACGGAAACCACCGAGCGTGACCATCGGCTGTAGACGTTTGCCGCACGCCACTGTGCGCGGGAGGTCGTCATGGAGGGATCGTCGCGTTTTGCGGTCGCCGCGTTCGTGCTGGCCGGCGCGCTGTTCGCATCACACGCGCATGCGCGCGACGCAACCGATGCCGCCGCGGTCCGCGCGGTCGTGTTGCAGCAGGCGGACGCCTGGAATCGCCACGATGCCGCGGCCTATTCCGCGTTGTTCACGCCCGATTGCGATGTGGTGAACATCGTTGGCTGGTGGTGGAAAAGCCGCGCGGAGATGCAAGCCAAACTCACGCGCGCGTTCTCGTCGGTGTTCCGCGACAGCACGCTGACCTTCACCGATACGCAGGTGAAATTTCTGACGCCCGGCATTGCGGTGGCGCATGCGTCCTGGAAAATGACCGGCATGCGCATGCCGCCGGGCATGCCGCCGCCGGATCAGGGCATCCAGACGCTGGTCCTGACGCTGCACGACGGCAAATGGCGGATCGCCGAATTCCAGAACACGTTGAGCAAGCCGCAACATCCGTTTCCGACTGCACCGCAAACGGCGCGATCCGGCTCGCGGTAGCGCGGCCATGGCCCAAGAACGGGGTCAGGTTCACTTCCTGACCGAGCATGAAGCACAAGGCCGCACAGCGAGTCGTGTGCGCCTCAGCGGTTGCAGTCGCGTTGATTTGCCGGCACGCAACGGTTCAGCGATGCGTGATTTCGCCTTCGAAATGCAGGCCCTTGTCGTTCAGTCGAACGTCGGCGTCGACCGAAGCGATCATCTTGCCCATCTGCTGGAACACGGCAACCTGCTGTTGCACTTGGGCCTGGTTTGCGGCAGGCGCCATGACGGCCAAACGGCCCATCCAGCTGCCGAGCACGCCGTACATCTTGCCGTCGAAGTGCATGCGCAGCAGGCGATCGCCGTCACCGGCCGGGGCGCCGAGCGTGCCGGCCAGTTTCGCGCCCTCGCCAGCGCCCGCGCCGATCACGAGGGCGTTCGCATCCGCGGCGATCCAGCCCTGCTTGCCGCCCCCGAGCATGGGCGAGAACCGCGGCGGCAGCGCGAAGGCCACCGGCTTGCCGTCGGTCGGGATGGTCTTGAGTGCGAATTGCGGCAGGGTCTGCTGGATCTTCTGCGCCAGTGCGGCCGGATTGGAGCTTGCGACCAGCACGCGCCCGGCAATCTGCGGGCCGGGCTCCCATTGGTCAAGCACTACGCGGAAGCCCAGCAGCGAGGCCGCTTCAGGCGGCAACTGCACGGGCGGGTTGGCCGCAGATCTGGCGAATTTGTTCAGGGGCTGCAGCGCCGGACACTGGTAGGGCTGTTCGGCCGCGGCCTTGGCGCGGCCCTGGACGAACGCTTGCCATTTCTGCACGGGCAGGGCCATGACCATGTCGAACATGGAATCGTTCGGCGCATCATCCATGCCCGGCACCGGTTGCTTCAATGTGGTCAGCACGCCGAGCAGCGATGCGGACAATTGCACGTCGATGCTGCTGCCGATTTCCTTGTCGGTGTAGGTTTTGATGCCGCCGCTGATCTGGGGCACCTGGCGTGCCAGCGACGCGAATTCGCCGGCGCAGTTCGGGCCGGCAAGGGACACGCCGAGCTCCTTGGCAAATGCCTGCGTCACCGCATCCTTGCCGTCGAAGAGGTTTGCGAACAGCTTGGCAAGGTCGACATAACCCGAGCCGTAGTCGCTGTAGCCGTACTGTTCGTTGAGGGCGGCAAGCCTGTCGGACGGGTTGTCGGATGGTTTGGTCAGGCCCAGCA
>DASTIS010000073.1:0-3420 GCA_035717365.1 Rhodanobacteraceae bacterium
CCGGTGCCGAGGCCCTTGTTCTCGTCGGCGGTGCCGAACTTGATCTTGCCGGTGATGTCCAGTCCGAACTGCGCCGCATCGTCGCGCACCAGACCGTAAGTCGCCCGCGCAACCACGTCGCCGAGGCCGGAAGCGGAACCCCGGGTTACCGTAGGCGTCCCTCCCGAGCCACCGCCGCCGCCCAGCCCAAGGCCAAGCCCGCGGCCATGCGGATTGAGGTTGAGCACGCGTCCGACGCCGGGAATCACGTTGTTCGCGCCGCTGATGTTGATGTAGGGCACCGTCAGCCTCACCGACCAGCGATCGGCCGCGTAGCCGACGCTGAACGGCACGTCCCAGATTTCGGTTTCGAACGCCGTGCCGTACTTGCCGGAGCTGTAATCGGCCCCGACGCCCAGCGTGACATGGCCGGAATCATCGGCACGCGCGACCTGCGAAGACAAACCCAGCAGCAACAACGGAAGCATGATGGCGAAGGACTTCTTGCAGTTCATTTGTGTTTCCCGTCGGCGATAAAAAGCGGGCGCCTGCAGGCGCCCGCGCTGTCGTGGTGTCGGATCTGCGATCAGTGACCCGGACGCCCGACGTGATCAGGAATGTCAGGACGCTGCGGGATGTCCGGGCGTTGCGGGACGTCGGGACGCTGCGGGATATCCGGCCGTTGCGGGTGGTCGGGGTGAACCGGACGGTCAGGATGCACCGGCCTGTTCGCCGCCGCCAGGGCGTCGCCGTGTTGCAAGTGGTCGGCGCCGGCTTGCGAATGATCGGTCTTCGACGCGCTCACCACGTCACCGAGCCTGAAGCCGAGGGTATTTGCGATCTCCCCCCAACCTTCACCCTGCGCGCGCAGCGCCAGCACACCCTGCATGGTTTGCGTGGTGCCGTCGGCCAGCGTTACCGTGCCGCCGTTCAGCACGCCTTCGATCTCGGCGGCAGTCGGATCGGTGATGCCGAGGTCGGCCAGTTCGTCCTTGGCGAGTGCCAGCGCAATGTTGACGTTGCCGTAACCCATTTTGCCGGTCGCGGGCTGGAACGTCGTGGTGGTCGTCGTGCTGGTGCCGTCGGTGCTGCTCGGAGGAGTGGTAGTGTCGAGCGTGATCGACGTGCCGTTGCGCAGGCCATCGACCAACGCCTCCGAGTTCGTTTCCGAACCCGCGAACGTCGAGTAGGTCGAAACAAGTTTGTCCGACGCGTTGTTGGTGTCGGTGGTGCCGCTGTCGGCGAATGCAGCCGCCGACATGGCGACAAGCAGGCCGGCGGCAAGCGCGCTCAGGAGCGGGCGACGAGAATTCATGGCAGGGGACCTCCGCAAGACAGTGGTTGGGAATGCATGCAAATCGAACCGGAGCATCCCGGCGATGCGAAACGCCGACACTCGCCAGCCGGTGCCGTGCACGGGAGTCTGCACCGACGCGCGTTGGCAGTGAAGCTTTTTCGCCGTGCCGGTTCAGGGCATGTTTATCCCTTCACTGCATTTCGTGCGCTGTATCACATTCGGGAAGTCCGCAGGCCGTTGGTTGCTTCCTGGGCGCGGCCGAACGTCGTCGGCGCCACGACCCCCCTCCACGGATTCGTCATGTGCGACCCACCGACAAGTTGCTCGCACTATCCTGCGTTTCCCTTCGTGGACGCTTGACCGTCATGACCCACTCCCCCACTTCGGAACGCGCCGCCTGGATCGGCTTGCTGATCCTCACCATCATCTGGAGCCTCAACTGGACGGTGATGAAGGTCGCGATGCGCGACGCGGGACCGTTCACGTTCAGCGCGCAACGTTACGTGATCGGCACCCTGGTGTTGTTCGCGTTGCTGGTCGTCACGCGCAAGAACCTGGCCCCGACGCCGTGGCTGGCGACGATCGCCATTGGGCTGACCCAGACCACCGCGTTCCAGGCATTGGCGCAATGGGCGCTGGTGTCGGGTGGTGCCGGCAAGACCGCTTTGCTCGCCTACACCATGCCGTTCTGGGTGGTGCCGCTGGCCTGGTGGTGGGTACACGAAAAGCCCGGACTCGCCCGCTGGATCTGCATCGCCATCGCGGCCGTGGGTTTCATCTGCGTGATCGAGCCGTGGCGTCCGCTCGGCGCTCCGCACAGCATCGCGCTGGCGATTGTCGCGGGACTCGCGTGGGCGATCGCGACGGTGCTGTCCAAGCGATTGTTCCAGAAGCACCCCGAAGTCACGCCGCTGCGCCTGACGGCGTGGCAGATGCTGGTGGGCACGCTGGGCCTGGTCGTGCTGGCGCTGGCCACGCACGAGCGGGCGGTCACGTGGAGCGGCCAGTACGTGGCAGCACTGCTCTACAACGGCTTCCTGTCGTCGGGCGTGTGCTGGGTGCTGTGGGCGCTGGTGGTGCAAAGGCTGTCGGCAAACGTTGCGGGGCTGACCAGCCTTGCCGTGCCGGTCGCGGGGGTGTTGTTTGCCTGGGGCCTGCTCGGGGAGGCGCCGTCGGGAGCTGAATGGATCGGTATCATGCTGATCGGCCTGGCGTTGCTGGCTTTGAATTTTTCCCGCCGCGTGCCAGCATAGACCGCTTCGCACGGTTCAAGCCGGCCTGCTACCCGCCGGACATCCCAATTCCACTCCCTTTCCAAGGAGCGACCCATGGTTGCCGCTGCATTGCCCCGTCCGGATGACATACATCTCGCCGTCATCGGTCTGGGTTACGTCGGCCTGCCGTTGGCGGTCGGGTTCGGACGCAAGCTGCCCACGCTGGGTTTCGACGTCAACCTCGCCCGCATCGACGAGCTCAAACAGGGCCGGGACCATACACTGGAGGTCACGCCCGAGGAACTGAAGACGGCGACCCGGCTCGAATTCAGCAGTGCCCCCGATGATCTCGGGCGTTGCAACGTCTTCATCGTCACGGTGCCGACCCCGATCGACCACGCCAAGCGGCCGGACCTGGCGCCGCTCATGGCGGCCAGCCGCGCCGTCGGCAAGGCCATCGGACGCGGTGACGTGGTGATTTTCGAATCGACCGTTTACCCCGGCGCGACCGAGGAGGTGTGCGTGCCGACCATCGAGCGCGAATCGGGGCTGAAGTTCAACGAGGATTTCTACGCCGGTTACAGCCCCGAACGGATCAACCCGGGCGACAAGGAACATCGGCTCGACACGATCAAGAAAGTCACGTCCGGCTCGACGCCCGAGGTCGCCGATTTCGTGGATGCGCTGTACCGGAAGGTGGTCAGCGCCGGCACCCACAAGGCGTCCTGCATCAAGGTGGCCGAAGCCGCCAAGGTGATCGAGAACACCCAGCGCGACCTCAACATCGCTCTGATCAACGAGCTGGCGCTGATCTTCCACCGCATGGGCATCGACACCCTCGACGTGCTGGAAGCCGCCGGCACCAAGTGGAACTTCCTGCCGTTCCGGCCGGGACTGGTCGGCGGCCACTGCATCGGCGTCGATCCGTAT
>DASTIS010000074.1:0-4938 GCA_035717365.1 Rhodanobacteraceae bacterium
TTTCGCGGTCGTCGGGGAAAAGCCCCATGCCCGCGAGAAGGCTGTACCAGGACATGATCGGATAACCGCGGCCGAACTTGCCGTGGGCGATGCCTGCACTGATCGGACGGCTCGCCAGCCAGGTGCGCAGCAGTTGCTGCAGCGGCGCGGACAGATGGGTGTTGGCGGCGTTGGCGCGCCAGTAATCGGTGTCGCCGCGGGTGTTGGTCTTGAAATGGGTGACGATGTAGTCGCGCGTGCCTTCGACTTTGCCGTTCAGCGTGTCGTTGAATCGTGTGCGCGCGTCCTCGCCCAGGTCGCCCTTCTCCAGCGCCGCCACCAGCATCTCGGCGCTGCGCTGCACGAACAACAGGGTCGTGGCCTCCAGCGGTTCGATGAAGCTCTGGGCCAGGCCATTCGCTACACAATTGCGGGTCCACGGTCGTGCCACGCGGCCGGGCCGGAACTTGAGATGACGCGCGGGGATGTCGGCGTCCAGCAGTCCCAGATGCTCGCGCAATTCCTTTTCGGCTTCGTCGGGTGCGCAGAAATCCGTGCTGTAGACGTAACCGTAGCCGTAACGGGTGGTGAGCGGGATCTTCCACGCCCAGCCGTTGCGCAATGCCGTCGAAATGGTCTGCGGCATGATCGCGCCGTCGTGTGGCGCCTGGATGGCCACCGCGGCGTCGTTGAACAGGTTTTCCTTGAACGACACGAACGGCGTCCCGAGCGCCTTGCCGATCAGCAACGAAGCGAAGCCCGTGCAATCGACGTAGAAATCGCCGGCCAGCGTGCCGCCATCCTTGAGCGTGAGCGACGCGACATCTCCGGAGCCGTCAAGCTGCACGTCGGTGACATGGCCTGCTACATGCCGCACGCCACGCTCGACCGCCTTCCTCTGCAGGAATTTGCCCAGCAACACCGAATCGAAATGAAAGCCGTACCACACGTCGAACGGGAAACTTTCCCGCGGCCGCGGCGCCTTGCACTCGCGCGCCAGCCGCGCGGAAATGAAGAAGCGATCGGGGTGCGCATACACGTCGGCGCGATCGAGGCGCGCGTGCACGTTGTCGATGAACGGCGCCATCGTCATGTTGTCCAGCATCGAAGCGAAGGCGTGGAAGTAGCTCCCGCAGCCGGGTCGCGTGGACCAGCCATCGAAGGTGATGCCGGCCTTGTACGTCGCATGGCACTCCGGCATCCATTCCGATTCCTCGATGCCGAGCGACTCGAAGAAGCCGCGCAGCCAGGGCGTGGAACCCTCGCCGACGCCGATGACGCCGACCTGGGGCGACTCCAGCACCGTAACCTTGAGACGCTCGCCATAAGCGGAGTTCGCCAGCAGCAGCGCCGTCATCCAGCCGGCGGTGCCGCCGCCGACCACCACGATGTGTTCCACCGGCGGCTCGGCGCCGGTTCGAACGCCGGGTCGCCGGGCGACGACGTTGTGGTTGAACACGGTAGCGGCATCGGCCATGGCGGACCCCGAAAATTGCGCGGGCTGCCGTCCCCCGGACGGTGCCGGCGCGCGCGGCACAGACGCGAACGATAGCACTGTCGGTACGGTCGCCTGCGTGCAGGCGACCGTAAATTACGTCTGCGGCTCCGGCGGCGGCAACGCATCGGCGTCGTCGCCGGGCTCCTCGTCGGCGACGCGCTTCGCGTGGTGGTCCTGACCCAGCACCAGGTACATCGCGGGCACCACGAACAGCGTGAACAGGGTCCCGATCGAGATGCCGGTGAAGATCACCAGGCCGATGCTGTGGCGACCGGCCGCGCCGGCGCCGGCGGCGATCACCAGCGGCACGACGCCCAGCACCATCGCGAAGGTGGTCATGAGGATCGGGCGCAATCGCACCGCCGCGGCCTCCTCGATCGCCTCGCGCTTGCTCAGTCCCTGCAGTCGCTGCGCATCGTTGGCGAACTGCACGATCAGGATCCCGTGCTTGCTGATCAGGCCGATCAGGGTGACCAGTCCGACCTCGGTGTAGATGTTGAGCGTGGAGAACCCGAGGTTGATGAACAGCAAGGCACCAAAGGTTGCCATCGGCACGGCCACCAGGATCACCAGCGGATCGCGGAAACTCTCGAACTGCGCCGAAAGCGCCAGGAACACGATGATGATCGCGAAGAACATGGTGACCAGGAAGCCGCCGGACTCCTGCTGGAACTGGCGCGACTGCCCGGCGTAGTCGGCCGCATAGCCGCTCGGCGCGACTTCCTGCAGTGCATCGCGCATGAACTGCAGCGCCTGGCCCAGCGACACGCTCGGCGCGATCACGCCGGAGATCGTCGCGGAGTTCAACTGCTGGAAGTGGTTGATCGACTCCGGCACGGTCTGGTAGGTCAGGTGCGCCACCGTCGATGCCGGGATCATCTGCCCACCGGGCGTCTTGATGTAGTAGTTGTCGAGCTGATCCGGATTCAGGCGGTCGACCTGCGCAACCTGCGAGATCACCCGGTAGGCGCGTCCGGAAATCGAGAAGTAGTTGACGTAGTTGCCGCCCAGCGCCGCGGACAACGCCGTCCCGACGTCGCGCTGGGTCAACCCGAGTGCCGCCACCTTGGCGCGGTCCAGCGTCACCGTGGCCTGCGGCTGGTCGATCTTGAGGTCCGTGTCCACGAAAAAGAACATCCCCGACGCCTGGGCCTTGGCGAGCACCTCGTGCGCCACGTCATTCAGATTCTGGAATGGCTCGGTGGTCTTGATCACGAACTGCACCGGCAATCCGAACGCACCCGGCAACGACGGAAACTGGAACACCGCGACGCGCGCTCCCGCGATGTCGTCGAGCTTCTTCTGCACGGCCTGCTGGATCTCGGTGGCACTGCGGCTGCGCTCGCCCCACGGCTTCAGCATGATCCCGGCGAACCCGCTGTTGACCCCCTGCGCGCCGTCCACCTGGAAGATGTGGGTGTATTCGGGCAACGCCTTGGCGATGTTGTACACCTGCCTGGAGTACAGGGCCATCTGGTCGATGGTCGCGTTGGGCGGCCCCTGGGTGTTGGTCAGCACGATGCCCTGGTCTTCCTGCGGCGCCAGCTCCGACTTCGCGGTCTTGAACAGGTACAGGTTGCCGAGCAGGATCATCGCGCCGAACACCACCGCGACCAGCCAGGTGTCCAGCGAGGAATGCAGGATGCGCCGGTAGCGGTCACGGACGTTGTCGGCGATACGATCGATGCGCTTGACGAGGGGTTTTTCGTGGTCCTTCTCGCGCAGCGACTTCGAGCACATCATCGGCGAGAGCGTCAACGCGATGATGGCGGAGATGACCACCGCGCCGGCGAGGGTGAAGGCGAATTCGGTGAACAGCGCGCCCGTCAGTCCGCCCTGGAAACCAACCGGTATGTAGACCGCCACCAGCACCACCGCCATCGCGATGATCGGCCCGGCCAGTTCGCGCGCCGCCAGCAGCGCGGCCTGCAACGGAGACTGGCCCTCCTTCATGTGCCGGTCGACGTTCTCGACCACGATGATCGCATCGTCGACCACCAGTCCGATCGCCAGCACCAGCGCCAGCAACGTCAACAGGTTGATCGAGTACCCCAGCAGCAACATCACCAGGAACGCGCCGATCAGGGACAACGGCATCGCGACCAGCGGGATCAGCAGCGATCGCAACGTTCCCAGGAACAGGAAGATCACCACCGCCACGATCAACAACGTTTCGACCAGGGTCTGCACGACCTCCTCGATCGATGTGCGGATGTAATCGGTGCCGTCGAACACGATCCGCGCCGTCATGCCGGCTGGCATTTGCGACTGGATCGTCGGGAACACCTTGCGTACACCCGAGATCACGTCCAGCACGTTGGCCTCGGGCGCGGCCTTGATGCCGATGAACACCGAGCGATTGCCGTCGAAGGCGACGTTGAAGTCGTAGTTCTCGGCACCCAGCGTGACCCGGGCGACGTCCTCGAGGTGGACGATGTCGTTGCCGTCGGCCTTGACCACCAGGTTCTTGAACTCGTCCACCGTGTGCAGGTCGGTCGCGGCGGTCAGGCTCACGCTGACCATCTGGCCCTTGGTGTTGCCGATCGCCGAAAGAAAATTGTTGGCGGCCAGCGCGTTGTTGACATCGGTGGCGGTCACGCCATGCGCGGCCATCTTCACCGGATCCAGCCAGGCACGCATTGCGAAGGTGCGCCCGCCCAGGATCTGCGCACTTTGCACGCCATCCACCGCATTCAACTGCGGTTGCACCACACGCGTCAGGTAGTCCGTGATCTTGTTGGTCGGCAGGGTCTCGGAATAGAACCCCATGTACATCGACGCGACCTGCTCGCCGGTCTGCAAGGTGATCACCGGCTGCTGCGCGGCCTGGGGCAACTGGTTCTTGACCGAATTGACCAGCGCGCTGATCTCGGTGAGCGCCTTGTTGCCGTCGTAGTTGAGCCGCAGCGTCGCGGTGATCAGCGACACGCCGGGCGTGCTCGACGAGGACAGGTAGTCGATGCCCTGCGCCTGCGCAATCGCCTGTTCCAGCGGCTGGGTGATGAAGCCCGCCATGGTCTGCGCATCGGCGCCGAAGTACACCGTCTGCACGCTGATCGTCGCGCTCTCGGTCTTGGGGTACTGGCGGATCGGCAGCGACGTCACCGCGCGCAGGCCAAGCACCAGGATCAAGAGGCTGACCGTGGCCGCGAGTACCGGGCGCTTGATGAAAAGATCGGTGAATTTCATGTGTTTTCCTCCCTCCCCTTCAAGGGGAGGGCCGGGGTGGGGATGGTTCCACGGAACCGCGAATCAACCCCACCCCCATCCCTGCCTTCCCCCTGAGGGGGAAGGAGAAATGCAGGCATCGGGGACTTGCAGGGCACCGCGCGCACGTCACTCCTCCACCGGATGCGGATTCGGACTGAACGCCGGCTGCACCTTGTTGTTGATGTCGACCGGCGTGTCGTTCTTGAGCTTCAACTGGCCGCTGGTGACGATCCTGTCGCCTTCCTTGATGC
>DASTIS010000075.1:0-9905 GCA_035717365.1 Rhodanobacteraceae bacterium
GAACGCGGCTTGCCGGTAATCCCACCAACTGAAATGCCCGGCATCCTCGACGAAGGCCCGGAAGGAATCGACGAAACCGAGGCCGAGGATCGCGCCGAGCGCCGCGCGTTCGGGCTCCGAGCACAGGATCTGGCCACGCCATGCGTCCGGATCGTGCACGTCGCGATCGTCGGGCGCGATGTTGAAATCACCGAGCACGACCACCCTGCCGTGACGCTGCAATTCCGCGCGCAGGTATTCCGTGACCGTGGCCAGCCATTCGAGCTTCCATGCATACTTTTCGCTGCCGACGCTTTGCCCGTTGACCACGTACAGGTTGACGATGCGCACCCCGCCGACCGTCGCGGCCAGCACGCGGCGGTGTGGATCGTCAAAATCGGGCACCCCTGCGACGACGTCGGCGAGGGGATCGCGCGCGAGAATCGCGACGCCGTTGTAGGTCTTCTGTCCCGAGAACGCCACCTGGTAACCCAGCGCCTCGATCGCTTCGCGCGGAAACTTGTCGTCGCCGAGCTTGGTTTCCTGCAGCGCCAGCACGTCCGGCTGCGCCTCGCGGCACCATTGTTCGACGTGCGGCAGCCGCACCTTCAGCGAATTGACGTTCCACGAGGCGATGCGCATTCGGGCATTGTAATCAGTTCGCGCCAGCCCCAGTCATGGGGTTCCCCCCGCAAGGAGTCCGCTCCATGCTTGCCACCGACCTGCTGTTGCTCGCCCTCGACGACGACCACGGCAACGTGCGGTCGCAGGCCTCGATCGGCCTGGACTATGGCCTCGCCGGCGCATTGGCGATGGATCTGGCACTGCAGGGCAACGTCGACGTCGACAACGATCGCGTCACCGCGACCCGCACGTCCAGCGACGATGCGTTGCTGGGTGATGCCCTGCGCGTTGTTGCGGCCACGCCCGGCAAGAGCGTGTCGTACTGGGTCCGGCACCTGTCGGGCGCGCTCGGCGGCCTCCGCCGGCGGCTGCTGGATCGACTGGTGGCGCAGGGCACCCTGGAGAAACGCGAAAAGCGCGTGCTGTTGCTGTTCCATTGGAACGTGTACCCGGAGAAGGACGCACGCGTGGAGCACGACATCCGCACGCGGATGGACGCCGCCCTGCTGCACGGCAATGCGCCCGATGCGGAAACCGCCTGCCTGATCCATCTCGCGGCGGCCTGCCGGGTCATCGATGCGATCTATCCGCGCGACCAGCACAAGGCGGTCAAGGCGCGCATCGACGAAATCGACGACGCCGGCAGCGCTGGCGCGCATGTCGTGGCAAGCCGGGTGGCGCAAGCCGAAACCGCGGCGGTGACCGCCGCGACGATGGCCGCGATCATGGCCTCGACGATCGCTGCCACCAGCGCCGCGACCACTGCCGCATGCTCGGCCAGCGCGGTCGCCTGCACGTAAAAATGCGATCATCCCTGATCGCTGCATCTCCGAACGCCGCTTGCAAACGATTGCACGGCAAACTCATGGGTACCAGAACGGCCATCAGAGCCGCCATCCATGCCCTGACTTTTCACAACAGCCGCTTCGACCAGGGCGCCAAGCCGTAGGATCGCAGCAGTGCATCCGGTTCCGGCGCGCGGCCGCGGAATGCGGTGAAACTTTCCAGCGCCGGACGGCTCGCACCAACACCCAGTACCTCGTCGCGGAAACGCGCGCCGATGTCGGCGTCGATCACGCCCGCGCCCTCTTCGGCATGCTCTTCGAACGCGCCGAATGCATCGGCCGAGAGGACCTCGGCCCACAGGTAGCTGTAATACCCCGCCGCGTAACCACCCGCAAAAATGTGGGTGAACGCGTGCGGGAAACGCTGCCACGCCGGCGGGTGCAGCACCGCAGCCTCGCGCCGTGCCGCTTCGAGCGTCTCCATCACGCGCGCGCCGCGCTCGGGCTCGTAGCGCAGGTGCAGCAGGAAATCGAACAACGCGAATTCGAGTTGCCGCACCAGGAACATGCCGGCCTGGAAATGCCGCGCGGCCAGCATCTTCTCGAACAGTTCTCCGGGCAAAGCCTCGCCACTCGACCAGTGTTTCGCGAACAGGTCCAGCGCCTGCCGGTTCCAGCCGAAGTTCTCCATGAACTGGCTGGGCATCTCCACCGCATCCCATTCCACGCCATCGATCCCGCCGATCGAGGGCAGGTCGATGCGGGTCAGCAAATGGTGCAGGCCGTGTCCGAATTCATGGAAGATCGTGAGCACGTCGTCGTGCGTCAGCAACGATGGATGTCCACCCGCGGGCGGCGCGAAGTTGCAGGTGAGGAACGCGATCGGCAACTGCAGCGCATCGCCGTCGCGGAAACGCGCGCGGCACACGTCCATCCAGGCACCACCACGCTTGCCGCTGCGCGCGTACAAGTCGAGGTACACGCCCGCGATCAAAGCACCGTCGGCATCGCGTACCTCGCAATAACGCACGTCCGGGTGCCACACGTCGACCCGTTCGCGCGCGGGTTCCACGGTGATGCCGTACAACTTGCCGGCCACCGCGAACAACCCGTTGAGGACCGCCGGCAACGGGAAGTACGCCTTGATGCGTTCCTCGTCCAGCGCGTAGCGTGCGCGCCTCAATTTTTCCGACGCCCAGGCGACGTCCCAGCTTTCCAGGATTTCCAGCCCGAGTTCGTTGCGGGCGAATTCACGCAGTTCCTCGAGTTCGCGCTGCGCCACCGGTTTCGCGCGCGCGATCAGGTCGCGCAGGAACGCGAGCACTTCGTCCGGCGTCGCCGCCATCTTGGTCGCCAGCGATTCTTCGGCGGAGTTCGCGAAGCCGAGCAACTGCGCGGCCTCGTGGCGAAGCGCCACGATCTGCTCCATGCGCGCGGAGTTGTCGAACTTGCCGGCGTCCGGGCCCTGGTCCGAGGCGCGGGTCTGGTAGGCCCAGTACACGCGCTCGCGCAAGCCGCGGTTGTCGGCGTACGTCAACACGGCCTGCACGGACGGCTGCTTCAACGTCACCAGATATCCGTCGAGGTCGCGCTCGCGCGCGTATTCGCGCAGCACCGCGCGGCCGGATTCGGGGATGCCGGCGAGGTCGCGTTCGTCGTCGATGCGCTCGTGCCAGGACTCGCTCGCGTCCAGCACGGCGTTGGAAAACCCGGTGGTGAGCCTGGACAATTCGTTGACGATTTCCCGGAAGCGCGAGCGCGCGGGCTCATCCAGCGCGACGCCGGACAACCTGAAATCGCGCAGCGCGTGCTCGACCAGCGCGCGTTCGGGGCGGGAACGCCGGGCGAAGCCGGCGCTGTCGGCGACCGCTTGCACCGCCGCGTACAGATCCCGGTTCTGGCCCAACGCGGTTTCGAAGTCGGTGATTTTCTCCAGTGCCGCGTCGTACGCCGCGCGCAGCTCCCGGGTATCCGCGACCGCGTGCAGGTGCGAGACCGGTGCCCAGGCCCGCGCGAGCCGCTGGTCGAGGCGCTCCTGCTCCAACATCACGTGATCGAAATCCCGCGGCGTTCCGGGTGCGACCAGGGCGTCGATGCCGGACTGGCAGTCGGCCAGGATCGCCTCGATGGCAGGCACCAAGTCGGCGGCGCGGATGCGCGAGAAGGCCGGCAGTCGTGCGCCATCGAGCATGGGGTTGTCGGTTGTCATCGCGGGCTCCGTCTGGATTTCCCAGCGTGGCGTTGCGGCACGCCGAAATCAAGATAGCATCGCGGCATGGGCACGAAACCGGCCACGGATTTGCGCGGGCTGCTGGCGGGCACCACGGTGTTCGGCCACCTGAAAGGGCACGAACTGGACGCCCTGCTCGAAGAGATGGCCTGGTTCCTGCTGCCCGGTGGCGCGCCGCTGTATGAGCGCGGCGAGGACTCCGATTCCCTGTTCCTGCTGAAATCCGGCAGCCTCGGTTTGTTCGGCACACCCCTGATCGGCGGACCGCCCCGCCTTCTGGGTGTCATCCCTGCCGGCGAAACGGTGGGCGAAATCGGCCTGATCGCCGGCGAGACCCGTACCCACAGCGTGCGCGCCTTGCGCGATTCGGAATTGCTGCGACTGTCGCGCGACGGCTTCGACAAACTCGTCGCGCGGCATCCGCAGGCGATGCTGAGCGCGGCACGGGTTGCGGTGCGGCGTCTGCTGCGCGATCCCCACGACGAGGCCACCAGCTCCCCGCGGACGCTCGCAGTATTGCCGTTCGACCGCGACGTCGATCTGCATCGATTCGCCGAAACGTTGCAGCACAAGCTGCTGGCGTGGGGCGACTGCATGGTGATCGATGCAAGACTCGGACAGACGCGCGCCACCGACTGGTTCACCGAACGCGAATCCGAACACCGCTTCGTGCTGTACCTCGGCGACGGCGATCCGTCGTGGCGACGGCTGTGCCAGCGCCAGGCCGACGCCTTGTTGCTCGTGGTCGAGGCCGAACGCGCTGCACAGGATTGGCCCTATCCAATCGGCAACCCGCTCCGGGCGAGCGGGCGGGATCCGTCGGACCACGACGACGCGGTCGATGACACCCATCACCGACCGCGTCACCTGATCCTGCACCACCCGCCCGGGAAGTTCATCTACGGTGCCGCCCGCGCGTGGCGAGCCCGGCTCGGTTCCGCGGAACTGCAACACCACCACTGGCGTCACGATGGCGACGTGTCGCGCATCGCGCGATTGCTGTCCGGCAACGGTACCGGACTGGTGCTTTCGGGCGGCGGCGCGCGCGGGTTCGCGCAGATCGGCGTGGTCCAGGCGCTGCGCGGAATCGGCATCAGCGTGGACACGGTGGTCGGCACCAGCATCGGCGCGATCATCGGCGCCGGGATCGCCTACGAATGGGACGACGGCAAGCTGCGCGCGGCGTGCCGGCGCGCGCTGGTGGACGGCAAGCCGCTCGGCGACTGGACCCTGCCGCTGATCGCGCTGACCCGCGGCGCGCGCACCACCATGCTGCTGCGGGAGACATTCGGGGAAATCGACATCGAGGATCTTCCGATCCCGTTTGCCTGCGTGTCGGCCGATCTCACGCTCGGCGTCACCGCGGTGCATCGCGAAGGACTGTTGTGGCGCTGGCTGCGTGCGTCGAGCGCGGTGCCCGGCATCCTGCCGCCGCTGTTCCACGACCACCACGTGTACGTGGACGGCGCAGTGATCAACAACCTGCCGACCGACGTGCTGGCCGAAGACGCCCCCGGCCGCCTGATCGCTGTCGACATCGGTGCCGACGACACCCTGCGTGCGGAAATCGACGAAGCCGCATCGCCGCCGTGGCCGACCCTGTGGGCGCAACGCCGCACCCATCCCCGCCGTCCCGGCGCGTTCGCGATCCTGATCCGCGCCGGCATGGTGAACTCGGAAAGCGGCAGCGCGCGGCGGCGCGAACTGGCCGATCTGGTCCTGCGCCCGGACATGCACGAAGTCGGGATGTTCGACTGGCAGAAGTTCGACCGTGCGATCGAGATCGGCTACCGCTACACGCGCGACGCGGTGCGCGAATCTGCGGCGGGTGCCGTCAGCGGGTGAGCCAGCGCAGCAGACGCCGCGTGCGCCCGGCGGTATCCACGACCCGATGCAATCGTTACGATGCACGGATCGTGACCCACGCAAGGACGAAGTGCAATGACCAACCTGCGGGCCTATCGCGGCGTGTCGCCGAAACTCGGTGAACGCGTGTATGTGGATCCAGCCGCGAGCGTGATCGGTGACGTGGAACTGGATGACGACGTGTCGATCTGGCCGGGCGCATCGGTGCGCGGTGACGTGGAAAAAATCCGCATCGGCGCGCGCACCAACGTGCAGGACGGCGCGGTGCTGCACGTGACGCATGACGGCCCGTATTCGCCCGGCGGATTTCCCTGCATCGTCGGCAGCGATGTCACCATCGGTCACGCGGCGGTGGTGCACGCGTGTACCGTCGAGGACTGCTGCCTGATCGGCATGCATGCGACGGTGCTGGATGGCGCGGTAGTCAAGCGCCATGCCTTCGTTGGTGCCGGCGCGCTGGTCGCGCCCGGCAAGGTGGTCGGCGAAGGCGAACTCTGGGTCGGCAACCCCGCCCGCTGCGTGCGTCGCCTAAGCGACACGGAGATCGAGGCGCTGCATTACTCCGCCAACCATTACGTCGAACTGAAGGATGCCTATCTTCGGTAGGAGCGCGCCTGCGCGCGACCATGGGGTCCGACTCGTAGACGACGCTTTGTCGCGCGCAGGCGCGCTCCTACGACCGATCGTGCAATGAACGCAACGCCGCTTCGGTGTCCGGTCGCACGCCGTGCCAATGTTCGAACGACGCGGCGGCAGTTTCGACCAGCATCCCGAGACCATCGGACGCCGACGCGCAACCTGCGCTCTTTGCCCAGTCCAGAAACGCATCCGCAGCCCGACCGTAACTCAAGTCGTAGGCGACCGTGCGCGGATCCGCAAGCGATTCCGGCAAGGCCAGATCGGCGTGATGTACGCCCACCGAAGTCGCGTTCACGATCAGGTCGAACGGCGCGGAACCACCCAGGGCATCCCAGCGCGAGAGGCCGACGCGCTCCGGCCGCGCGAGCGCGGCGACGAGCGATTGCGCGCGTTCCAACGTGCGGTTGGCGATGACCAGCCTGCGCACGTCAGCGTCCCGCAACGCGAACGCCACCGCCCGCGCGGCGCCGCCGGCACCCAGCAATAACACGCTGCGTCCGCGCGGATCGACGCCGCAACGCGAACGCAAATCGGCAAGCATCCCGGCGCCGTCGTTGCTGTCGGCCTCGAGGCGACCGTCCGGCAATCCCGTCAGCACGTTTGCCACGCCCAGTGGTTCCGCCGCCGCGGCGCGCACGTCCGCAAGCCCGAACGCCGCGGCCTTGTGCGGCAGGGTGATGTTGGCGCCGCGCCCGCCCTGCGCGAAAAACGCGCGCACGGCATCCGCAAATCCGGCGGGCGCGGCGTCGAGCGCGAGGTATTCCAGTTCGATGCCGGTCTGTGCCGCGAACAACGCGTGCAGGCGCGGCGACAGCGAATGCGCGACCGGGTGACCGAACAAGACGTAGCGTGGTGGAGACATGTCGGGGAATCGGGGGACTCGGAGAGAGCGTAGCAACGAACGCCGTGGCGCGCCGAATCAGTGCGGGTCAGGTGCGTCGTCGCAAGCTTTGAGACGCGGCGGATGCAGGCTGGGATCCACTCTCCTCCGCCCCGGCACGCCATGTCCACCTCGACTTCTGCCCTACGTGATGCATCCCGGTCTGTCGTCCTCCGCCGCAGTCGCGGACAACCCGCGCGCCACGCGGCCAAAACACTCGCGCCGTACCGGCATGACCACCGCAACGTCGCCCCACCCCGTCGCCGCAGCGGTTCGCCGCATGCAGCGCCCGATCCGGTCACCCTCGCCGCGGGAACCTGGCTCGCTTGCGGCGTCGTGCTGCTGGGACTGACGCCCCTGCCCCTGCACGATGCCACCCTCGGCTGGTCACCGGCATTCTGGCTGCTCGTGGCGCCCGCAGTCCTGCTGCTCGCAAGACGTGTATTTGGATCGCGGCATTCGAAGCAGCTGCCGTAGTCAGTCAGGCCACGGAGCTCCCGGCCATGGATGGCGGTTCTTGATGGCCGTTCTGATGTTCGCGACCACCGGAGCGCCAATAAGCAGGATGGAGTTGAGCAAAACAGCGATCAGCGATGATCGCATTCATGTCGCGGCGCCGCTGCGCTTGGCCTCCATCCGCCGCAACAGCTCGGCCATGATGCGTCGGTAAAGCTCGACGCCCAACTCTGCGTCCTCGACGCCGGCATCGATCGACGGGTTGTCGTTGACCTCGATCAGCAGCGCGCGCTCGCGGGTCTGCTTGATGTCGACGCCGTACAGACCGTTGCCGATCGCCGCGGTACCTCGCAATGCGAGCCGGATCACTTCGTGCGGCACGTCCTCCAGGTTCAGGCACTCGAACCCGCCCGAACGCGCGCTGCCGCGGGCGCTGTGGTTGTAGATCTGCCAGTGCCCGCGCGACATGAAGTATTTGCACGCATACAAAGGCTTGCGATCGAGCACGCCGATGCGCCAGTCGAACTCGGTGTACAGGAACTCCTGCGCGATCAGCAGCGCGGTACTCTGGAACAGGCGCTGCGCGGCCTCGGTCAGTTGCTTCTCGTCGTCGACCTTGACCACGCCGCGCGAGAATGATCCATCCGGAATCTTGAGCACGACGGGGAAACCGAGTTTTTCCGGCAGCTCGCGCAATTGCCGGGCGTCTTCGCGGTACAACACCTCCGAGCGTGGCACCGCGAGCTTTTTCGAACGCAGCAAATCGTTGAGGTAAATCTTGTTGGTGCAGCGCAGGATCGAAGTCGGATCGTCGATCACCACCATGCCCTCGCGCTCGGCCTTGTGCGCGAAGCGATAGGTGTGGTTGTCCGGCGCGGTGGTTTCGCGGATGAACAAACCGTCGTACTCGGCCAGGCGCGGGTAGTCGTGCTTGGTAATCGGATCGACCTCGATGTCGAGGTCGCGCCCGGCCGCGATGAAGTGCTTGAGTGCGCGCGAATTCGACGGCGGCATCGCCTCGTTCGGATCGACCAGCATCGCCAGGTCGTAGCGGTACTGCCTGCGGGTGCGCGGCTTGCGCCACAGGCGTTTGGAAAACGTGTCGAGTGCCTGCGCGAAGGAGTCTTCCTGGGCGTCGTCCAGGGTGTGCAACCCGATCGGCTTGATCGCGCTGATCTGCCACACGCGGTCGCGCTCGAATTCGATCCTCAGCAGCGGGCAGGGAAACGTCTCGAACACCTGCCGTGCGAGGTCCTGCAACGCGGGATAAGAGGTGACGCCGAAGTACACCAGGATGCCGAGGTCGGTGGTGTCTTGCCCGCCGGCAGGCAGGAAATGCGTGAGCTTCTGATTCAAATCCTCGACGTCGAGGTTGTACAGCGCGCGCTTCCGCAGGTCGTTGATCGTGCGCACCGAAGGGATCACGCGGTGGCCGCGGGCCTCGCCCAGCAGCGAGACGTAGTGGCCGATCCCGAGATACTTGTAGCTGCGGCACAGGTTGATCACGTGGGTGCGCTCGTCGCCGCCGATCGGCTCGCGCAGGTATTGCATCGCGGTAACCACGTTGTCGGACGGGTAATACGAACCCCAGTCCGAGGCTTTTTCGACAACGATGACGAGCCGACTCATCGAAAACTTCCTGATTCTTGCCTTTCGGGCGGCGAGCGGCATCCCGACGTTCGCGCAGTGTCGGGACGCCCGGGCCGGAACGCAAGGGGGTTTGCACTGCGCCTTGAAGCTTGCGCGATGCGCAGACAGCCGCCTACGCTGCGCCCATGGCCGCCCACGATCATGACCAACCCCGGCATGCGACGCCCGCCGATCTCGACAGCCTGCTGGCCCTTGAGCATCTGACGTTCACGGGCGACCGCATCAGCCGAAGGCAATGGCGGCAGCACCTCGCCAGCACCAGCGCAAGTGTGCTGGTGACCGGACCGCCCGGCGATGTGCGTGCGGCAGCCGTGGTGTTTTACCGCGCCAATTCCTCCAGCGCACGTCTGTACTCGCTCGCGGTGCGCAGGGACACCCGCCGCACCGGCCTGGGCGGAACGCTGCTCGCGGCGGCCGAAGCCGACGCCCGCGCGCGCGGGCGCACCACGATGCGACTCGAAGTCGGCGTGGGCAACCGGTCGGCCATCGCGCTCTACGAGCAGCACGGATACCACCGTCTTGCGCGTCTGCCGGCCTTCTACGAGGACGGTGCGGATGGCTGGCGTTATGCAAAACGGCTGACGACTGTCACCCGGTAAACCGGTGACATCCGGGACATGCGGGCCGCGTCGTGGCCGTCGATACTGGGTTGGCAACTCGCGAGGTTGGCGCGACCGACACGCCGCATGTCAAGGACGCTTGACACACGCCAATATCGCGTTTATCTTGGATGTCAAGCAAACTTGACAAGGAGTCCATCCGATGAACCGACCGATCCTGCTGGCTTCGTTGTGCG
>DASTIS010000076.1:0-2667 GCA_035717365.1 Rhodanobacteraceae bacterium
CGGCGGTGATCGTTCGCGTGACCGGCTTGTAGGTGTAGGGATCCGGGAAGGTCACCTGCTGCGGCGGGCCGTTCTCCAGCTTGTCATGCAGTTGGTGCAACGTCGCATACCAGTCGCCGAACGCCTGCTTGCAGGCCGGCGTCGCGTCGCACGCGGATGCCTGCAGTTTCAGCGCATGCTGCAACGCATCGGCGAAGGTTTCCCCGAGGATCATCTGGTTCGGCACCACGCCGTTCAACACGATGCTGCGCACCGCGTCGGGATGCGCGCTGGCGTAATGCTGCGCCATGCGGGTGCCGTAGGACACGCCGATCAGGTCCAGCTTTGGCGCGCCCAGCGCCCGGCGCACGGCTTCAAGGTCCGCGACCGCATCGGTCGTGGTGTAGAAGCGCGGGTCGGACGTCTTTTGCACTTCCGCCGCGCACTGGGCCACCATTTCGGTGCGCTGCTCCGGCGTCAGCGCGGCCAGCGCGAGATGTTTCATCTGCTTCTCGAGGGCCGGACAGGTGAGCGGATGCGAACCACCAGTGCCGCGCTGGTCCAGCAACAACAAGTCGTGGTGTTTCAGCAGCGGCGCGAATCCCGGCGCCATTTCGGGATAGGTCTCGATTGCCGACTGCCCCGGGCCACCGGCGAGGTAAACCACCAGGTCCTTGTCGGGCACCGCCGAGTCGCTTTTCACGATCGCGAGTTTCAGGTCGATCTTGCGCGAGTCCGGATCGGCGCGATTCTCCGGGACCGGGAACTTCGCACAAAACGCCGCGACGGTCGCCGACGAATTCGGGCGCTTCAATTCGCACGCCGTCAGCTTGAGCTTGCCAAGCTGCAGGGTCGCCGGGGGTGCCGGCTTCACCGGTTTCGTCGGTGCGCGGGTCGACGCTGCGACCGCCGGCATGGCGGCGCTGCTCGCGCTCGCGGCCGCATGCGGCGCCGGCGCAACCTTCGGATGGTTCCGGTTCCACCACTGCCAGCCGAGCACGCCCACGATGATTGCAATGGCGACGATGCGCATGACCATGCGCGAATTCATCTTCATTCAGCGTCCCTCATCCGGTTCGAACATCGATTCGATGCGTTGCTTGAACAACCGCGCCAGCTTGAACGCCAGGGGCAGGCTGGGATCGTATTTGCCGTTCTCGATGGCGTTGATCGTCTGGCGCGATACGTCGAGGTGCTCGGCCAGCGCGCCCTGCGACCAGCCGCGGGCCTCACGCAACTCCCGCACCCGGTTCTTCATCGCGCACAGTTCCGCCACTTCGACCAGACACAGGCGAGTCCGTACACCATGCACAGCGCCGGAAACACCGCCAGCAGCACCATCGTGCCGCTGACCGCCATCAGCTTCGCGGCGGCCAGCAGCCCCAGCGACATGCCCACCAGGCTCACCACCAGCACCGCAACGCCCGCGGCTTCCAGGTGTTGGCGGCGTTCCATCTCGTCACAGCGGTTGACGTAGCGCACCATCGCCCACGCGATGAACAGCAACGGCAGCATCGGCGAGAGCGCCGCAATCGCCTTCAGCCACGGCGTGGTGATCTGGTCAACACGCGGCAGCACGTACAACGCCAGCAGCAGGTAGACCAGGAGCGCGGGCAGCATCGTCCGCAACTGCCAGCGGTCAACGCTGCGGACCCGTTCGTTCAGGACCGCCTTCGATGCATGCGCCAGCAGCACCAAACCGGCACCCAGCACCACCAGCGCAAGTCCACGCAGGGCCAGATTGTGGCTGGCGAACAACAACCAGAACCCGCCGAGGTACAGGACCCACGCGAACAGCAGGGCGGTCCACCGTTGCCAGGCCGGCCATTCGTCCATTTTTCCGATCACCGTCATTCCCCGCATTTCCATGATGCCGCCCTTCTGGTTTCGACTTTGTCAAGCAACCTTGACAGCGGAACTGTAACGACGTGTTTTTGCGTTGTCAAGGGTGCTTGACATCGTGCGGCACCGGATTCGGCGCGCCGCTACAATGGAACGTTTCATGTCGCCGCCGCGCCCGCATGGCGCCCCTCCGGGAGATGTCCGCATGAGCCAGTTCCAGCCCACCCCGCCCACCAGCGCCGGGAAGATCACCATTGCCGAGGGCAAGTTGACGGTACCCGACCATCCGGTGATTCCCTTCATCGAAGGCGACGGGACCGGGCCGGACATCTGGCGCGCGTCGGTGCGGGTGTTCGATGCGGCGGTCAAGTCCGCCTACGGCGACCGGCGCAAGCTGGGCTGGATGGAAGTCCTGGCAGGCCAGAAGGCGTTCGATGCCACCGGAAACTGGCTGCCCGACGAGACCGTCGCCGCGTGCCGCGAATACCTGGTCGCGATCAAGGGCCCGCTGACCACCCCGGTCGGCGGCGGCATCCGCTCGCTCAACGTAGCGTTGCGACAGATGCTGGACCTCTATTGCTGTGTGCGCCCGGTGCGCTGGTTCCAGGGCGTGCCCTCGCCGGTCAAGAAACCCGGCGACGTGGACATGGTGATCTACCGCGAGAACACCGAGGACATCTACGCGGGCATCGAATTCCAGGAAGGCACGGACGAGGCGAAGAAGTTCAAGCAATTGCTGCAGGACAATTTCCCCAAGCTGTTCGCGAAGGTACGCTTTCCGGAGACCTCCGGCTTCGGCATCAAGCCGGTGTCGATCGAGGGCACCGAGCGGCTGGTGCGCGCGGC
>DASTIS010000077.1:0-15195 GCA_035717365.1 Rhodanobacteraceae bacterium
TCCAGCGAGTAATGCTGCACGCCGCCATCCGGATTCACCGTGATGGTCCCGGTCACAACCATGCTGAACTGGACCCGTGGCGCCGCCGCAAACGCAAGCATCGGCAGGGCGATCCCCAACAACCAACACGTCAACAGTTTCATCGCAAACCTCCCTGTCGAACCGCGACACCGCGGTTCAACCTCATTGCTGCGCGATCAGCATACCCCCGATATGCAGATTGTCGGCAATCGCGCCGCGCAGGCGCTCGGCCGCCTCGCGATTGACCACCGGTCCCGCGAACACGCGCCAGCGCGTGCCGGTGGCGATCACCACGCTTTGCACGTAACCCGGGTAGCCGAGTTGCTGCAAACGATGGCGCAGGCGTTCGGCATTCCCACCGTCCGCAAACGAGGCGACCTGCACGGACCAGTTTCCGGGCTGCACGGCGGCCGGAGCATCGCTCACGGGACGGGTCATGGCGGGCTGCGGCGACACTGGGGGCGACGACACTGGGGGCGACGACGCAGGTGGCGGCGACGTTGGCGACAGCGGCACGCTTTCCGGCGGACCCGGAACGGGCGTCGCGTCCGCCTTCGGCAGGATCGGCTTGAGCGATTCGAACCGGGTCTGGTATTCGTCGGTGATACGACGTGCGTCCTCGGGATTGCGGATGATCCGCGGCGTGATCAACACGATCAATTCGGTGCGGGCCCGGTCGCGGTTGGTGGTCCCGAACAGCCGACCCAGCACCGGGATCCGGTTGAGGAACGGCACGCCGCTGTCGGTGACCGAGTCGGTCTGCTGGATCAGGCCGCCAAGCAGGACGGTCTGCCCGCTCTGCACGGCGACTTCGGTGCTGAGCGCGCGGTTGGTGATCGTGTAGTTGCCGAACTGGTCCCGGGTGGTCGGCTTGCTGACTATTTGCTGGACATCCATGTACACCAGTCCACCGGGGCTGACGCGCGGCACCACGTCGAGCAGCACGCCGGTGTCGATGTAGTTGACCGACGTCGCATTGGCGGTACTGTTGGTGTCGCCCGTCCCGAGGCCCGGGATGATCGCGCTCTGCACCACCGGAATCTTCTCGCCCACCTTGAAGGTGGTTTGCTGGTTGTTGAGCACCACGGTGGACGGTGCCGACAACACCTTGACGTCGCCGCTGCTCTCCATCGCACTGATCGCGAATTGCAGCGTGTCGCCGGCGAACGAATAGAACAACGCGGGTGGATTGGCGGTGTTGTAATTGACGCCGCCGAGGCCCACCGCGCCCTGGTGGCGGCGAAAGGACTGGTCGGTGTTGGGCGGCGAACCGGGCTGGGTGCCGATCAGGCCACCGAGGTAGTACTGCACGCCGAACTGGAATTTGCCGGTCAGGGTCACTTCCAGCACCCGGGTTTCAATCTGCACCTGCAGCGGCTTCTCGTCGAGGCGCTCGATCACCGGCAACAACTTGTCCCACTGGCCCGGGGTCGCGCGAACCAGCAACTGGTTGTTCTCGCTGACCGCCGCGATGCGCACTCCTTCGCTGGTGGTGAAGGCGACCGGGGCCGCCCCGGACGTCTGCTGGCGGCGGCTCTGGGTCGCACCCTGGACGGCGCCGGCCCCCGTGCTGGCGAAGTCCCCGCCGTTCTGGCCGTTGCCCGGCGTGAAGCTGCCAAAGCCCTGTTGCGCGCCGAGGGCACCGGTCGAGGACTGCTCCAGCGGCGAGAAGCCCGGCGCGACGGCCCCGCGCGGCTGCACGTTGCCGGCCGTGCCGTTGCCGAACAACTCGTTGAGATGGCTGGCCAGCGCGGACGCCCGGACATTGAGCACGTTGTAGACATACAGGCCGGACGCATTGCCGGCGCCGTTGTCGATCGTGGTGACCAGCCTGCGCACTTCGTCGAGATAGGACGGTTGCGACGTGATCACGACCAGGCTGTTGCTTTGATCGAGCGGAATCAACCGGATCAGGCTCGACATCTTCTGGCCCTTCTCGCCACTCTGCTCGCCGAGCAGGGTCCGTAGCTGGGTGGCCAGGTCGTCTGCCTGTACGTGTTGCAGCGGTATCACCGTCACCGACATGCCGCGCAGCCAGTCCACGTCGAAGGTGCTGATCATCCGTTGGTAATTGGCGAGCTGGTCCGGCGTGCCCCCCATCACCAGCAGGTTGCGCAAGGGATCGACCAGCAAAAACGCCCCGCTGTCGGCAAACGGCTTCAGCAACTTCTGCATCGCCTCGGCCGAGACGTAATGCAGCGGGAACAATCGCGCCGAGTACCCCGCGCCCGGCGAAACCGCGCCAAGACCCGGCACCAGGGTGCCGGGGGCAGCCTGATCGACCGGTACGACCATGTAACCGCCGTTGCGTTGCACCAGCGCGTTGCCGGTCCACGACAACAGCATCTGCAGGATCGGCAACACCTCGTCTTCGCTGACCGGCTGGGAGGTCGCAAAGGTCACGCTGCCCTGGACCTTGGGCGAGATCGAATAATTGGCGTGCAAAACGTCGCCGAGGATGGCCTTGACGGCAGCCTGCACGGGCTGGTTGTCGAAATTGAAGGTGATGGTGCCGTTAGCGTTCGCCGCGCCCCCGGATTTGCCGTGCGCCGCGGCCGCATTGATGAACACGCCGGTGCCGTAATGGACTTCCGGCTCGGTGCCGGCGGCGAGCGGCTCGTTCTGCTGTGCCACGCCGACGTTCAGCGGCTTCGGCACCGGCTTGTGGGTGCCGGCGATGGCTTCGCGCTGCAGGCTGTAATCGTGGTCGGGGCGGATCTGTGGCGCGCAGCCGGCCAGCAACGCGGCGGCGAAGACGATCCCCAGCGTGGCAAACTCTTTGTACACGTCCTGCTTGTACACCTCATGATCTCCACGGTCGGGCCGGGTGGCCCGACGGTGCGAAGCCTGCGTCAACCGCCGTCATTTTGCTGCGCCCTGCGCTGGCGTGCCTGTTCGATACGCGCCTTGAGGGCACTGGCGCGCGCCTTTGCCGATGCCGGAGTCGTGCCGGACACCGGTCCTGCGGTCGAATCCTGTCCCCCGTGGCGCGTGACCATAGCAGAAGCGTCCTGATCCGGGCTGTCCTCCGGCGTGGACTGCCGGGCATCGTCGTCCGGCATCGCGGCTGCCGGATGGCCGGCATCCGACGAGGGACCGGGGATCAAGCGGAGTTCCAGACGCGAGCCGGAGGACTCCAGGACCGCGCTGCGCGGATGCAATTCCACCAGCGTAGGGGCGCCGCTGGATGGCTGCCCCTCGACCACCCGGTAATCCTTGCCGGTGCTCCGGTCGTGCACGATCGCCATCCGGAGGCCGGGCAGCAGGATCACGCCGGTGAGCTGCAACTCGCCGCTGGCCCCGGCGTCGTGGCCTGACGCGGGTTCGGGGGTACGCGTCGGGCTGAACAGCGGATGCTGCCAGACCTCGGCGTATTGCTCCAGCGGCGGCACGGTCGGTGCCGGCGTGGTCGCCCCGAGCGGCGGCAATTTCGGCGGCGTCGAGCTGTCGTGCCAGCGTGCCCCACGACCCAGGCCCAGCCACAATGCAATCAGCAGCAACGCCAACGCGACCGCGAGGGCAGCCAGGGCCGGGGTGAGGCGGCGACGGTCGGCGGCGTTCATGGCGAAGCCGCCGGACGCAGATAGCCGGAGAGGGTCAGTTGCGCCTGCAGGTTTCCGCCGGGCGAACGCGCCATCGTCAGGTTGTCGACGAACAGGTACGGCAGGCCGCGGTCGAAGTCGTGCAATATCGCCGCCAGCGGCCGCATGCCACAATCCAGGGTGATGCTGACGCTGACGCGCCGGAACGCGTCGCCGGCGGCATCCTGTTCGACCGGCATCTTCGAGGGCATGCGGCAGCCCGCACCCTCGTCGGCATGCGCCGCGACCACGTCGGTGGCGCGCTGGATCAGGTTCGCGGCCGCGGTGCTGGGATCGCCCGCGCCAAGGAAGGCCCCGACCGTCGCGCCGCCGCGTTCCAGCTGCGCCACGCGCTTTCCCAGCAACGGCTGCTCGGCGATCGCGATGGCGTATTTGGCATGGATCGCCTGCAGGTCGCGCATCTGGCTGTCGACGCGCATCATCGGCGCGACGAACCACCAGTGCAGCAACACGAAATAGGCGATCGCCAGCGCGACCAGCGCCAGCACGATGGCCGCGAGGCGCGACAGGGCCGGTGTCAGCGGCTTCGAGTGCATGCGTTTGGCGTCAATGCGCATCGCCCGCACCCTGCCCGCGCACGTGTGCAACCAGTTCGAAGCGTTCCTTGCCGGTCGCGGGATCGGGCTGGATCACGCCCTGCAGCCTGGGTTCCTGCAGGATCTTCGAGCTGCCCAGGGTGTCGACCAGGCCCGCAGCCTTGGCGGCCTCGCCCTTGATGTCGAGGCCACCGGATTCGTCCAGCGCCAGGGTATCCAGCCACGCCGTGGCGGGCAGGCGGCGGGTCAGGTCGTCCAGGACCGCAAGCGCCGAGGGCGTTTCCGACTTGCGCTTGACCAGGAATTTCGACGCTGCGAGTGCGCCGGTCAGTTGCCCGCGCAGCCGTTCGGACTGGAGGGCCCTGGTGTGCATCGCATCGACTTCGCCCTGCATCGTCGCCAGCGCCGCGCGCCGGTTGTCCAGCCATTGCGAGAGCACCAGCACCGCCAGCAGGATGCAGATCGCGGCCAGAATCCAGTTGGCGCGCCGGCGCCTGTCGACACGACGCGGCCGCCGCGGGGCCGGCAGCAGGTCGACCCCGGCGAGCATGCCATCCGCGTTTTGCACGTCCACACCATCGGGATGCGCACCCATCGCAGCGAAGCGGTCCAGCACCGGATCGATTTCGGTTTTCGGCACGACGTACAGATCCAGCATGACCTGGCCCGCCGGTGCAGGATCCGCGCTGACGCGCACGTCGTAATAGACCTGCCCGGCGTCGAACGGCGTCTGCCGGTCGAGTTCGTAGCCGGCCACCCGTCGCGGATCGGACGCCGCCGCCGCGGGCATCGTCAAGCGCCGGTACAGCACCTGCGATGCCGGCACCACCAGCACCAGGCGGCGATCACCCGGATCAATGCCGGCACAGGCGCGCGCGAACTCGGCGCGCTGCACATCCGCGGGCAGTGCGAAGTCGATCCTGGCCAGGGTCGCATGGGTGCGGACGCGGTAGACCGTCGCGACGTCGTCCTCGAGACCCAGCCAAACCGTGTCCGGGCCACGCCTCACCCGGTCGCGCAGGCGCGCGGGCAGCATCGCCGCCAACTCGCCACCCCACCAACGCAGGAACGCGGGCAGCGGCGAGCGCCACCACGCCAGCGTGACGCGTTCGATCGATTGTGCAGTCCCGCTCGCCATCACAAGGGCCGTTTCATGGCGCAAACGCCGAATCGGCGCGCCAGTCCAGCACTTTGTACGGGCGCGCGCCGGTCCCCGTCAACGCCAGGCGAACGGTGACGTCCACGCCGGCCCGGGTGCCGTCAGGCATCTCGGCGATACTGAACACCCGCTCGACCACGCCGCCATGACCGGCGACGAGCGGGCCGCCGCCTGCGGCAGCTCCGAACGCCTGTCCATTGCCGGCGCCGTCCTGGGCCGGCCGCTTGCGCCGGTCGCCGACCCGTGCCGCGGCCTGGGCCCGGTCGATGCCCTGCAACGATGCCAGGACCAGCGGACCCGCGTATGACGCATCGGGGAAACCGCGGCCGGAGAACACGGTGACGGCATCCTCGATCCTGGCGAACAGGTGTGCATCCATCCCTGGAAGGCTCGCCAACTGGTCGATGCTGCGAAACGATCCGCGCGCCCGGCTCGCCCCCGCCACATTGCCGGGTTGCGGCAGGCCGCCGCCACGCCAGTCCGCAATGGCACCGACGAGGCGCTCGGCACGCGCAGTGTCCGCGCCCGCCGTCGTGAAGAGATGCCGCAGGATCCCGGTGGACGCCGCATTGAGATCGACCAGTCCAGTCACATCGACGACCGCCACGGTCACCGTGGCACCGTCGAAAGTGAAGGTATGCGAACGGCCGTCCGGCACCCAGCGGTCGCGGGCATTGGGCGCGCGCAGGCCCGCGATCGCATGGGCCAGGCCCGCCTCGGCCGCGTATTCCGCCCGTACCCGTTCGGCACCGTACAGCGCGGCTTCGCCCTGGCTGCGCGAACTGGCCGCAAGCCCGATCAGCAACGCGGCCAACAGCACCGTCACCCACAGCACCAGCAGCAGCGCGGTGCCGCGTTCATGGCGAATCACGGCGTGCCTCCGACCCGCGACCCGGTCCCTTCGCCGGCGTGGACGGGGATGACCATGTCCGGAAATGGCACCCGCGCCTGCCACGCGGGATCGAGGTGGATGCGCACCGCCAGCGGCAGTCCGTTCACCGCCCGCCACTCGTCGCGCCACGCCGGGGGCTTGTCGAATCCGGCGGCGGCCAGATACTGGAACCTGCCGCCAAGAAGGTTCCCCAGCAACCGATGCGTCACGGGTTTGCCGCCGGCAGCGGCGGCGCCACCGTAGGACTGGTAATCAAGCCACAACGCGACCGCGCCATCGTCCCCCTTCACCAGCCTGAGGGTCTGCAGATACAACCCTGCGTGTCCCGACTGCGCGGGCAGTGTCGCGACGTACCGCATGGACGTCGCATCGCCCTCGAACATCCGCGCGCGCGGCGTGTTGCGGGTGACGTAAGGGTGCGTTCCGGCCACGGAGACATAACGACGCAGGAATTGCTGCACGGTGCGGACCTGTTCACCCTGCGACATCAGCGCGTTGGCGGAGCGCGTGACCCGGGTCGCGCCGACCAGCGCACCCCACACTCCCAGCATCACGAACGCCAGCAACGCCAGCGCCAGCAGGATTTCCAGCAGGGTGAAGCCGGCCGAAAGCCGGGACCCGGGACCTGGGACCCGGGTCTCGCAAGGCCAGACCCGACATCCCGAAGGCTGCCCGCCACGCAGCGGCCAGCCCACCGCCACCGATTGCCGGGCTCGGCTCACCGGCCCGTCTCCTGCGCGGCTTGCGCGCGCTGGGTCGACAGTCTCAGGGTACGGCCTGCGCCATATTGCACGGCGATGTCGAGCTGGTACAGATCGATCGCCGCCGCCTGCGCCGCCACCAACCCCCGTTGCTGCAGGGGCGCTGCGGCCACCGGCGCGGCTGCCGCCTGCGGCAATGCGTGGATCTTCAGCGTCCAACGCATGCCGTCATCGAATTCTCCGGACAGCGTTTCGTCCTTGAGCGGCTCGATCAACCCCTGCGTGGAAAGCAGGCTCTGCGCACGTTCGATCGCGCTGTCCAACGCGACACCGCGCCCGGCGTTCTGCGCGGACTTGCCGAGCGCGCCCAGTCCGATCGCGAACGCGATCGCCAGCAATGCAATCGCGGCCAGCACCTCGATGAGGGTGAAACCGCCGGGAAAGCGGGACCCGGGTCCCAGGTCCCGATTCAGCCTCTTCATGGCTTCTCCACCGTCACCGCACCGGTCAGCCAGTCCACGTTGACCTGGACGCTGCGGTGCGCATCGCCGAGCACGATGCGGCCCCCGCTGGAACTGCCATCGGGGAAATAGCGGATGCGTGCCACGCCGGGCTGCGTGGTGTCCTCGGCCGCCGAGGTGACTTGCACCGTCGCGTCCGTCGGCAACGCGCGGGGATCGCGGCCGGGCGCGGCGAACTTATGCCCGCGCAGATCGACGACGAACCACTGCGGCCTGCTGGTGGCCATCGCGCGCGTGCGCGTATCGCGCAACCCGGCCGCGATGCGCTGCGCCGCCGTATCGAGCTGCCGGCTGGTGCGACCGTGCAACGCGACCGCCGTGACGGTCACGGCCACCGCGATCAGCACGATCACCGCGAGCATTTCGATCAGGGTGAAGCCGCGAATTGGTGTCAGGGACAATTTCCGTCGACCGGAGCCGCGGCAAGCCGTGCCCCCCGAAATTGTCCCCGACACCGTTTCGGCGCTATTGCCAATTGCCGTAATCACGATCCAGCTTGTCGCCCCCGGGTTTGCCGCCCTGACCGTAGAAGATGATGTCGTACGGGCCGTGCTTGCCGGGATACACATAACCATAAGGATGCCCGAACGGATCCTTGAGATCGGCCGGCTTGGCATAGGGACCATTCCACGATGGTGCATTGAGCGGTTTGGTGAGCAGGTCGCCCAGCGTCCCGGGCGGTGAACCATTGTCGAGCGCGTAGCCCTGCACGTCCTGATCGAGCTTGGTGACACCGATCTTGCCGGCGTTCCACTTGCCCTTGTCGACGCTGCCCGAGACCGAGCGCGCCACGATCACGCCGACGATACCGAGCAGCACGATCACCGCGAGCATTTCAAGGAGGGTGAAGCCCAGGGACTTCCTCGGGACCCGGGAAAGCGATCCCTTGCGAATCGGACTTGCTCCATCCAGCCAGGAGGAAGCACGCGCCAAATTGTCGTGGGTGGTTCGCATTGGCGCATGTGAAATGCCCAGCCAGGAACTCCGGCAATTGCGGGTCCCAGGTCCCGGGTCCCGGGCCCCGGTCAAATCAAACAAAGCCATGCTGAATCCTCTGCAATTGAAAGTCATTGAATGCTGCCCGTCAGGCTCAGCAGCGGCAGCAGGATCGACAGCATGATGCCGGCGACCAGCAGCGCCATCACGATGGTCAGGACCGGCACCAGCGCCGACAACATCTTGTCGATCGCGGACTTCACTTCCCCATCGTAGGTTTCGGCCGCGCGCATCAGCATATCGTCCAGCGTGCCCGATTCCTCGCCCACCATGGTGATCTGGACCGCGAGTTTGGGGAATCGCGTGTGAACCGACAATGCATGCGACAGCGAATCGCCACCCTTGACCGCCTCGATCGCGGGCTCCAGCTGCCCGGAAAGTTCGCGGTTGGACACGACCTGGCGTGCGATGCCGAGCGCGACCAGCAGCGAAACCCCATTCTTCAGCATCGCACCCAGCGTGCGCATCAGCCGCGCGGTATCGACCTTCAGCAACAGCGGCCCGAGCACGCGCACGCGCAACAGCCGTGCATCGAATGCGCGTCGTACTTCCGGGTCGCGCATGCGAGCGCCCAACCACAGCACTGCCACCACGACGATGGCCAGGATCAACAGGCCCCAATCGTGCAGGAAGCTGCCGAAACCCATCAGCACCCGCGTAATCAACGGAATCTGCACGTTCATGTCATGGAAGATCGGCACGAACTGCGGCAACACGAAGGCCAGCAGCAGGACCAGCGAGCCCAGCACGCCGACCAGCAGGAACGCCGGATACACCAGCGCGCCGACCACGCTTTCGCGCAGCTTGCGCGCGCGTTGCAGGTAGTCGGCCAGCCGTGCCAGCGCCGCGTCCAGCGCGCCACCCGCTTCGCCGGCGCGCACCATGCTGAGGTACAACTTCGGGAACACGCCATGTTCCTCTTCCATCGCGCGCGACAGCGACGCGCCGCCGCGCACCCTGTCGCGGATGCGTTCGACCACGTGGCGCGCGCGTTCGCCCTCGGGAAGTTCCATCAACATCTGCAGGGCACGATCCAGCGGCAAGCCGGCGCGCAACAGGATCCCGAGCTGGCTGGTGAACTCGACCAGTGCGGCACCGGCCAGCGATTTGCGCTGCAGGCCGCCCCACAGCGAACCGCCACCGGCCGCGTCGCCGGCCTCCAGCGGCACGTTGCCCTGTTCCTGGAGGTGCGCGATCACATCCGCGACCGACGCGGCATCCATGCGGCCTTCCACGGTCTCGCCGCTGGGGGTGACAGCCTTGTAGCGGAATGATGTCATGCGATATCTGTAGGAGCGCGCCGGCGCGCGATTCTTCGATTGGGTCGCCGGGAAAGAAAGAGCAGACGCTTCGCGTCGGCCGGCTCCTACGCTTCCTGTGTTACGCGCAGAACCTCTTCGACGGTCGTCAAACCTGCCAGCGCCTTGCGCAGGCCGTCCTCGTACATCGTGTGCATGCCGCCGGCGCGCGCGGCGCGTTCGATGTCGCTGGCGTCGGCGTGCTGCATCAGCAAACGCAGAAGCGCATCGTCCATGGTCAACTGTTCGATGATCGCGAGCCTGCCCCGGAAACCGCTCGGGTTGTCCGCCGACGGCCCGGGTCGATACAGGCGTATCGGGCGTGCGTCGGTGAGTCGGTCGAGGCCAAGCTCGGCGACCAGTTCCGGCAACGGCTCGTAGGCCTCGACGGTCGCCGGGTCGAGCCGGCGCACCAGCCGCTGGGCGAGGATTGCGTTGACGGTGGAAGCGATCAGGTAATCCTCGACGCCCATGTCGAGCAGGCGCGTCAAGCCGCCTGCCGCGGAATTGGTGTGCAACGTCGACAACACCAGGTGCCCGGTGAGCGCGGACTGGATCGCGATCTTGCAGGTCTCCAGATCGCGCATCTCGCCGATCATGATCACGTCCGGATCCTGGCGCACGATCGAGCGCAGGGCGCCGGCGAAATCCAGCCCGATCTGCGGCTTCACCTGCATCTGGTTGATGCCTTCGATCTGGTATTCGACCGGATCCTCGACGGTGATGATCTTGCGGTCGGGCGTGTTAATCCTCGACAGCGCCGTGTACAGCGTGGTGGTCTTGCCCGAACCCGTCGGACCGGTGACCAGCAGGATGCCGTGCGGCCGTTCCAGCACGTGCAGGAATGGCGGCAGGGTTTGTTCGTCGAAACCAAGCGAGTCGAAATCCAGCACCACGTTGCCACGGTCGAGGATGCGCATCACCACCGATTCGCCGAAGCTGGTCGGGATGCACGACACGCGAAGGTCCAGTTCCTTGCCCTGCACGCGCAGCATGATGCGGCCGTCCTGCGGCAGGCGGCGCTCGGCGATGTTCATGCGCGCCATGATCTTGACGCGCGAAATCACCGCCGCGGTGGAACTGGCCGGCGGCGCCTCGACCTCGTGCAGCACGCCGTCGATGCGGTAACGCACCTTCAGGCGGTTCTCGAACGGTTCGATGTGGATGTCCGAGGCGCGCGCTTCCACCGCGCGCTGGATCAGGAGATTCACCAGCCGGATCACCGGTGCTTCCGAGGCAAGGTCGCGCAGGTGTTCGATGTCGTCGTCTCCGGACGCCGATTCGCCGGCCTCGCCGAGGCCTTCGACGATGGTGCCGAGCGCGCTGCGCCCGGCGCCGAACCAGCGCTCGATCAGGTCGTCGATCTCCGAGCGCGGCGCGGCGATCAGGCTCACCGGCCGGCCGCACGCGAGCTGCACGGCGTGCGCGATGTACGGGTCGCCCGGATCGGATGTGGCAAGTCGCAACACCGGTCCGGATTCGCCCACCGGCACCGCGTGATACTGCTTCATGAAGCGTATCGTCAGTGCGCTTTCGGGCGGCGCGTCCGGCGCGTCCTTCGCCGACAGCAGCGGCAGCTGCAGCGTTTCCGCCCAGGCTTCCGCGAGATCGCGTTCGGACACCAGCCCGAGTCGCGCCAGCAGCGCGGTCAGACGGGTTTCGGGCGCCTCCGACAGCAGGCGTTCCGCCCGCGCCAGATCCTCGCCCTTCAATCGGCCACGCTGGACCAGCAATGCGCACACGCGCGTTTCCGCGGCGCCCGGTGCGGACTGGGATGGGTTTGGGTCAGGTTGCAGCACCGCCGACATGGCCGGCCCCTCGCGCGGGACAAGGTTGGCAGGCCGCCATTGGTAGCACACCCGGGGCGGCAACGCGAGCGTGTGCCGCCGATCATTCAGCGATGGCCGGTGCCCAGGCGGCCCGCCGGGCAACTGGGGGCGATGCGCGCGCCGGTCGGGTATTCAAGGCGCGAGGGCGCGGCGGGCGACTGGCTCGCCGACCGATCCATCGAATAGCCCAGATGCAGGATGATCCTGTCGCTCTTCTCCAGGTGTTGGCTGGCACCGGGGAAATGTACCTTCAGCTCACCCAGGCTGGTCTCGACGTCGACAAAGCCATTCTTGTCCACCGAATCGACCGTGCCGGCCATGTCGTGCCGGCCCATGATCCCGCTGGCGGAATCGACCTCCCACGAAAAGAAAACACGCACGCGGTGCGCTTCAGCACTCGATCACGTTGACGGCGAGCCCGCCACGCGAAGTTTCCTTGTACTTGTCCTTCATGTCGCGGCCGGTATCGCGCATGGTCTTGATGACCTTGTCCAGCGAGACGTGGTGCTTGCCGTCGCTCTTCATGGCCATGCGCTGGGCGTTGATGGCCTTGACCGAACCCATGGCATTGCGCTCGATGCAGGGAATCTGCACCAGCCCGCCGATCGGGTCGCAGGTCAACCCCAGGTTGTGTTCCATCCCGATTTCGGCAGCGTTTTCGACCTGGTGTACGTTGCCGCCCATCGCCGCGACCAACGCGCCTGCCGCCATCGAACACGCCACACCGACTTCGCCCTGGCAGCCGACTTCGGCGCCGCTGATCGAGGCGTTTTCCTTGTACAGGATCCCTATCGCACCGGCGGCGAGCAGGAAATCGATCACCCCCTGCTCGTTCGACCTGGGGCAGAAGCGGTCGTAGTAGTGCAGCACCGCCGGGATGATGCCGGCCGCGCCGTTGGTCGGCGCCGTGACGACGCGGCCGCCGGCGGCGTTCTCCTCGTTCACCGCGAGCGCGTACAGGTTCACCCAGTCGAGCACGGTGAGCGGATCCTTCACCGCAGCTTCGGGCCGATCCTTCAACTCCCGATGCATCGCCGGCGCGCGACGCTTGACGTGCAGGCCACCCGGCAGTTCGCCCGGCGAGCGCAGGCCGCGCGCGACGCAATCCTGCATCGCGGTCCAGATTTCCAGCAAGCCCGCGCGGATGTCGGCTTCGCTGCGCCAGACCTTTTCGTTCTCGAGCATCAGTTGCGCGACGCTCATGCCGTGCTGTTCGCACAGGGCAACCAGTTCGTCGCCGGAATGAAACGCAAACGGCAACGGCGTGGTGTCGGCCACGATGCGATCGGCCGCGGCCTCGTCGGTGTTGACCACGAACCCGCCGCCCACCGAGTAGTAATCGCGGCTGACGATGACCTCGCCGTTCGAATCGAACGCGGTGTAGCGCATGCCGTTGACGTGATACGGCAGCTTCTGGCGCTTGTTCCAGACCAGATCGGTCTTTTCGTCGAACGCGATTTCGTGCGTGCCCCCAAGCGGGATGCGCCCACTCGCGCGCACCCGTTCCAGCAGCGGCGGGATCGCGTCGGGGTCGATCCTGTCCGGCCAGTGTCCTTCCAGTCCGCAAATTACCGCCTTGTCGGTGCCGTGGCCGCGCCCGGTCGCGGCCAGCGAACCGTACAGTTCAACCGTCACCCGCGCGACCCGTTCGAGAGCCTGCCCCGGACTCGATCCGGGGTCGCCGGTTTCTGCCAGCCAGCGTTCGACGAACCGCGCCGCCGCGCGCATCGGCCCGATGGTGTGCGAGGACGACGGTCCGATGCCGATCTTGAAGATGTCGAAGACGCTGACGGACATGGCAACGAAGTTCCTTTCGATGGATCCTTGCGGGGCGAGCGGGCACCATTGTAGGCATTCCGCGCTCCAATCGGCGTGTCACAATCATCGCGTCCCATCCGCCGCACGCGGGACTCCACACGCATGACCGACAAGATCGTTTCCCTGAAACCCCGCGAACCCGACGAACCCGAAAATCCCGCGCGCCGACGCGTGCTCGGCTCGTTCGCGATCGCGGGGGCGGCGTTGGCGGCAGGCTGCCGGGTCCCCGCGCCGCGCGGTTCCGGAACCCACACCGCGGATGCCACGCTGCGTCGATACATCAAGCGGGTGGTGGTGATCTACCTCGAAAACCGCAGCTTCAACAACCTGTTCGCGGATTTCCCCGGCCTCGAACAACCCCTGTCGGCGTTGCCACCGGAACGCCTGCTGCAGCGCGACCGCGATGGCCGTGTGCTTGGCGAGCTTCCGCGCATCTGGAAAGGGCTGGTGCCGCACCGGCAAATCGTCGGCGGCAAGGCCTACCAGATCGAGGAAGATGCCATCGCCGGCCTGCCCAACGCACCGTGGCTGCTGCGTACCCCGGATGGTGCACCGCTGCCGCACGCACTGGTCACCAGCAGCCCGATCCACGTGTTCTACCGCAACCAGATGCAAATCAACGGCGGCCGGAACGACATGTTCGTGGCCTGGGGCAACCACGGCGCCTTGTTGATGGGCCGCTACGCCACCGGTGCGGACAACTTCAAACTGTGGCGGTTGGCGCAACGCTTCACGTTGTGCGACAACTTCTTCATGGGCGCCTTCGGCGGCTCGTTCCTCAACCACCAATACCTGGTCGCAGCGCAGCCGCCGTTCTATCCCGATGCCGACCACAGCCCCGCCCATGGCCGGATCGCCATGCTCGAGGACGGCCCCACCGGTCATCGGCTCAAACTGTCGGACGAGTCTCCGGCCAGCGCCATGGACGGGCGGCCGGAATTCGCCTCGGCGGCCGCGCTGTCACCGGATTTCCACGCGGTCAACACCTTCGGCCCCGCGTACGCGCCGAGCTTCAACCGCGATCCGGACAATCCCCTGCTGGCCGACCTGACCAAGCCCGACATCCTGCCCCCGCAACACCACCTCACCATCGGCGACACCCTGTCCGGGCGCGGCATCGACTGGGCGTGGTACGGCGGCGCGTGGCAGATGGCGCTGGACGGCAAGGGCGGCCACGGCCTGAGCGACAAGTTTCCGGTCAGCCCCGACTTCCAGCCGCACCACCAGCCGCTCAATTATTTCCGGCAGTTCGGGCCCGGCACCGATGCACGCGCGCGACACCTGCGCGACGGCGGCACCGGCAACGACGCTGCCACCAACAAGTTCATTGCCGACATCGAAGCCGGACGCCTGCCCGCCGTGACCTTCTACAAGCCCCAGGGCGACCTCAACATGCACGCCGGCTACTCGGACGTCACGGCCGGCGACGACCACGTCGCCCGCATCATCGATGCGCTGGAACACGGCCCGCACTGGGACGAAACCATGGCCATCGTCACCGTCGACGAGAACGGGGGCTGGTGGGATCACGTGGCGCCGCCCCGGGCCGACCGCTGGGGACCGGGCACCCGGATCCCGGCACTGGTGGTCTCGCCGCACGCCAGGAAGGGATACGTGGACCACACCATCGCCGACACCGGTTCCATCCAGCGCTTGCTCAACCGCCTGTTCGGACTCGATCCGCTGCCAGGCATCGTGCTGCGGGACCACAGCATGCGCGCGCACACCGGCGTCGCGCCGGGCGACCTCACCAGCACGCTGGATCTCGCGTAGAGAAGCGGGGTGCACTCCGTGTCCAGCGGCCGTGCGGTTATGCTGCGGG